>DATIYQ010000267.1:0-2378 GCA_035517515.1 Binatia bacterium
CGCGTGACCAGGGAGTCGAGGCTGAAGCTGCCGTCCTGCCCGAAGACCATTTCGCGGAGCAGGAAGTAGCGGAGCGCATCCACGCCCAGCACGGTGGCAGCAGGCTGGGCCATGCGGATATTGCCGCGCGATTTGGACATCTTTTCGCCTTCAAACGTCCACCAGCCGTGAGCGACCACCTGTTTGGGCAGCGGTTCATCCGCGGCCATCAGCATGGCCGGCCAATAGACCGCGTGGAATCGCAGGATTTCCTTGCCGATCAGATGCAGGTCCGCGGGCCAGATCTTTTCATACTGCACCTCGTCGTCGCCGTAGCCTACGCCGCTCATGTAGCTGGTGAGCGCGTCGAACCACACGTAGATGACGTGCTTCTCGTCGTCCGGCCAGGGGATGCCCCATTTGACGGAGGTGCGGCTGAGGGAGAGGTCGCGCAGGCCGCCGCGCACGAAGCTGATCACCTCGTTGCGCCGCGCCTCCGGCTGGATGAATTGGGGTTGCTCCGCGTAGAGGCGCAGCAGGCGATCCGTAAACTCAGAAAGCTTGAGGTAGTAATTTTCCTCGCGGATTTTCTCCAGGGCGCGGCCGCAGAGCGGGCAATTCCCTTCCGGCGTGGGCTCGTCCACGTAGAATTCGTCGGAAACACAATACAGACCTTCATAGAAGCCCTTGTAGATGAAGCCGCGGTCGCGCGCTTTGCACAGCAGATTGTGCACCGCGCGCTCGTGGCGCCATTCCGTGGTGCGGATAAACCGGTTGTAGTTCAGGTCGAGCTGGTCCCACAGCGTGCGATACTCGCGCGAAATGCGGTCCGCATACTCCTGTGGGGTGGTGCCGGCGGCGCGGGCGGAGCGCTCCACCTTCTGGCCGTGCTCGTCGGTGCCGGTCAGAAACACCACGTCGTCGCCGCGCATGCGCCGGTAACGCGCGATGGTGTCCGCGACAATCGTCGTATACGTGTGGCCAATGTGCGGCCGCGCGTTGACGTAGTAAATCGGCGTGGTCAGATAGAACTTCGCCAAAACGGCATTCCCCCCGGAGCCTGAACGGCGGCGCGAAGCTTTACAGTGTATCGTTCCCGGTGAGTTTTTGGAACGCAGCGTTGGCCGCGGCCTGCACCTGCTTCAGCGGGACATTGCGTTCCAGGGCGATGCGGCGGCAGTCTTCGAATTCCGGCGCCGCGTTGAGCACGCGGCCATTGGCGCGGGCAATCTTCATGGCCACGGAGCCATACGGTGTTTCCACGCGCAGCATCTCCCGCGCCAGCACGCGGCGCCGGGCATCCCAGGAGCGTACGCCGATCGTGGTGGTCTCCCGGAAGACCAGGTCCATCAGGGCGCCGGCGCGGTCCGGAGGCGAAAGCACGGTGACCAACTGGCCGGGGCGGCCCTTTTTCATTTGCAGCGGCGCGGAAGAAACGTCCAGGGCGCCGGCGGCCAGGGCACGCTCGGCAAAATAGGCGTACACCTGCGGATTCAGGTCGTCCACGCTGGCTTCGATCACGGTGATGGTTTCATCGCAGGAGGCCGCATCCGCGGTAGCTTCTCCGACGAACAGGCGCAGCACGTTGGCCTGGCTGGGCAATTCCGCCTGGCCGGCGCCGTAACCGATGGCGGCGACGTTCATGGGCGGCTGGGGACCAAAGCGGCGAACCACCGTGGTCAGGATGGCGGCGCCGGTGGGCGTGAGCAGTTCGCGCTCGATTCCGGTGGAATACGTGGGCACACCTTTGACCAATTCCGCGGTGGCCGGCGCGGGAACGGGCATCACGCCATGGGCCACTTCGATGCGGCCGCCGCCCACGTTGAGCGCCGACGCGTAAAAATCCTCGATGCCCAGCAACTCGAAGCCAATGGCAGCGCCGCAAATATCCACGATGGCGTCCACGGCGCCGACTTCGTGGAAGTGGATTTCTTCGACCGGCACGGCGTGAATCTTCGCTTCCGCCTCGCCCAGGCGCTGAAAAATCTGCGCGGCGCGCTCGGCGGCGCGCGGCGCGAGTCCGGCCTCGCGGCCACTCTCAATGATGCGCAGAATTTCAGAAAGGCCGCGGTGGGGATGGTGCTCGCCGCTGGTGACGCGCACTTGGGTGGCGGCGATTCCCTTCTTCTTCGTTTTCTCCGCACGGATGGACCAATCCACGAGCGGCAGGCGGCGCAGGTCGGCCTCCAGCCTGGCGAGCTCCAGGCCGGCGTCCACGAGCGCGCCCAGCAGCATGTCGCCGCTGGCCCCGGAGAAACAATCGAAGTAGGCGAGTTTCATATCAGCGGTTCCGGGCAGGGCGGGACGCGAATGATCTGCGGCAGCAACTCACCGCACTTGCCGCGCAACGAGACATGCGCGAACTGACTGAACGGAGTTTCTTCCAGGTTCACTTCGAT
>DATIYQ010000268.1:0-5238 GCA_035517515.1 Binatia bacterium
AAAATCAAGAATGCCACGAAGCTCGTCTCCGCGCGCAACGCCTACGAGCGCTTCACGGCCATCGAGGTGGCGCCGGGCCAGGGCAATGCAGAGCCGCTGCGCCGCTACACGCTGCCGCAGTGGCAGGACATGCGCCTGGGCACCAGCATTTCCGGCCAGCCACAGGGCGGGCCGATCGAGGATCCGGTGACGCACAAGCTGGGCGGATTCCGCCCGGCGCGCAACGACCGCTTCCTGAAATACACCACGCGGTCGCAGCGCCCGGTGATCAACTTCGAGACCTGCACCAAGTGCACGCTGTGCTGGCTGAATTGTCCCGATGCTTCCTTTGATGTGACCCCGGACGGCACCTACGACGCGAATCTGGCCGCGTGCTGCGGCTGCGGGATTTGCCAGGAGGTGTGCCCGGTGGAGCACTGCATCACCATGGTGAGCGAGACCGCGTTCCACAACAACGACAGCCAGTGGGCGGCGTACCGGCAGGACAAGTGCGGGTACCTGGAATGGCTGGGGACGACCATCGCCACCGCGGAGGCGGAGAAGGACCGCTCGCACGGCTTCCGCTACCGCGGGCAGTATGCGGAGCAGGTTCCCCAGGCGCTGGAAATCGCGAAGAACGGCTGAGGCCGGTCAAAGGAGACGGAAATGGCAACGCTAACAGCCCCGGTACAAGAAACGAAGCGGCCCGTCGAACAGGAAGCCCTGATCACCGGCGCGGAAGCCATTGCAGTCGCCTGCAAGCTGGCCAACGTGGACGTGGTCACCGCGTATCCCATCCGGCCCTACGACACGGTGATGCAGTACATGAGCCAACTGGTGGCCGATGGCGAGCTGGACTGCGAATTCATCGTGGCGGAAGGCGAACACTCGCAGTTTGAGATCGTCAAGCACGCCTCCGCCTGCGGCGCCCGCACATTCTGCGGCTCGAGCGGCGTGGGCTGGATGTATGCCATGGAGGCGCTCACGGTGACTCCGGCGCTGCGCATCCCGCTGGTTGCCCTGGTGGGCAATCGCACGCTGGACGATCCCGGAGCCTTCGGCGTGGAACACAACGACGCGCTGTCGGTCCGCGACCTGGGGTGGATGCTGGTGTGGGTGGACAACGCGCAAGAGGCGCTGGACACCGCGCTGATCGCCTACCGGGTGGCGGAAGACCGGCGGATGTTTGTGCCGCTGGCCATCAGCTGCGACGGCGCCTTCCTGACCCATTCCCAGGCGCTGGTGAAGGTGCCCACGGCCGAGCAGGTGAAGAAATTCCTGCCGCGCTACGACCGGGGCGACCTGCTGCTGCATCCCGACAACGTGATCTCCGTGGCCCCGCAGGCCAACGAAGATTGGGTGATGGAGATGCGGCGCCAGAACTACGCCGTCACGGAGCGCGCCCCGGGCGTGATTCGCGAAGTCTATGCGGAGTTCGAGCGCATCTTCGGGCGGAAGTATGGCAACCCGTTCTTTGAAGAATACAAGACGGAAGACGCGGAGGTGGTGCTGCTGGGCATGGGCACGCTCTCCACGCCGGTGAAGGTGGCCATCAACAAACTGCGCCAGCAGGGCAAGAAAGTGGGCTTTGTGCGGCTGCGCTGGTTCCGGCCGTTTGCCGGCGCGGAAATCGCCAAGTGCCTGGAGCGCTTCAAGGCGGTGGGGGTGATCGAACGCGACCTGTCGCTGGGCTCTCCGGATTTGAGCGGCGTAGTGGCCACGGAGCTGCGTTCGGCCATGTACACCCATGCCAGCACGCGGCCGCCGGTGCTCGATTTCCTCTGCGGGCTGGGCGGGCGCGAAGTGACCGTGCCGGACGTGGAACGCATCACGGAACTCACCTTCCAGGCGGCCAGTGGGAAGCCCCAGCCGCTGACACAATGGATCGGGCTGCGGGGATGAAGCGCTTCCGGCGCTCTCCCATCATCGAAAGGACATGAACCCATGAGCACCTTCGTAACCACCAAGCCGACGCAAGAGCTGGAAGCCTTCAAGGGGGTCAAGAAGGTTCCCTACGGGGAATACTTCACCTCCGGCCACCGCACCTGCGAGGGATGCGAATCCGCGCAGTTCATGCGCCTGCTGGCCAAAGCCGCCGGGCCGCGCACGATCATCACCGGGGCCACGGGGTGCATGTACGTGGCCAACACGTCCTACTACTCAACGGTGTGGGGCGTGCCGTGGATGCACACGCAGCTTGGGGCCGCCGGCTCCAGCGCGCTGGGCACGGCCGCGGCGCTGCGCGCGCTGATGCGCAAGGGCGTGTTCAAAGACGAGCCGATCAACGTGATCGCCTTCTGCGGCGACGGCGGCGGCGCGGACATGGGATTGGCGGCGATCTCCGCCACACTCACCCACGCGGACTACAACCTGCTGATCGTGATGTATGACAACGAGACCTACGCCAACACGGACATCCAGGTTTCGGGCACCTCGCCCTATGGCGCCAACACTTCGTTCAGCACGCCGGGCAAGGTGAAGCGCATCATGAACAACCGCTGGAAGAAGAACGTGGCGGGATTGATGGTGGCCGGACATCCGCAGTGCAAATACGTGGCCACGGTCACCACCACCTATGCGCTGCAGGCGATGAACGCGGTGCGCCGCGCGCTCTCCATCGGCGGACCCACGTTCATCCATTGCCTGAACCCGTGCCCCAAGGGCTGGGACTACGACCCCATCCTGTCGCACGAAATGGGCAATCTGGCGGTGAACACCGGCATCTGGCCGCTCTACGAAGTGGAAAAGGGAGAGGTGAAGCTGTACGGGAAGACGCGCCAGATCGCCGAGGGCCGTTTCAAGAGGCTGCCGGTGGCGGACTACCTGCTCAAGCAGGGCCGCTTCGCTCATTTCACCGAAGAAGATATCGCCTACTTCCAGAGCCAGGTGGACGAGATGTGGAACAACTGGCTGGTTCCCGGGGTCATCCCGATCCGGAAGCAGACGGAAGCGGCGGCTCCGGCAGCGGAATAACGGAGCAAGCCGCCCCAGGTTTTATAACCTGATTCCGGCCGGCCTGCGTTCCGCAGCGCATGGCCCAGCGCAGGCTGGCCCGAGTCAGGGGATCCCCTCCCCCGCGTTGGCCACTCTTCTTTGCAGCCAGTTTACGGATGATCGGTGCGCGCGGCACCAGCGGGCGCGGCGAACTGAAATCCAGGACGTCCTTCGCGGATTTTCCGAGAAAAGTCCGGATCCTGATCCGCGGCCTGGGCTGCGGGATTGATGTAGGCGCGGCGCTTCAATTCCTCGAAGGGAAGTCCGCCGGCCAGCAACCCGTCCCGGTAGGCCATCTCGTCCAGCTTGCCATTGAGAAAGACACGCCAGTTCAACTCCGGGAGGACCGGAACCGCGCCGGCGGTGGCGACGCGCTGGGAAAAGATGCTGGTGGTGCAATTGCGGGTGAGCGCGTTATACCACTCCGGCGTTTCATGGAGATCGTTGATCCGGCCGAGATACTCCAGAAAGCGCTCGCGCGCACGCACCGGATCCGCGGTCAAGTGATAGAGGTAAACGTCTTCGCCTTTGCGATAGTTGGTGCGCAGGCGCACGAGGTCGCGCTCGTCGGAGGCGATGTAAATCAATTCGTACTGGCGGAAAAATCCCAGCAGCGCGGAGTAGGACTGGCCCACCTGCTTGCGCGTCTCGATGGAGAAAGGAAGCCAGGCGTTTTCCCCGAACTGGAAACTGAGCATGGTATGGGCGATCCAGGGAGAGCCCCAGTAGACGACGTAGGCGTCCACGCCGCGGAGCTGGGAAAGATCGAAGCTGCGCGTTTCCCAGCGGCAGGTGTAGTCGAACTCGGCGCGATAGTCGCAGTTGCGGAGATCGTGGATCACCACCTGATTTCCGTGCCGCTCCGCCCAGGCGGTGCGGGAAACGTCCGCTTGCCATTGGCCTTGGTTCGAGGGCTGGAGGGAGAACCACCAGAGCAGCACGATTCCGCAGCAGGCGGCGCAGCCGAGCAGACGCATCCAGGACCGCTGGACCAGAAACAGAACCGCGAGAACGGAGAGGACGAAGACGCCGGCGGCGGGATACCGCAACCAGGCGATGCGCACGTCGAAACAGAGGGCCGCGACGGCCCAAACCGCAAGGGGAACCAGCGCAAGCCACCCGAGCGCCAGAGCGAGGGTCTGGGCACGGCCCGATGGCCTCTGTCCCCGGCTTGCAGTGCTCTCCACTCTACTTGCCTCCTCGCCGCAATCTCGGCGGTGCCAGCATACTGGCTCTTGCCATCAAAAGATCGGCCCATTTGGAAGAATAAGGAGTGGTGACTGGTATCGCCCATGGCGCAGGCCGAAGCTGGCCGAAATGGGGCCAGCCCGCTGGTACCGTTTTTTGCGATCGGAATCGCCGCCGCAGGGCGGCCAGCCGCCAAGCAGTGTAGCGATCCGTGGTCCGTTCCAAATCTGTAAGAAGTGACAGTGGCTTCAGGCGAAACTCGGCGCACAGCGAAGTCGGGCTGTCCGGAGAACCATCGGGCGGCAACCTGCTTTCCAACCGGGAAATTGACCCCTCGAACGGCGCCGCGGGGAGAGTTTAGCCGCGGAAGGACTGGATTGCGCCGGACTCGTCCTGGTGGACCTCGAAGATCAGAATGAGGCTGGTGGCCTTGAGGAGGTCGCGCACGCGATCATTCAAGTTGACCAGCTTCAATTGCCCGCCCTGGTTCTTGACGGTGGTGAAGCTTTTCACCAGCTCGCCCAGGCCGGAACTGTCCATGTAATCCACGTCTTTCAGATTGAGCAGGAGCTTTTTATTTCCGTTCTCGAGCAAGCCGCGGATCACCTCCCGCAGCATCACATTCCCTTCTCCCAGTGTGACCCGCCCTTTCACGTCCACCACGGAGACCCCAGCGACCTGGCGGGTCGAGGTCTGCATCTTCCCCGGGGTGCGTCCATGCATCCCAATTCCCAGCCGGTCCAGTACGCCGCAGGCGGAAGCGGCTGTGCCGTGGGACTCCGTGCGCACGACGATCAGGGAGCGCCCCTCTTTCAACACCTCACGGAAAAACGCGGCGTCTTCGGCGGACTGAACGCCCGCGGTCGGCTGGAGCACGCCGCTGCCTTCCGAGATCGCTTTCCCCACGGCCGCGCCGGTCCCGGCCCCGATCCAGCCCAGCAGAGCGGTGGCGCCAACGCCCAGAGCGAACACCAGACCGATGCCGGGGATAGCCAGAGAGGCCACGGTGGCGCCCGTCAAACCTGCAGAACCGCCCATGAAGCCGCCCGCGTAGGCGCCCATCTCTTTACCGAGCGC
>DATIYQ010000269.1:0-13287 GCA_035517515.1 Binatia bacterium
GGCGGGAGCACGCCGACGATGGTGTAGCTGCGCTCGTTCAAGGTGACGCCGCGGCCCACGATTCCGGTGTCTGCACCGAAGCGCTGGCGCCACAAGCGGTCGCTGAGCAGCACCACGCGCGTGCCGGGCTGGTCATCCTCCGGCAGGAAGGCGCGGCCGAGCCGCGGAGTGACGCGCAGAGTGCGGAAGAGGTCTGCGGAGACCACACCGGCATTCAGGTGCACGGGATCGCCAGAGCCGCTCAAGGTGAGCGAGGTGTTGTCGGTGACCGCCAGGGATTCGAGCGATTTGCTGCGCGCGCGCAGATCCTCGAAATCGGGATAGCTGAGGGCGCGGCCGAATTCGCCGGTTTTGTCGTTGGTGCCGCGGATGGCGACCAGGGACTGCGGCTCCGGGTAGGGCAGGGCGCGCAGGAGCACGGCATTAATCACGCTGAAGATGGCGGTATTGGCCCCGATGCCCAGCGCCAGGGTGAGCAGGGCAACGGCGGCGAAGCCGGGATTTTTTGCCAGCGCGCGCAGGGCATAACGCAGGTCCTGCAGGAAGTTATTCATCGTCTCTCCTCGGATTGCCGGCTCGGGACGGGTGACTGGTGTTGGAAGGGCGCGGAATCTGCCGTGGCAAGCCGGAATATCGAGGGGGGCGATCTTCGGCCCACCTGTTTCTCCGGCAGAATCCGCTCCCTCCCCGGGGAGCACCAGTCACCGTTCCCGAGTCTTCGGGACGAGTCAGCGGCCATCATTCGTACCGTAACGCGACCAGGGGATCCACGCGGGTGGCGCGATAGGCCGGCACCAGGCACGCCGCCACGGCCACCAGAATCAGTAACGCGGCCACCAGGAAAAATGTTGCCGGGTCGGTGGCGCTCACGCCGAAGAGCAGGGAGAAGCGCGTGAGCAATTGCGTCAAGCCGAGCGCGGCCAGCAGGCCCACGGCCACGCCCACCAGAACCATGCGCGCTCCATCGCCCAGCACGCGGCGCAGCAGTTCGCCGCGTTGCGCGCCCAGGGCCAGGCGGATGGCGAATTCACGCGTGCGCCGTCCCACCAGGAAGGAAATCACCCCGTAAATGCCCAGGGTAGCCAGCGCCAGGGCGGCCAGGGCAAAGGCGACGAGCAGGGCCATGGTGAAGCGGCGGGTGGAGAGGGTTTCCGCGATGATCTCCTCCATGGTTTGCAGGCCGTAGAGCACGTGTTCGTTGCTGAGGCGCCGGCTGGTTTGACGCAACGTTCCAAACAGGGCCTGGGGCGGCAGTTCGCTGCGCACCAGCACGTCCACTCCGGGCGCGGCCAGCACCATGGCGCGGTCTGGGAGCTGCAGGAACGGGGTATACAACTGCGCGCGCAGCTTCTGCGCGTCGTCGGAATCCAGCCCCCATTGCTTGACGTGGCCGACGACGCCGACGATTTCGGCGAGCTGCGGAGGCAGGCCGGGGTCGCTATCGATCTGGATGTGGCGGCCCAGGGGATTGGCGTCGCCGAAATACTTGCGGGCGAGCAACTCGTCCACCACGACGACGGGGGCGGAAAGCTCGTTGTCTTTTTCCGTGAAGAAGCGGCCGCGCAGAAGCGGAAGCTGCATGGTCTGGAGGTAGCCGGGTTCGACCACGTAGCTGAGGGCCCAATTCATGTCGTTGGGGCTGGAGGGCCGCGGCTGGCCTTCCATCCAGAACAGCCGCTCGTCGTCGGAATAGAGCGGCAGGGCGCCCCAGGAAACGGAGAGGGCCTTCACGCCGGGCACGGCGGCGAGCCGGGCATCGAATTCGCGGAAGGCGGCACGGACCTGGTCCGCGCTGGCCGTGTGCAGGGAGGGCGGCAGGGAAGCGCCGAAGGTTATGACTCCGCGCGCGTCGAAACCGGGGTTCACATTCCACAAGCGTTCGAGGGTGCGAATCATCAGACCCGCGCCGCAGAGGAGCACCAGGGCCAAAGCCATCTCGACCACAACAAAGACTCCGTGGGCGCGATGCCGCCCGCCCACGGCGCCGCGGCCTCCGGCCTGGAGAGCTTCCTGCACGCCTTTTCCGGAAAGCTGCAGCGCAGGGAACAGTCCGAAAAGACACCCGGCGAGAAGCGAAACCAGCAGCGTGAACAGAAGGACCCGCGCGTCCACGGCCACTTCCGCGGCACGGGGCAGAGAGATGGGGAGCAGGTCCAGGGCCACATGCGTTCCCCAGGAGGCCAGCAACAATCCCAGCCCGCCACCGAGCAGACCGAGCACGGCGCTTTCCGCCAGCAGTTGGCGGATCAACCGCGCGCGGCTGGCGCCCAGGGCCGCGCGCACGGCAAATTCCGAAGCGCGGCTGGAAGCGCGCGCCAGCATGAGATTGGCGACGTTGACGCAGGCAATCAGCAGGACGAATCCGACCGCGGCCAGCAACACCAGCAGAAAGGGGCGAATCCTGCCCAGCATCTCCTGCCGCAGCGGGAAGACGCGCGCTCCGACCCCTTTGTTGGCGTCGGGATAGACGCGCTCGAGGTGCTGGGCCACGGAGTCCAAATCCGCCTGGGCCTGCTCCGGAGTGACGCCGGGTTTGAGGCGGCCGATGCCATGAAGTCCCAGGCCGGAGGTACGCAGTTGCAGCAGCGGATTGCCCCACTGGCCCAGAGGCAAGTAGAGATCGGCGGGGGCAAAGCTGCCGACGCGCAGATCAAACTTTGCGGGAATCACGCCCACCAGGGTGAAGCTGGTTCCGTCCAGGGTCAGGGCCTTGCCGAGCGCGTCCGGGCGGCCTCCGAGTTTGCGGTTCCAGAAGCCTTCGCCGGCGATGGCGATGGCCGGCCGCCCAATCTCGTCTTCCCCCGCGGTGAAGAGCCGGCCGAGCACGGGAGTGACGCCCAGAAGGGAGAAGAAATCCGAGGTCACAAATTGAATTTTTACGCGCTCCGGCTCACCGATGCCGGTGAGGTTGGCGCCGTTGCCGCGCGAGAGGGCCATGGCCGCAAAGGTGCGGTTTTCGCGCTGCCAGTCGCGGAAATTCGGATAGGAGATGGAGCCGGTGGCGAAATTGACCTTGCTCTCGTGCAGGCGGACGAGTTCTTCGGGATGGGGATACGGGAGCGGGTTCAGGAGCACGCCATTGACCACGGAGAAGAGGGAGGTGTTGGCGCCGATGGCCAGGCCCAGGGTGAGCAGGGCGACGGTGGCGAATCCGGGACTTTTGGCCAGCCCGCGCAGCGCGTAGCGCACGTCCTGGAGCAAGTTGCTCATGGCTGAAATCCTCCGCAAATGAGAGACCGGTTCATTCGTATCTCAGGGCCACCAGCGGGTCCACGCGCATGGCGCGGCGCGCGGGGCGGTAGCTGGCCAGGAGGGCGACCGCGACGAGCAGAGCGATGCCCAGCGAGATCGTGCCTGCATCGTGAGCGCGCAGGCCGAAGAGCAGACTTTCGACGTAGCGCGTGGCCACCCAGGCCATTCCAGCCCCTGCGGCAATCCCTGCCAGCAGAAGCAGGCCAACATCCCGCATCACCAGCCGCCAAATGGCGCGGCGCTGCGCCCCCAGCGCCATGCGGATGCCGATCTCTTTTTGACGCTGCAAGACGAGGTAAGCGAGCACGCCGTAGAGGCCGATCATGGCGAGCAGCAGAGCCAGCGCGCCGAAGAATCCGGAAAGCGTCGCCAACATGCGCTCCTGCACGATGGAATCGTTCACTTGTTGCGCCAGCGTGCGGAATTCGAGCGAGATGGATTTGTTCACGCCCGCCACGGCCTGCTCCACCGCGCGAGTCATGAGGGCAGGAGGCAATTGAGTCCGAATCAGCAGATGCGAATGTTCCGTTCCACCCGGCAATTCCCTCAGGGGGAAGTAAGCCGTGGGCGGGAAATCCTCGCGCAGCGATTCATACTTCGCGTCCCGGGCGATGCCAACGATTTCGATGGGGTCGGAAAGCGTGGTGGCGGTCGCGAACCTGCGGATGGTCTTGCCGAGCGGATCCACGCCGGGGAAGAACTTCCGGGCCAGGGCCTGATTGATGATCACCACGCGGGGAATTTCACCCGTGTCGCGTTCGTTGAAGTCACGTCCTTCGAGGAGGGGCGTTCGCATGGTGGCGAAATACCCGGGAGCGATGTGGTTGATGTACACGTCCGAATCGTTGCCCGTGGGCGCGTTGGGGCCTTCCACCACGATCATGTCGTCCCAAGTGGCGCCGCTCACCGGGGTGACCATCGACTGGCTGGCGAGGATCACACCCGGAAGTGCCCGGACGCGGCGCAAAATTTCGTCGGACGCGGCGGCCCGCTGGGCGTTTGGCAGATTGGCGTTGTGCATGTCCATGACCGCAATCAGCACGTTGGTACGATCGAATCCCACATCCAGAGTCGCCAGGTTCGCGAAGCTGCGCACAAATAGTCCCGCGGTCACCACCAGCACCAGGGAAATGGCCACCTGCACCGCCACGGTCCACCGGCCGGAGCGGAACAACGCGTCTCTGCCCGTGCCCTGCGCGGCTTCTCCCTTCATCACTCCGGCCAGGGAAACGCGGGTGGAGCGAAACGCCGGAAGAACACCGAAGAGCAGACCGGTGAGAACGGCCACGCCGGCGGTGAAGGCGAGCACGCGGGCGTCGAGGGCGAGGTCCAGGAACAGCTTGTTGTTCCCGGTGGAGATGTAACGGACCAGCAGGCGGCTGGCCCACTGGGCCACAAGAATTCCCAGGAATGCGCCGGAAACCGAAAGCACCACACACTCGGTGAGCAACTGCCGCACCAGGCGCAGGCGGGAGGCGCCCACGGCCAGGCGCACAGCAATCTCCTTGCGGCGAGCGGCGGCGCGCGCCAGCATCAGGCTGGCGATATTCGCGCAAGCGATCAGCAGCACCAGGCCGGCGATGCCCATGAGCAGCTTGAGCGGCAGGTCATACGCGCGGCGCAATTGGGAAAGACCGGTCGAGCCCGGCAGGGTCACCAGTTGCCAATTGCGAAAGCTGGCCTGCTGGGCTGGATTCCAGTTTGCGGGCACCGTGGCGGCGAAGATTTGCGGCGAGAGGACGGCCAGACGCGCTGCAATCTGCTCGCCGCTCAGGCCGGGCTTCGGCCGCCCCATCACGCGGAACCACCAGCTCGATCTCCGATCGAGCGCCGAGTTTTTACCTTCCAGGATTGCCTCCGAACAGATTGGTGTGGCCACGTCAAATGATTTGCCCACCTCGGCGCCGAAAAAACCCGGTGCGGATACACCGACGATTTCGAATGGATGTCCTTCGAGGGGAATGGTGGTGCCGATGGCGCTCGCCGCCCGGCCGAAGTGTTCCTGCCAGAAGCCGTAGCTGAGCACCGCGACTCCGGCGCACCCGCGTTTGTCGTCATTGACGGTGAGCAATCTTCCCGCGGCGGGCTGCACGCCCAGCGCCGCGAAATAGCCGCCGCTGGCATAGATCCCGCGGACATTTTGCACCACGCCGCCCTGCGCCAAATTGAAGCTGCTGCTTCCCCAGGCGAGAAGTCCGGAAAAGACGTCCTGATGGTCGCGCAGCTCTTCCCACAGCGGGTTGGTGTAAGTGGTGCGAGGTCCTCCGTTTCCAAATTTCGGGGTCATCATGCCGATTTGCAGGAGCTCTTCCGGCCGCTCCACCGGCAGCAGCCGGAGCATGACCGCATCAATCAGGCTGAAGATCGCGGTGTTTGCTCCGATGCCCAGGGCGAGGGTGAGTATGGCGACGGTGGTGAAGCCGGGATTCTTCCGCAGCATGCGGAGGCTAAAGCGAATGTCCTGGCTGAGATTCGTCATGGTGTTCTCCGGAACCGAGTCACCGGGTCACTCATAGCGCAGGGCCACCAGCGGGTCCACGCGCGTGGCGCGGCGCGCGGGCAGCCAGCAGGCCAGCACGGCGACGGCGGTGAGCAGCAGCGCAACTCCGGCAAACGTGGCGGGGTCGGTGGGGCCCACGCCGTGGAGCTGGCTGGCCAGAAAGCGGGTGAGCGCCAGGCTGGCGGCGAGTCCGACGCCCATGCCGGCCAGGGCGAGCTTCAGACCTTCGCCCACGACCAGGCGCAGCACGCTGCGCTGTTCCGCGCCCAGGGTCATACGGATCCCAATCTCCTGGGTGCGCTGGGAGACGGAATAGGAAATCACGCCGAAAAGGCCCGCGGCCGCCAGCAGGAGGGCCAGCGCGGCGAAGGACGCGATCAGCAGCGTGGAAAACCGCTGCGGGGCGATGGATTCCGCCATGCGGTCCTCCATGCTTTGGACGGAATAGACCGGGAGGTTGGGGTCCAGCCCCTGCACCTGGGCGCGGACGGCCGGGGCGAGGGCATTGGGATCGCCGCTGGTGCGCACCAGCAGGCCCATCATGCTGCCCGCGCGGTACAGGAATGGTTCCGGAATCTGCGGGTAGGCGAAATACATCTGGTAGGGAGTCACTTCTTCGCCGTCCAGGCTGTAGTGCGTCACATGGCCCACCACGCCGATGATTTGCATCGGCGGCGGCGAATCGTCTCCCGGGAAACGAATGTGTTTTCCCAACGCATCGCCGGCGAAAAACCTGCGCGCCAGGTTTTCGTCGATGACGACGTAGAGCGATTTTCCCTCGGCGTCGGATTCGGAGAAGACGCGCCCGGCCACGAGCGGAATCCTCATGGTCTGGAAGTAACCGGGGCTGACCACGTATTCCACGGCCAGGGGAAATTCTCCGGCTTTGGGAACGGCCATGCCCTCGGCGAGAAACGTTTCTTCGTCGTCGCTATAGAACGGCAGGTCGTTGGTGTACGCGACGGCCTGCACTTGCGGCAGGCGGGCGGCGCGGCGCCGCAACTGCTCGAAGAAATCGAGCGGCTTGCGCCCCTGATAGTTCGCCTCCGGCAGCGAAATCACCATGCTGAGCAAGCGATGGGGGTCGTAGCCGGGATTGACTCCGCTCATGTGGGCAAAGCTTTCCAGCAGGAGCGCGGCGCTGACCAGCAGCGCCAGAGTGAGCGCAAATTCGCTGACCATCAACCCGCGGCGAAGCCGCTGGTGACGCAGCGTGCCACTGGCCCGGCCGGACGCGCCCTTCAGAGAGGCCACCAGGTTGAGCGCGGAGGCTCGAAGAGCCGGAGCCAGCCCAAAGATGAGCCCGGTAAGCACGGCGAGCAGGAGAGTAAAGCCGATGACCGCGGCGTCCACGCGAGTCTGTTCGACGCGCGGAATGTTGGCCGGCGGAAAGGCGCGCACCGCCTCAACCAGCCAGGCCGCGAGGGCCAGGCCCATCATTCCCCCGGCCAGGGAGAGCAGCAGGCTCTCCGTCAAAAGCTGGCGCACCAATCGCCCGCGGCCCGCTCCCAGGGCCTGGCGGATGGTGATTTCTTTTTGCCGCGCAGCCCCGCGCGCCAGCAGGAGGTTGGAGAGATTGGCGCAGGCGATCAGCAGGACCATGCCCACGGCTCCGAGCAGCACCACCAGCGCGGGCTGCACGTCTCCCAGCACGTTCTGGCGCAGGGGCGTAATTTTCACTCCGCGCCCGCGATTCAACTCCGGGTACTGCTTCTCGATGGCCGCGGCGACCGTGGCCATCTCCGCGCGGGCCTGCTGGAGGGTTGCGCCGCGGCGCAACCGCGCAAGCACGGAAATGCCGGGATGATTGTCGCGCTCGCGGACGCGCAATTCGGCCCCGATGGGTACATAGACGTCCACGGGAGAAAAAGAGTAGTGCTGGAAATTCTCGGGCAACACGGCAATCACCGTGTGGCTCAGTCCGTTCAACCAGATGGATTTGCCGAGGATGTTGGGATCGCCCGCAAATCGGCGCTGCCACAGGGCGTGGCTGATCATGACCACCGGGCTGGCGCCTTTTTTGTCCTCCTGCGGGGAGACGGGACGGCCCAGCGCGGGGCGAATTCCCAGCGTCTCCAGCCAGCCTGCGGACACCATCCTTCCCGGCATCCGTTCCGGCTCACCACTCCCGGTGAGGTTGAAGCTATCGGAGCGCGACGCGGCCATGGATTCGAACAACCGGCTCCCGGCCTTCCAGTCGAGGAAGTTGGGATAGGAGACCGAACTCTCCCCTTGCAGCGAAGTCTCGCGCAGCAGCATCAACTGCTGCGGTTGGGGATAGGGCAGGGGACGCACGAGAACCGCATTCACCACGCTGAAAATCGCGGAATTTGCTCCGATGCCCAGCGCCAGGGTAAGCACGGCGATGGTGGTGAAGCCGGGGTTCTTCCGCAGCGTGCGCAGCGCAAAGCGGATGTCCTGAAGCAGTGAGCCCATGACGCACCCCTCCCCGGCGAAACGGCAGGGCAACCCGGCCTCCACCGGTGCAGGGGCTAATTCATTAGCCCGGCTGAACTTAGGCGAAAAATTGCGCTTTGTCGCGCGGCCGCCTGCCCGCTTCCGGGAATCCAGCGTCGCAGGACCGGACAGCGCGCATCACAGCCCCGGCATGAGTTGGCGGGCGGAGGGGGGATCGCCGCTCCATGGGGAGAAGCAGGATGTTCCCAGACGTTCAGGACGGGAAGGGTCCGCGGACAGGCTGTGGGGCAATTCCAGGCGCATTCCGATTGCCCGGCGCGCATCCTGCACAATCTTCAATAGAACCAGGGGGCTCGGAAGGTCCGGCGGTGACATTGCTCACTGGCCTGGGTGACTCGAATCACTGCCGGCAGGGGCCGTACCGAGGCATCGTGTTGCCGGGAGCATGGCCATGACGCAAGTTGCCGAGAGCAGCCGGGTGGCGCTCAAGAACATCCTGGTAGCAACGGATTACTCTCCGGTGTCGAGCCGGGCCATCGGATTTGCAGGGGGCCTGGCTTCCCGCTTCGATGCAACGCTTTACGCGGTGCACGCGGAGGAACCCATCAACTACGCCATTCCGCCGCAATTCTGGAAGGCGGGGCGAGACGCGTCGCGCGTCTCCTCCGAGCAAGTGGCCGGGATGTTGCGCAAGTGCTTCCCGACCGTGCGCAGCGAGATGCTGCAAGAAGACGGTCCAATCTGCGAAGTGATCAACCATGCGGTGGCGGAGAAAAGCATCGACCTGCTGGTGCTGGGAACGCACGGGCGCACGGGAGTTCCCAAGTTTCTACTGGGCTCGGCGGCCGAAGAAATTCTGCGGCGCGCGCGCTGCCCGGTGCTGACCATCGGGCCGCGGGCGAAATCCTGGGATGAAGTATCCCTGGAGCGCGCGGAAATCCTCTACGCCACGGATTTCTCGCCGGAGGCCTACGAGGCCGCGCCGCATGCCTTCGCCTGGGCGGAGGAGCTGAACGCGCGGCTGACGCTGCTGCACGTAATGGTGGATGGGGCGACGTTGAATCTGGGCCGTCCGCTGGAGCCCGCCGAAGCCTTTCTGCATTTGCTGGAGCGCCTGCTCCCGCCGGACGCGGAACGCCGGTTTCCCTTTCAGGTGCACGTAGAGCGGGGCGTGGCCGCGGAAAGGATTTTGGCCGCGGCGGAGAGACTCGGGGCGGCGCTGATCGTTACCGGAGCCCGCGAGCCGGTGGGATTCCCCGGCGCGGCCGAGCATCTTTCCGGTGCCACCCTGCACAAGGTGATTGCGCGATCGCCTTGCGCGGTGCTGAGCGTGCACTGACGGCGAGGCCTGGTTGGAGGGGTGAAGGCGCGGCCAGGCAGGCCGCGAGCGGGCGGAGTGTGGATCGGACGGAGGTGTGGGATGAGCGCAGTTGAGATCAAAGCACGGTTGAGCCTGAGAAGTTTGATTTTTCTGACCGATTTCTCGGAGCCCTCGGAGGCCGCGCTGCCCTTCGCGCTGGCGCTGGCCCGAGAATACGGCGCCACGATCCACGCGCTGCATGTGCTGGTGCCGGAGGCGTACCTGGCGGCAACGCCGGAATCGAGCATGGCCGGAATCGAAGCGCAGGAGGAGTACGCGCAGGTGGAGATGCAGCGCACGGATTCCAGCCTGGCCGGAGTGGCGCACGACGTAAGCGTGGTGCGCGGGACAGACGTATGGCCGGTGCTGCGGCAGGTGATGGCCACGCAGAACGCGGACATGATCGTGCTGGGCACTCACGGACGCACCGGGGCGCAGAAATTTCTGCTGGGATCGGTGGCCGAAGAGGTGTTCCGGCAGTCCGAGGTTCCGGTGATGACCATCGGCCCGCGCGTGCAGGTGGGCCGGCACAGCGGGGCGCGGTTCCATCACGTGCTCTATGCCACGGATTTCACTCCGGAATCCCGCGCGGCGGCGCCCTATGCGGTATCCATCGCCCAGGAAAATCAGGCGCAGCTCATCCTGTTCCACGCCATCCATGGCAAGAAAACGGGCAAGGAGCGCCCCACGCCGGAATCTTCGGTGGCCCACGCACTGCACGAACTGCTGGAACTGGTGCAGCCGGAAGGGGAACTGTGGTGCCGGCCGGAGCCGGTGGTGAAATACGGGGAGCCGGCGGCCAAGGTGCTGGCGGAAGCGGCGGAGCGCCACGCGGATCTGATCGTGCTCGGCGTGCGCAACGCGGCCGGGCGGCTGGGCGCGGCCACGCACCTGGAGCGCTCGGTGGCCCATCGCATCGTGGTGAATGCGCGATGCCCGGTGTTGACCGTGCGCGGCTGATCACGATGCGCACGGCAGGGCGGGCGCCGTGGACGCTCGCGGTGCCCCTTGCGTCGCGGCACTGAATTGACGATAGTGAACCTGTGAGGCCGCCAACCATCGACAAGCAGGATCCTTCGCACGACGTCCTGCAGTCTGAAGGGCATCCGCTTGACGCGCTGTTCCACCCGCAAAACGTGGCGGTGATCGGGGCAACGCCGCGCGAAGGCACCGTGGGCCGCACCGTCCTCGCCAATCTTTCCAATCCCGCGTTCCGCGGCGCCGTGTATCCGGTCAATCCGCAGCACGGGGAGATTCTCGGCCGCGCGTGTTTTGCTTCGATCGGAAAAGTGCCCCCGCCGGTGGACCTGGCGGTGATCGCCACCCCCGCGGCTTCCGTTCCCGGGATCGTGAGGGAATGCGTGGCGGCCGGGGTGAAATCCGCGATTGTGATCTCCGCCGGATTCCGCGAGCGCGGAGCGGAGGGCGCGGCCCTGGAACGCCAATTGGCGGAACAGATGCGCGGGAGCCGGATGCGCCTGATCGGTCCCAATTGCCTGGGGGTAATGAATCCGCTGATCGGGTTGAACGCGACCTTTGCCCAGACCATCGCGCGGGCCGGCAACGTCGCTTTTCTCAGCCAGAGCGGGGCCCTATTGACCGCCGTGCTGGGCTGGAGCCTGGTGGAGCAGGTGGGCTTCAGCGCCTTTGTTTCCACCGGTTCGATGCTGGACGTGGGCTGGGGCGACTTGATCGACTTCTTCGGCGACGATGCGCACACCAAGAGCATTCTGATTTACATGGAATCGGTGGGCGACGCGCGGTCGTTTCTCTCCGCGGCGCGCGAAGTCTCGCTTTCCAAGCCGGTGATCGTATTGAAGGCCGGACGATCGGAGGCGGCCTCGAAGGCGGCGGCGTCGCATACGGGCGCGCTGACCGGCAGCGACGACGTGCTGGACGCGGCGTTTCGCCGCGTGGGCGTGCTGCGGGTGAATTCCATTTCCGATCTGTTCCACATGGCGGAGGTGCTGAGCAAACAGCCGCGGCCGCGCGGTCCGAAGCTGGCCATCCTGACCAACGCGGGAGGTCCCGGCGTGCTGGCCACGGATGCGCTGATTGCCAGCGGCGCGGAGGTGGCCCCGCTGGCGCCGCAAACCATCGAAGCGTTGAACGGATTTCTACCCGAACACTGGAGCCACGGAAATCCCATCGACATCCTGGGCGATGCCGATGCCAACCGCTACGAGCGGGCGCTGGAAGTGACTCTGGCGGATCCCACCGCGGACGGCCTGCTGGTGGCCCTGGCCCCGCAGGGGATGACGCATCCCACGGAAATTGCCGAACGATTGAAGCGGCACACCCAGAAGCGCGAGAAACCGCTGCTGGCAAGCTGGATGGGCGGCAAGGAAGTGGCCGAAGGAATCGCGCTGCTCAACGCGGCGGATATTCCCACGTTTGCCTATCCGGATACGGCGGCACGCGCCTTTGAGCGCATGTGGCGTTATTCCTACAATCTCCGCGGAATCTACGAGACCCCGGTGTTTGCGGAGGAGCACCAGGAGGCGGCGCGGGCGCGCGCACAGGCGCGCGAACTGGTGGCGGGAGTGCGCGCCAAGGGCCGCACGCTGCTCACCGAATTCGAGTCCAAACAACTGCTGGCGCTCTACGGCATTCCCGCGGTCGCGACGCGCCTGGCCGGGAGCGAAGAGGAAGCAGCGGCGCAGGCGGCGCAATTGGGATTTCCGGTGGTGGTGAAGCTGAACTCCGAAACGATCACCCACAAGACCGACGTGGGCGGGGTGAAATTGAACCTGGCGGGCGCCGCGGAAGTGCGCCAGGCATTCCGCGAGATTGCCGCGGCCACCCGCACGCATGCCGGCGAACAAGCCTTTCAGGGAGTGACGGTGCAGCCCATGGTGCGGGCCTCCGGCTACGAACTGCTGGTGGGCAGCACGCTGGACTCGCAGTTCGGTCCGGTGATTGTGTTTGGCACGGGGGGCGAGCTGGTGGAGGTGTACCGCGACCGGGCGCTGGCCCTGCCGCCGCTCAATTCCACGCTGGCGCGACGGATGATGGAACAGACGCGGATTTTCCGGGCGCTGGGCGGAGTGCGCGGACGCAAACCAGTGGACCTGGTGGCGCTGGAACTGCTGCTGGTGAGTTTTGCGCGGCTGATCGCGGAAATCCCGGCGATTCGCGAATCGGACCTGAATCCGCTGCTGGCCGGGCCGGAGCAACTGCTGGCACTGGACGCGCGATTCGTGCTGCATCCGCCGGAAGTATCGGAAGCCGCGCTGCCGCGGCCGGGCATCCGCCCGTATCCGGTGCAGCACGTCTCTCCGTGGAAGATGCGCGACGGCACACAGGTGACCATCCGGCCCATCCGGCCGGAGGATGAAACGCTGATGCCGGAATTCCACCGGGCCATCTCCGAACGCAGCGTGTATTTCCGGTATTTTCATGCGGCCAAGCTGGACCAGCGCGTGGCGCACGACCGCCTGTTGCGCATGTGCTTCCTGGATTACGACCGGGAAATCGCCCTGCTGGCCGATCCGGAAAACCCGCCGGGGATTCTGGCGATCGGCCGCATGAGCAAGCTGCACGGGCAGAACGCCGCGGAGATCGCCGTGCTGGTGCGCGACCAGTATCAGCGCCAGGGATTGGGATTGGAGCTGGCGCGGCGGCTGGTGCAGATCGCGCGGGAAGAGCGGCTGCGCACGCTGCACGCCTACATGCTGCAGGAGAATATCGAAATGCAGGCGCTGGTGCGCAAGCTGGGTTTCCACATCACGACAACGCCGGATGATCCCTCCGTGCT
>DATIYQ010000270.1:0-8430 GCA_035517515.1 Binatia bacterium
CCGGTCAGCCCGTACAGCATCGCGGAGAGCGCCGGCCGCAACAGGAAAACGGCCCCGGCCAGTCCCAAGGCGATGCCGGCCAGCGCCAGGCGCATTCCCTGGCGCACCACCAGGCGCTGCACATCCTGCGGCTGTGCGCCCAGCGCCATGCGGATTCCCAGATCATGGGTTTGCTGCGTCACCGAATAGGACATCACGCCGTAGATCCCCACCCCCGCCAGCGCCGTGGCCAGCAAGGCGAAAAAGGCCACCAGGGCCATGTTCATCCTGCGGCGCGAGGCCACCGCGGAGACAAATTCCTCCATGGATTTCACGTCCGATACTGGCTGGTTTTTATCCACAGACCATATCGCCTGGCGCGCCGCCCGGGCCAGGCTCCCCGGGTCTCCCTCCCCGCGCACCACCAGGCGCATCAGCGGCGCTGGGTTCTGAAGGTCGGAGAGATACAGGATTGGTCTTTTCGCCTCCCCGAATTCCATTTGCGTCGTGTTGTTCGCCACGCCCACCACCTGCAGCCAGGAATCCCGTAGCACCGGAGCGTAGGGCGCCCGCCCCTCCTCCAGCACCCGGATCTGTTTGCCCACCGGATCTTCTCCGGGAAAGTATTGCGCCGCCAAAGCCGCATTGATCACCGCCACCCCCGGGGCCGTCTCCGCGTCCCCGGTCTCCAATCCGCGCCCTTTTAGCACCTGCATCCCCATGGCCGCCACGTAGCCTGCGTCTATCACCCGGTATTCCGCGGTCAATTCCTCGCCCCGGGCGCGGGGCGCTCTCCCGGCGATCTCGAAATTCGTGTACGCGGACCAGCCCGTCAGCGGCAGCGCATTGATCATCCCCGCGGCGCGCACCCCCGGCAGCGCGCGCACCCGCTCGCCCACTCGCTGAAAAAAATCGCGGAACTGGGCCGGTTGCTGGTAGCGGTAATCCGGCAGGCGCACCTGCATGGTCAGCACGTTTTCCGGATCGAAGCCCAGGCGCTCCGACAGCACGTTCAGGAAGCTGCGCGCCAGCAGCGCCGCCCCGGTCAGCAGCAGCAGCGAAACGGCGATCTCCGCCACCACCAGCACGTTGCGCAGCCGCAGGCCACGGCGCCCCCCGCTGGCCCCCCGCCCGCCCTCCTTCAGCGCCTCGCTCAGCCCCGTCCGCGAAATCTGCAGCGCTGGCGCCAGGCCAAAAAGCACCCCGGTCATCGCGGAAATTCCCAGCGCAAACAGCAGCACCGGGGAGTCGATGCGAATCGTGTTCGCATAGGGGATCTCATACAGGCTGCCCACCGCCGGCAGAAACAGCGGCAGCAGGCGCAGCGCTCCCGCCGCCAGCAGCACTCCAAACATTCCTCCCAGCAGCGCCAGCAGCACGCTTTCCGTCAGCAACTGGGCCAGCAAGCGGTACCTTCCCGCGCCCAGCGAGGCGCGCACCGCCATCTCCCGCTCCCGCGCCGTGGCCCGCGAAAGAAGCAGGTTGGCGATATTCACGCAGGCGATCAGCAGCACAATTCCTGCTGCCGCCAGCAGGATTTCCAGGGCCGGGCGCAGGTTTCGCGTGCGTTCTTCATGCATCTGCGCCACCCGCACCCCGGACTCCGGATCGATGCCCGGATTTTCCCGTTTGATTTGCTCCACCAGCGTCTGCATTTCCACATTGGCTTGCCCCGGCGTCACCCCGTTCTTCAACCGGCCGAATACGATGAACAGGTGCTGATCGCGGTCCAGGCGCGCGCGGTCCATGGCGAATGGCATCCACACGTCGTATTGCCACCCGGCATTGCCCCACAGGCTGAATCCGGGCGGGAGCACGCCAATCACCGTGAACGGCTTGTTATCCACCGTCACCGTGCGGCCCAGCGCGCCGCTCTCCCCTCCAAAGTGTTCCTGCCAGAAACGGTAACTGAGAATGACCACCTGGCTATGTTCCGGCTCTTCTTCCTCCGGCCGGAATCCGCGGCCGATCACCGGTTGCACCTGGAAAACCTCGAAGAAATTGGCCGTGGTCCGGGCTCCCCACACCTGCTCCGGCTCCGCGGCCCCGGCCAGGTTGTAGTATCCCGCCACCCAGCCGGCCAATTGCTGGAACGAGCGATTGCGCCCCTTCCAGTCCAGGTATTCCGCCGGGGCCGTGACTCCCCGGGTCAGGTTCCGCCGCGGCTCCGTCTTCCACACAATCACGATGCGATCCGAGGCCGGGTAGGGCAGCGGACGCAGCAACACCGCATTCACCACGCTGAAGACGGCCGCGTTCGCCCCGATGCCCAGCCCCAGTGTGGCCAGCGCCACCGCGGCAAACGCGCGATTCCGCGCCAATCCGCGCAGTCCGAATTTCACGTCCCGCCAGAAAATCTGTGAGTCCATGCCCAAGCCTGCCGTAGCGCGCACCTCGGCCTCGCGAGTCCGCTGCGGTGCCGCAGATAGTACTACAGTTCCCGGGCCCGGTTCGTAGAAGAATAATCGAACAGGTTGCTAATTCGGTTGACACTGCCCGCTCCCCCTTCCGTCAGGCTCCATGCCGCTCTCCGCACCCCGCTCCAGGACCGCTGCGGGTAATGATCTGCGCCGCGGATGACGATGGAGTAGGTGGGGCCGGTTCTGGAATTTGGCGATGTACCTCGCGGGTCAATCTGCCCGCGAGCCGGGGCCGGCAGCGGCAGGCCGCCATGCGCTGGATGGCCGGCGCTGCCCTGGCACACTTCCCGCGGAGTGGATTGCCAAAGAATGGTGAACAGCACAGAATTGCTCTCAACGGTTTGACCGGCCCATGGGTGAGGGCCCGGGAGGGGACTCTCGATGGCGAAAATCCTGGTAATTGACGATGACCCGTCCGTCCGCGAATTGATTCGCGAGTTCTTGCAGCCGGATGGTCACGCCCTCTCGGAGGCCGGCAATGGCGAGGAAGGCCTGCAACTGCACGGCCAGAGCCCTGCGGACATCATCATTTCCGACATTTTCATGCCGGGAAAAGATGGCTTGCAGGTCATCCGCACCCTGGCCAGAACCGGCGTGCGCCTGATTGCCATCAGTGGCGGGATGCAGTTCGACAACGCGGATTTTCTCAACCTGGCCCGCAAGCTCGGCGCCGTGCAGGTGCTCTATAAGCCCTTCGACAAGCAACAACTGCGCACCGCGGTCGCGGCCGCTCTGGCCAACGGAGTGCCCGTGCGCCACGCTTGACCCCTCACGTTCACTCCATCGCTTCCCCGCTCGGTTGATTCCCTCCGCATGCGCTGACTGTGCCGCCCGTCACCCTTTGGCCGCCGCTGGGGAATTCCTGCCCTGCGCTCCCGCCAGTGGGATAAACTGAATTTGCCCGCTCGATGCTCAATCGTCACGTTCCAGATCCAGGTTCGCGCGCTGTGGCGTTCTGTGTCTTACCGGTTCCATCCTCAGGCAACCCCCGCGCGCACAATGGGACTCTTTAGAGTAGCGACCATGAAACCGCTGCCAGCGCGCTCCGGCGGAAAATCCTCGGGTCGAAACGTCTGGAGCACGGAAGTTGGTGCCCCGGGATTCGCCTGGCTCTGCCTGGCCGCCTTCCTCTGGGGAATCCCGGCACCTGCTTGGACCCAGCAGCCGGCCGGTTCCGCGCCCGCGCCAGGCTCTACGCCTGCGTCGCAGCAAGCTCCCGCGGCGCCCGGTGAGCGCCAGCGCGATCCGCACTCTACTGCGAGCATCCGCGGAACCGTGGTGGATTCCTCGGGCGCCCTGGTCTCCGGCGTCCGCGTGGGACTCAGCCGCGACGGCTCTTCCCCCGGCCAGGATGCCACCTCCGGGGAAGACGGCCAATTCTACTTTGCCAGCCTGGCCGCCGGCCCGTTCCAGCTCACCATCGCCTTGAACGGCTTTGTCACCCAGACCGTTTCCGGACTCCTTCAGGAAGGAGAGGAGCGCGTCGTTCCACAGATCGCGCTGGTCGTCGCCCCCAGCCTCACCGAAGTCTCCGTTACCGTCTCCCGGGCGGAATTGAACGAGGTGGAATTTAAGGAAGAGGAGAAGCAGCGCGTCTTCGGCTTCATTCCCAATTTTTACGTCAGTTATGTGCCCCACCCTGCTCCGCTCACCCCTCGCCAGAAGTTCAGTCTCGCCTGGAGGACCACCATCGACCCGGTGAGCTTCGCCATGATCGGCGTCGTGGCCGGAGTCCAGCAGGCGAACAATACCTTCAGCGCTTACGGACAAGGCGCGCAGGGCTACGGGAAGCGCTACGGCGCCGCCTATGGGGATTTCTTTACCGACACCTTCATCGGCGGAGCCGTCTTTCCCGTGCTGTTGAAGCAGGATCCGCGGTATTTTTACAAAGGCACCGGCAGCAAAACCTCCCGGTTCCTTTACGCCGTGGTCAACGCGGTCATCTGCAAGAGCGACCAGGGACGCTGGCAGCCGAATTATTCCGGCATCCTCGGCAGCATCGCCTCCGGCGGCATCTCCACCCTGTATTATCCGCCGCACCAGCGCGGCGCGGCCCTGGTGTTTGAAAACGCCCTCGGGGAAATTGGCGGCTCCATGGTCGTCAACCTCTTTCAGGAATTCCTGGTCCGCAAGCTCACTCCCAATCTCCCCCGGCGCGAATCCGGAAAACACTGAGCCCCAGGCGAATCCCTTCCCTCTTCTCTGGCAGTGCGTGGAGTCCTCCCTGCTGACACGAGACACCCTCCCTGGGTAGAATCACCGCCTCCGAACAGGAAACAACCTGGGCAGGAAACCGCGTGTGGATCGTTTCCCCGAAGAGAAGCGGCGGGTCGTGGGGAAAACGCGGCGCACGAAACTCAACTTTTCACCAATTCACTCTGCGTACGGCTTTGCGGGTTAGAATTACAACTGGAGGAGTGGCCGAGTGGCTTAAGGCGGCGGTCTTGAAAACCGCTGGGCTCGAAAGGGCCTCGGGGGTTCGAATCCCTCCTCCTCCGCCACCATTTCCGACCAGGAAATGGTGCCCTGAACCCGGTGTTCAGGGTGAAGGGCCGGTCCGCGAGAGGGCTTTGTCCGGCTCGCCCTTTGCTAGTCTCGCTTCGCTTTCTCATTGGCTGCCGCGAACTGAAAAACTTCCGCCAGATGGAGCGCGCGGCGGCCGGCGCACTGCAAAATCTGCTCGCGGCAACTGAACCCATCGGCAATGATCAGAGTCTCCGCGGAAGCCTGGCGCACCGCCGGCAGCAAAGCCCGCTCGCCGATGGCCCGCGACACCGCGTATTTCTCCTTTTCAAACCCAAACGGTCCGGCCATCCCGCAGCAGCCGGCGTCCAGCACCTGCAACTCCGCCCCCATCGCGCGCAGCACAGCTTCCTCGTCCTTCATCTTCAGGATGGATTGCTGGTGGCAATGGCCCTGCAACAACACTTTGCGCTCCAGGCGCAGCCGTTCGAGTCCCCAGGTGTGCCGCATCAGGAATTCGCTGAGCAGCAGCGTCTGCTTTTTCAGCCGCGCGGCCCGGGGCTCATTGGGCAGCAGGTTGCACAGCTCGTCGCGGAACACGGAAGCGCAACTGGGCTCCAGCACCACCACCGGAACTCCGGCGTCAATCTGCGGCCCCAGCACCTCGAGGATGCGCAGCAGATACTTCCGCGCGGCGTCGAGCATGCCGAAATCATAGAGCGGACGGCCGCAGCACATGGGCTGCAGGTAGGTAACCACCCGGCAGCCGGCCCGGATCAGGAGCTGATGTGTAATCTCGAGCGTATGCGGATGGAAGGCGTTGTTGAACGTGTCCACCCACAGGATGACTTCGGCTCCCTGCTCCGTGGCCTGTGGCACGATCGGAAAGCCCGGCACTGGCCTGGATTCGGGCCGTAGGCCGCCAGGCTCCCGAAAACCGCTGCGGAAACTCTCCGCGGCCATCCGGGGAATCTCCCGCTCGGGCGCGATGCCCAGCGCCCAGCGCGCAATCTGTTCGAGCCCGGGCGCATGGCTCAAAAAGTTGGCCAGCCAGGGCACAGGCTCGGCCAGCCGCAGCCAGCGGTCCACCCTGCCAAACGCGTATGCCGCCAGCGGCCGTCGCCGGCCTTCGTAATAGTGCGAAAGAAATTCCGCCTTGTACGTGGCCAGGTCCACATTCGCGGGACACTCCGATTTGCAGGACTTGCAGGAGAGGCACAGGTCCAGCGACTTCTTGATCTGCTCATCCTTCCACCCGTCGCGCAGAACCTCGCCTTGCAGCATTTCAAACAGCATGCGCGCGCGCCCGCGCGTGCTGTGCTCCTCTTCGAGCGTCACCATGTAGCTGGGACACATCGTGCCCGCGTCGCTCTTGCGGCAGGCGCCCACCCCGATGCAGCGTTGCGTAGCTTCCGTGAACGAGCCGTGGTCCTCCGGAAAGCTGAAGTGCGTTGTAGGCTGCTGCGGCTTGAAGTCCACCCCCAGGCGCAGGTTTTCCGCGATGTCGTAGGCGTTCACCACTTTTCCCGGGTTCATGCCGTTCCAGGGATCCCAGGCCTTTTTGAATTCGACGAACGCGTTCATCAGATTGCGCCCGAACATGCGCGGCAGCAGATTGGCCCGGGCCTGCCCGTCGCCGTGCTCTCCGGAGAGCGAGCCGCCGTAGGCCACCACCAGATCCGCGGCGCGCTCCACAAACTCCACGTAGTTGCGGATGCCGCGCTCGCTCTGCAAGTCGAAGCTGACGCGCAGGTGCACGCACCCGTGCCCGAAATGGCCGTAGAAGGGCCCCACGTAGTCGTATTCATCCAGCAGTTTGCGCAGGTCGCGCAGGTAGGGGCCCAGCTTTTCCGGCGCCACCGAAGAATCATCCCAGCCGTCATACTGCGGCGGCGCGCCGGGAGCGGCAGCCGCCGCGCGCGGTCCCGCCTCGCGAATCTGCCACACCGCGCGCGCCTCCGGCTTCGTGTAGATCCGCATGGTCGGCGGGCGGTCCACCTGTTTGAGCCGCGCCACCAGTTTTTCCGCGATGGACCGCGATTCGCCCGGATCATCCGTGCCGAACTCCACCAGCAGATAGCCGCGCCCTTCGGGCAGCAGTTCGAGATTCGGCGCGCCCTTCCGGCCGAGCGCGTCAATCATGCTGCCTTCCAGCCCTTCGAGCCCGATGGGACCGTATTCCAGAATCAAGGGCACGTGGTCTGCGGCGCTGTATGCGTTCTCGTACCCCAGGCCCACCAGCGTTCTATGCTGCGGGCTGTGGATCAGTTTCAGTTTTGCTTCCAGCACCACGGCGCAAGTGCCTTCCGAGCCCACCAGAGAACGCGCCACATGGAATCCGTTTTCGGGCAGCAGTTCGTCCAGGTTGTAGCCGGAAACGCGCCGGGGAATGCGCGGAAAGCGCGCCTGGATTTCCTCCGCGCAGCGGTCGCGAATCCCGCGGAGCGCGCCGTAAATCTCCCCGCGGCGCCCGCCGTTGCGGATCAGCATTTCCAGCTCCAGCTCGCCGGTGGCCCCCACGGTCAGCTCCGTACCGTCGTAGAGCAGCACGCGCAGCTCCTCCACGTTGTCCACCGTCTTTCCGCCCAGCAGGGAATGCGTGCCGCAGGAATTGTTTCCGATCATTCCCCCGATTGTGCAGCGATTGTGGGTGGAGGGATCCGGCGCGAACGTCAGTTGATGAACCTCCGCCTGGTTGCGCAGTGTGTCCAGCACCACGCCCGGCTGTACGCGGGCAAACCGGTTCTCCGCATCCAGCTCCAGAATTTTGTTCATGTATTTGGTGAAGTCCAGCACCACCGCGACGTTGCAGGATTGTCCCGCCAGGCTGGTGCCGGCCCCGCGCGGCAGCACCGGCGCGCCGAATTTGCGGCACGCCGCCACCGCGCGCACCACATCGTCCGCGTCCCGCGGAACCACCAGCCCGATCGGCACCTGCCGGTAGTTTGAAGCGTCGCAGGCAAACAGCGCCCGGCTCCCGCGATCGAAGCGCACCTCGCCGCGCACCGTGCGCTTCAATTCGGATTCCAACTCCGCGGCCCGGGCGAAAGAATCCACCGGTTTACCGTGCGAGCTGGGCGGCAATGGTTCGTGCGGCAGCAATGGTTCATGCCGGAAGCGAACGCGGGATGGGGGAAATGCACATCACCGGCCCGGAGAGGTCGCGGCGCAGGCCTGTGTGGAGGAGGCCAGCGATCCGAGCGCCGCGGAAATGCCGCCCTCGCGGTGCGGAACTCCCGCCAGCCGCAGGCCCATCTCGATTCCGCTCAGCGTCCCGGCCAGCATCAGATCGTTGAAGCTGCCCAGATGCCCGATGCGGAAAACTTTGCCCGCCAGTTTGGAAAGGCCCGCACCCAGCGACATGTCGAAATTTTCCAGGATCACATTGCGCAGATGATCGGCATTGTGCCCCACGGGCATGGCCACCGCGGTGAGCGAATTCGAATACTCGCGTGGCTCTGCGCACAGCAGTTCCAGGCCCCAGGCGCGCACCGCCGCGCGCGTGGCCTCCCCATGCCGCTGGTGCCGGTGGAACACGTTGGGTAGTCCCTCTTCCATCAGCATGTGC
>DATIYQ010000271.1:0-17652 GCA_035517515.1 Binatia bacterium
CTCTCTGAACGCGTGGTACAAGATCACCCGAAATGCGGATTGGAACAACATCGCGGAGGTCCGGAATAGCTGGAGAAATGCAGACGCCGTGGGGCGATTTGTGGTGTTCGATATCAGCCACAACCGGTGCCGGCTGATCGCAACCATCAAGTACAAGTGGCGGATGGTTTACATCCGGCGCATTCTGAGTCACGCCGAGTATGACCGGAAGGAGTGGCAGGAATCATGATTGCCGTCGCGGGGAAATACGCGCTCGAAGTCAATGCGCCGGCGCCAATCACCTCCGAGCGCCAGCATCAGGAATACCTTACGGTGCTCGACAGATTGGCGGCCAAGGAACATCCCACGAGCCAGGAAGAGAAGTACGCGGAAGTCCTGATCACGCTGATTGAATCCTACGAGGAGGAGCATCATGCCCTTCCGGACGCCTCTCCGGTGGAAGTCCTGCGCACCTTGATGCAGGCCAACGATCTCCGCCAAAAGGATCTGGTGCCCATTTTTGGCTCAGAAAGCGTGGTCTCCGAAGTCCTGCATAAGAAGCGCACGCTCAATAAGACCCACATCGAGCGGTTGAGCAAGCGATTTCGCGTTTCCCCGGCGGTCTTCTTCTGAAGCCGGCGGGCTGCCGAGGATTCGGCTCTGCTTCCCCTCGACCTGCCACTGTTCCAAGCAACCTGTGTATAATGTGTGCCGTCCAAGGAACGGACATCCGCCAGTAGCCCCAGCGGTCAAGCACGGGATCATCCGGAGGGGGAATTGATCGAGGTCGAGAATCTGACCAAACTCTACGGCTCGACGCCTGCCGTGGATCACATTTCATTCCGCGTGGAAAAGGGCGAAATCCTGGGTTTTCTGGGGCCGAACGGCGCCGGGAAGACCACCACGATGCGCATCCTGACGGGCTTTTTGCCGGCCACGGACGGGACGGCGCGCGTGGCCGGCTTTGACGTCTTCGAGAAGTCGCTCGAAGTGCGGCGGCGCATCGGCTACCTGCCGGAAACTCCGCCGCTCTATCCGGAAATGCGCGTGGCAGGCTACCTGGACGCGGTAGCGCGGCTGAAGCAGGTGCCCGCGGAAAAGCGCAAAGCGCGCGTGGATGCGGCCATGGAGATGGCCAAAGTGACGGAGAAGCGCGGCGAGCTGATCAAGCGGCTTTCCCGCGGCTACAAGCAGCGCGTGGGACTGGCCCAGGCGCTGGTGCACGACCCGGAAGTGATCATCCTCGATGAGCCCACGGTGGGCCTGGACCCCAAGCAAATCATCGAGGTGCGCCACCTGATCAAGAGCCTGGCGGGCAGCCACACCATCATTCTCTCGACGCACATCCTGCCGGAAGTGAGCATGACCTGCGACCGGGTGGTGATCATCAACCGCGGCAAAATTGCCGCCGTGGATACGCCCGCCAACCTGACGGGCCACCTGAGCGGCGGAGAAACGGTGGCGGTGGAAATCAAGGCCGCGGGGGGCAAGGCGGAGGCGGCCCGAGCGTTGCTGGAGCGCCTGCCGGGCGTGCGCGGGGTGACCGCGGAGCCCGCGGACGCCTCCGGGCGCTTCACCGCGCGCATCGAGTGCGAGCCGGGACGCGACCTGCGCAGCCGCATCGCCGAGGCGGTGGTGGGCCAGGGCCATGAACTTTACGAGCTGCGCGCCTCGCGCGTCTCACTGGAAGACATCTTCCTGCAGCTGACCACGCAGGAACCCGCGGAGGCGGCGCCGCAGAGCCGGGTGGAAACGGTGGCCGCGGGAGGCGAGCGATGAAGGGCACGTACGCCGTTTTCCGCAAGGAGATGAGCCTGTACTTCGTCTCCCCCATCGCTTACGTGGTGGTGGGAGGCTTTCTGCTGCTGGCCGGCTTCTTCTTCCAGACGTTTCTGGAAATCATCATCCAGCAATCCATGCGCGCGGCGATGCAATCCATGCAGTTCGGCTCGCCGTTTGACATTGATGTGCCGGGCGAGACGATGCGCTCGTTTTTCGGGGTCTGCGGAACCATTCTTTTGTTCGTGGTGCCGATGCTGACCATGGGCTCGTACGCGGAAGAGCGCAAGCGCGGGACCATGGAACTGCTGATGACTTCGCCGCTCACGGACATGGAGATCGTGCTGGGAAAATACCTGGCGGCGCTCACGCTGTTTCTGATCATGCTGCTGCCCACCGCGCTGCAGATGTTCATCCTGTTCCGGGGCAGCGATCCGACTCCGCCCTGGCGGCTGGCGGTGTGCGGGTACATCGGGGTATTTCTGCTGGGCGGCTCGCTGCTGGCCATCGGGCAGTTTCTCTCTTCGCTCACGGAAAACCAGATCATCGCCTCGGTGTGGACGTTCATCGTGTTCCTGCTGCTGTGGGTGCTGGACGCGGCGGTGCGCGGCAATCCGCAGAGCGGCATCGCCGCGGTGGCCCAGTACCTCTCGGTGATGCGCCACTTCGACACTTTTGTGCGCGGGGTGATGGACAGCACGAACCTGATCTATTACTTCAGCCTGATCGCCCTGGGGCTGTTCCTGACCATGCGCTCGATCGACTCCATGCGCTGGAGGAGAGCATGAGCATCACGCGCAGGGACGTTTTCTCCACCGCGGCGTGGGGCGGGGGCGCGCTGGCGCTCTCCGGCCTGGTGCGCTACTACGTGCAGAACGAGTGGACCAAGCTCAACGTGGGGCTGGCCATTACCGGCGGGGTGCTGCTGCTGGCCGCGGCCGTGGGCAATTTCGGGGAAATCGTGCAGTTCTTCCGCAGCCGCGGCGGACGCATGGGCACCAACACCTCGGCGCTGGCCCTGGGGTTTGTGGCCATCCTGGGGCTGCTGAATTTCCTGGGATTCCGGCACGCCAAGCAGTGGGATTGGACTCCGGAAAAGCTTTACACCCTTTCGGATGAAACCAAGAAGGTGGTGGGCGGGCTGAAGCAGGACGTGCGCGTGATCCGGTTCGACAAGCCCAGCGGGAACGATCCCTTCGGCGACTCGGTGGCCAAATACCACAAGCTGTCGGACCACGTGACCTACCAACTGGTGGACCCGCAGGAGCGCCCGGATATCGCCCGGCAGTATGAGGTGCGGCACATGGGGGACGTGGTGGTGGCCAGCGGGCCGCGCGTCGAACACCTGAAAGATACCGACGATGCGGCGCTGGAACAGACGCTGACCAGCGCCATCCTGAAAGTGACCCGCGCCAAACCGAAAACGGTGTGCTTCGTCACCGGCCACGGGGAGCGCTCGCTGGATGGGGGAGACGCGGAAGGATACAGCAGCGTCCAGAAGGCGCTGGAGCAGGACAACTACGCGGTAAAACCCGTCAACCTGGTGGAAGCCAAAGGCGTGCCCGCCGAATGCGACGTGGTGGTGGTGGCCGGTCCCAAGACCGCGTACTTCCCGGATGAAGTCGAATCGCTCAAGAAGTATCTCGATGCCGGGGGAAAAGTGCTGGCGATGGTGGACCCGGACACGGATCCGAAGCTGGAGGACCTGTTCTCCGCCTGGAACATCGCCCTGGGCCGCGACCTGGCGCTCGATTTAAGCGGCGCCGGACGTCTCTTCGGGCTGGGCGCTTCTGTGCCGGTGGTGACGCATTACGGCCCGAGCCCGATTACCGAGGGGCTGGAAGGCCAGATGTCGCTCTTTCCCCTGGCGCAAACCGTGGGCGCGGCGAAAAAGGATGGGCAGCCGGCGGTGACCAACCTGCTGCTGACCAGCGCCAGCAGCTTCGCGAAGAAAAACTGGGACGCGCGGCAGAAGGAGCTGCGCTTCGACGAGAACAAAGACCAGCGCGGCCCGCTGACGCTGGGCGTGGCCGCGCAGCGCTCCGAAGACAAAAACACCGCGCGGCTGGTGGTGATCGGAAATTCCTTCTTCCCCGCGAACAATTTCTTCGGGGTGCAAAGGGACGGCGACCTGTTTCTGAACACCATCAACTGGCTGGCGCAGGATGAAAACCTGATCTCCATCCGGCCGAAACCGCGCACCAACCGCCGGCTCACCTTTACCATGGCCCAGCAGGTGATGTTCTACTGGTTTTCGCTGGCGGTGGTGCCCGGGATCGTGCTGGTGACCGGCGCGGTGCTGTGGTGGAAGCGCCGCTAATCGCGCCATGAAGAAGAGCACGCTCCTCGTCGTGCTGCTCGCCGGGATTCTGGGCGGATACGTGTATTACTCGGAGATTCGCCACCCCAAGGAACCGGCGCCCGAAAACGCTTCGCAACCTCTCTACAAATTTACCGCGGACGATATCACCTCCCTGCGCATCGCCCGGCGGGGAGAGAGCGCGCCGGTGGAGCTGGAGCGCCGCGAAACGGGCTGGGTGCTGCGCTCTCCGGTGGAAGCGCAGACGGACCGCAGCACCGTGGAATCGCTGACCTCCGCGCTGGCGCGCGCCGCGGCCAGCCGGCACCTGCCCGCGGATCCGGCGCGCATCAAGGAATTCGGCTTGGACCCGCCGGCCGTGTCCGTGGAGATTCACCTGAAGAGCGGGCCGGCGCAGGGCCTGGAGCTGGGCGCGAAAGACTTTTCCGGGTCTTCCGTATACGCGCGGCAGGGCGGGGCAAAAGACGTGCTGCTGCTGCCCGATTCCCTGCTCACGGAACTGAGCAAGCCGGTGAGCGAGCTGCGCAATCGTTCCCTGCTCCTGCTCGACTCCTGGAACATCACGGAGATCGACTTCCGCACGCCCAAAGCAAAATTCCGGCTGGAGAAAAAAGGCGGCGCCTGGGACCTGACGGAGCCCCGGGCCGCCCCGGCGGACGATGCGGAGACCACGAACCTGACCTCGAGCTTGCAGAACGGGCGCTTCACGGACGTGGTGGAGGAGCAGCCCCGGGACCTGCCGCGGTATGGCCTCAGCGCTCCGCAGATTTCCATTCACCTGCGCAACGAGCAGGGCACGGAAGCCACGCTGCTGGTGGGAAAAAAGGACGGGAACAATTACTTCGCCCGCGACGCCTCGCGCTCCATGGTCTTTCACGTGGCCGAGTCCGACCTGAAGAAGTATCTGGACGCCAGCTTTGACGTGCTGCGCGACAAGCACATGCTGCGCGCCCAGGCGGACGACTTTACGGAACTCACCCTGCGCAACCCGAAGGGGACTCTGCGCGCGGCGCGATCAGCCGATGGAAAGTGGATGGTCTCCGAGCCCGCGGACCGCAAGGGAAAAGAACTGCAAATCTGGCGCGTGTTCGAGCCCATCACCGGCTCTCGCGCCACCGAAGTGCTGGACAAACCGGCGGCCGGAGTGCTCGCCAAGCTGGCCAAGCCGGCGGTAGAGATTCAGCTCACCGGCAAGAACGGAGAGGCGCTGAATGTGGTCTTCAGCGCCGTAGATGGGGGTTCCGTGTATGCGCGCTCCAGCCGCGCGCCCACCGTCTTCAAGTTCGATAGTTACGCGCTGACGCAGCTGAGTTTCACGGCTGCCGAGGCCGCACCCTGATCGGCACTCCGGCCGGAACGCGGGCGAAGCGCCGCGCGGCTTGGGCAAGAAACCAGGCAAATTTGCGAGCGGAAGGTGGGGCTCAAGCCCCGCTGGCCACGGCGTGCATCCCCGCGGCGGCCCCGTTGGCGGCCAGGGCTTCGAGGAGCCAGACTTTGGCGCTCACCGGGGAAATATAGAAGTAATAGCGCCGGCCGGAATGGCTGACGGTAAAAAAGTTAGGGCGTTGCGCATCAGGAGCAGCTTCCACTCCCGCGGCCAGGAGTTCGCGCAGCCGCTCCACTTCGGCTCGCGGCGTGGGCGCCATCGCGTCCACGGTCAATGGCCCGTGCATTTGAATGCGGAGCATGGTTTTCTTTCCTGTCTTTCCCGGAACCAGTTCCAACTTGCTGCGGACACGCTTCATCCGTTGCGTCCCCCTACATTGCTATAGACGCATGGTGAGCGGAAAAAGTTCGCTGAAAATCGTTCAAAAAAGTAAATGCGCCCGAAACGGCACGGGGGCTTCGCGCATCTGAGAAAGATGCCGGAAAGGGCGGGCGGGTGTGCTCTCCGGCGGCCGGGCCGCAACTGGTGCGGCCATGCGGGCCAGAATTGCAGGCGCTGCGGCACGTGCGCGCCACGAACGATTCCGCGCGGAACGCGGTCGGTTAACGTCCTTACCACGTCCCATTCTTGCTAGCTGCGGCTCTTTTCTTGGCGCGGGAGTGCTGCGGCTGGTATGCTGGGGATTCGCGCCGGGTCCGCGCACCGTACCCTGTCGATGCAGACCCGCAGGTTTACAAAAGGAGGCCGCTCAACATGGCCAAGGCGGTAAAGGGAAGGCAGGGGAAGAGCAGGCTGGGAAGAGACAAGCGCAGGAAGCACCACCACTGGCAAGTGACGGTGTTCTACAAAGACGGCGAGAAATTCGCCCGGGTGTACATTGACCGCCACAAAGCCGAAGGCTTTGCGGCGCGGCAGAAACGCTCCCCGGTGGTGCGCACCGCCAGGATCCTGGAAGTGAATTGAGCTGCGCGGGTGCCGCGCAGCCGCGTGGCTTGCTTGTGCCGGCGGCAAAAGCCGTGCTATAAAAGTTGAGCCTTCCTGCGGAAGCGCAAAGCGACCGTAGTTTAACGGTAGAACGATACCTTGCCAAGGTATAGGCGTGGGTTCAATTCCCATCGGTCGCTCCATTTGCCGGTTCCCCGCGGATTTCATCACCGCCGCACCCCGCACATTCCGCGCCAGGGCATGGCCAGGGTCATTTGCCCCGGTGGATTCCGTGGGCCGGGGAGTGTGGCGCCGCCGCGGGAGCGGCCGCGAAGCCTGAGACAGGAAACTCGATGACCGAAGCAACCGCAACATGCCGCCGGCAACTGGAGCTGGAAATTCCCGGGCCGGAAGTTGAGAAAACCGCGGAGCGTGTGGCCAAGGATCTGGCGCGGGTCGCGCGAGTGCCCGGATTCCGTCCCGGCAAGGCGCCGGTGTCGCTGATTCGCCGGAGGTTCGCCGAAGACATCAAGGGCGAAGTCCTGGAAAAGCTGGTGCCCGAATATCTGGAAAAGGCGGTTGGGGAGCAGAAGCTCTCCATGGTCACGCGGCCGCAACTGGACCAGGTGGACTGGATCGAAGGGGGCGGAGTGAAATTCCGCGCCTCCTTTGAAGTGCTGCCGGATTTCGAGCTGGGCGACTACAAGAGCCTGTCCGTGGAATTGCCGGCGATGGACCTGGGCGATGCGGACGTGGATCGCGCGCTGGAAGAGATGCGCGAGCGCGCCGCCAAGTACGCACCGGTGGAGGGCCGGGCCCTGCAGGACGGCGATTATGCCGTGCTGCAGCTCACCGGGGTGCCCAGCGACGGGGGCGCGCCCATCCACGCGGAAAACGTGATGTGCCACATCGGCAGCCAGGAGACTGTAGAAGCGTTCACGGAAAACCTGCGCGGGGCCAAACCGGGCGAGGAAAGAAAATTCGAAGCGGTATATCCTGCGGAGTTTCCGGACGCGCGCCTGAAGGGCAAGACCGTGGCCTATACCGCCAACGTGCTGGGCGTGAAAGAGAAGAAACTGCCGGCACTCGATGACGCATTCGCCAAAGACGTGAGCCAGGCAGGGTCTCTCGAGGAGCTGCGCAAACAGCTCCGCGAAGAGATGGAAAAAGCGCGGGAGCGGCGGCGCACGGAACTGGCCAAGGACAAGATTCTGGAGGCGCTGCTGGCCCGCCATGAATTTCCGGTGCCTGAGGCGCTGGTGGAGGAACAGATGGACTCGCGGCTGCGCAACCTGGTGCGCGCGCTGGCCGCGCAGGGCACCGATCCCCGCGGGGTCAACGTGGACTGGGCGGGATTGCGCGCCCGCCAGCGCACCCCCGCGGTGAACGACGTGAAGGCGGAGATCCTGCTGGATCGCATTGCGGACGCCGAGAAAATTGAAACCAGCGAGGAAGAGTTGGAGCAGGAACTGGCGCACGCGGCCGAGCACAGCGGCGAATCCGCCCAGGCGCTGCGCGCGCGCTTGACAAAGGAAGGCACGCTCGATAGGATGAAATCGAAGCTGCGGAGCGCGAAAACGCTCGAGTGGCTGTTCCGCACTGCCCGGATTGAAACCGCCGCAAAACAGGGATAGGATTCCGGGTTCGTCCCGAACACTCGGGATCACAGGACGACCTGAATTCCATTATGAATTTCCCCGCAAACAGTGTTCCGCACGCAACTACTCTCGTACCCATGGTGGTGGAGCAGACCAACCGCGGGGAGCGCGCCTACGACATCTACTCGCGCCTGCTGAAGGACAACATCATCTTCATCGGGACGCCGATAGATGACCATGTGGCGAACCTGGTGACCGCGCAGCTCCTGTTTCTGGAAGCGGAAGACCCGGAAAAGGACATTTCGCTGTATATCAATTCCCCGGGCGGTTCGATCACTTCGGGCATGGCCATCTACGACACCATGCAGTTCGTGCGGCCGGACGTGGTGACCATCTGCGTGGGGCAGGCGGCGTCCATCGCCTCCGTGCTGCTGGCCGCGGGCGCGGCGAAGAAGCGCTTTACGCTGCCCAATTCGCGCATCCTGATCCACCAGCCGTGGATGAGCGGGCTTTCCGGCCAGGCCACGGACATCGACATCCACGCGCGGGAAATCCTGCGCATGCGCGAGGTGATCAACCGGCTGTACGCCAAGCACACCGGGCAGGCCTTCGAGAAGATCGAAAAGGACGTGGAGCGCGATTACATCATGTCCGCGGAAGAAGCCAAGGGCTACGGCCTGGTGGACGAGATTATCGAGAAGCACCGCTAGGCGCGGGGCGCCCCGGGCTGTTCCAAAGGGTTAGTAGCCAGGACGCAGCCGGGACTGTTCCGGCGGGTGGGAATGGGTAGAATCGGTGCCAGTGGTTTCCTGAGGGGACGGGAAACCGGAGGCCTGCAACACAGTGAAAAAACTGACGCCAGACGAGGGTTTGCGCTGCTCGTTCTGCCATAAGACGCAAGATCAAGTCGAAAAGCTGATTAGTTCGCCTTCCGACTATCCCCGCGCCTACATTTGCGACGAATGTGTGCGCGTGTGCGACCAGATCCTGGAAGAAGAGAAGCGCGAGCAGGGTGCCGCGCCGGCCCGCCGCCCGCCGCGTCCGCCGGAGATCAAAACATTCTTGGACAGCTACGTAATCGGCCAGGACAAAACCAAGAAGAAGCTGGCCGTGGCGGTGTACAACCACTACAAGCGCATCTTCCTGAACCGCCAGCCGAGCGACGTGGAGCTGACCAAGTCCAACATCCTGCTGATCGGCCCCACGGGCACGGGCAAAACGCTGCTGGCGCAGACCCTCTCGCGCATGCTGGAAGTGCCCTTCGCCATCGTGGACGCGACCACGCTGACCGAGGCGGGGTACGTGGGCGAGGACGTGGAGAACATCATTTTGAAGCTGCTGCAGAACGCCGATGGGGACGTTTCCCGCACGCAGCAGGGGATCATCTACATCGACGAGATCGACAAGATCGCCAAGAAGGACGATAACCCGTCGATCACCCGGGACGTTTCCGGCGAGGGCGTGCAGCAGGCGCTGCTGAAGATCCTGGAAGGCACAGTGGCCAACGTTCCGCCGCAGGGCGGGCGCAAGCACCCGCACCAGGAATTCACCGCGGTGGACACGACCAATATCCTGTTCATCTGCGGCGGGGCATTTGTGGGCCTGGAAAAAGTGATCGAGCGGCGGGCCGGGCGCAAATCCCTGGGATTCCATCACGACTCCCCGCCGGCGCAAGCGGGGCGGCGCAACCTGGCGCTGCTGGAGCAGGTGCAGCCGACGGATTTGATCAAGTTCGGCATGATTCCGGAATTTGTGGGCCGGCTGCCGGTGGTGGGAGTGCTCGGCGACCTGGACAAGGCCGCGCTGGTGCGCATCCTCACCGAGCCCAAGAACGCGCTGGTGAAGCAGTACCAGCGCCTGTTTGAGTTTGAGAATATCCGCCTGCGCTTCACCGACGATGCCCTGGAAACCGTGGCGGAAGAAGCCATGAAGCGCAAAGTGGGCGCACGCGGCCTGCGCATGATTCTGGAGGATTTGATGCTGGACCTGATGTACCACGCGCCGGGCCAGCGCAAGCCCCGGGATTTCTTCGTCACCGCAGAGATGATTCGCAGCCGCGAGATCAACTGGAGCCTGCTGGAAAAAGCGGGATAGGTGCGGATGTGCCCGGCCCCGACCGTGGGCGGGGCCGCCCGAGTGAGCCGTGTTTAACAAGGACAAACTCGACATGAAGCGCGTGCCGATGATGCCGGTGCGCGAGATGGTGATCTTCCCGCAGATGATGACCCCGTTCATCGTGGGCCGGGAATCCTCCGTGCGGGCGCTGGAGGAAGCGCTGGCCGGGGACAAAAAGATCTTCCTGGCCACGCAGCACGACGCTTCGGTGGACGACCCCAAGGCCAAGGAAATCCACACGGTGGGCACGCTGGCCAGCATCGTCCAGAGCGTGAAACTGCCCGACGGCAACATCCGCGTGCTGGTGGAAGGCGCGGAGCGCGCCAAGGTCCTGCAAATCACCAATGAAGACGGCTTTTTCCGGGCCACCATCCGGCTGATGCCCGGGCGGCTGGAGGATTCGCCGCAGGTGCAGCAGACCGCCTCGCGGGTGATCCAGCTGTTCGAGCAGTACGTGAAGCTCTCCCAAAGCCTCAACTACGACACGGTGATGGCCGCGGTGCGCGCCGATGACCCGGTGCGCCTCTCCGATTCCGTGGCCCAGAACCTGCAAATCTCCGTGGAGGAGAAGCAGGAATTGCTGGAGATGTTTGACCCGCTGGAGCGGCTGGGCCGGGTGGGCGACATCCTGGAAATCGAGATCGACAAGCTGAACGTCGAGCGCAGCGTGAACAACCGCGTGAAGCGGCAGATGGAGCGCGCCCAGCGCGAGTATTACCTGAACGAGAAGATCAAGGCCATCCAGAAAGAGCTGGGCCGCGGCGAGAAGAACGAGGCGGAAGAACTCAAGAAAAAGATCGACTCCGCGGGCATGACCAAGGACGCGCGCGACAAAGCGATGCAGGAGCTGCGCCGCCTGGAGCAGATGCCGCCCATGTCCGCCGAGTCCACGGTTTCCCGCAACTACCTGGACTGGCTGCTGGCCGTGCCCTGGAAAAAGCGCACCAAGGAAATCCGCGACATCGCGCGCGCGCAGCAGATTCTGGCCGAGGATCATTACGGGCTGGAAAAAATCAAGGAGCGCATCCTGGAATTCCTGGCGGTGCGCCAACTGGTGAAGAATCCCAAGGGCTCCATCCTGTGCTTCCTGGGACCTCCCGGGGTGGGCAAGACCTCCCTGGCCATGTCCATCGCCCGGGCCACCGGACGGAAATTCGTGCGCGTCTCCCTGGGCGGGGTGCGCGACGAAGCGGAGATTCGCGGCCACCGGCGCACCTACATCGGGGCGCTGCCCGGGCAAATCATCCAGATGATGCGCAAGGCGGGGACGCTGAACCCGGTCTTCCTGCTGGACGAGGTGGACAAGATGTCCACCGATTTCCGCGGGGACCCTTCGGCGGCGCTGATGGAAGTGCTGGACCCGGAATTGAACCACGCCTTCACGGATCACTACCTGGACGTGGAATACGACCTTTCCAAGGTAATGTTCATCTGCACCGCCAACGTGCTGCACACCATTCCGCAGCCGCTGCAGGACCGCATGGAGGTGCTGCGCCTTTCCGGCTACACGGAGCAGGAAAAAATCGAGATTGCGGAGCGCTTCCTGGTGAAGAAGCAGCGCGAGCGCAACGGCCTGGCCGAGGATCAGCTCCGCTTTACCCGGGAATCGCTGCAGCAGGTGGTGCGGCACTACACCCGGGAGTCCGGCGTACGCAATCTGGAGCGCGAAATCGCCAACGTGGCCCGCAAGGTGGCGCGCAAGGTGGTGGAACGCGCCAATGGCACGGCGGAGATGCCGCCTGTGGCCGTGGCCATGACCCCGGAAACGGTTCCGGATTTTCTGGGCGTGGTGAAGTTCCGCGACCTGGGCGCCGAAGAAAAGAACGAAATCGGCCTGGCCATGGGCCTGGCGTGGACGGAAGTGGGCGGCCAGGTGATGGGCACGGAAGTGAGCCTGATGGAGGGCAAGGGCCGGCTGACGTTGACCGGACAACTGGGCGATGTGATGCAGGAATCGGCGCAGGCGGCCATGAGTTACGTGCGCTCTCGCTCCGCGCAGTTCGGGCTGGCGCGCGATTTCTACCGCCGCGTGGACATCCATGTGCACGTACCCGAGGGCGCCATTCCCAAAGACGGGCCCTCCGCGGGCATCACCATCGGCACGGCCATTGCCAGCGCGCTTTCGCGCGTTCCGGTGCGTTGCGATGTGGCCATGACCGGGGAGATTACCCTGCGTGGCAAGGTGCTGCCCATCGGCGGGGTGAAAGAAAAACTGCTGGCCGCGCACCGCACGGGCATTTATACTGTACTTCTGCCGCGGGACAACGAGAAAGACCTGGCCGACGTCCCCCAGGAAATCCAATCGGCAATGACCATTAAATTTGTGAACACCATGGACGACGTGCTGGCCCTGGCGCTGGATCACGCGCTGCCCGCCGCCGCTCCGGTGCCGGAAGTGACCCCGGCATTCGATTCCACGGTGGGTTCTGATCAGGGGCTGACGAACTAAACGCGGCGCCTTTGGCCCCATGGGCCGCCGGCGCCGCCCCCGGGTTGCTCTTCGCCAAGGCGAATTGCCCGAAATTCAATCCCCCGGCATTTGCGGTGTAAGGTAACGGCGGAATTGCCGGGAACAGTCGAGGATGGCGGCACGCGCAGGCGTGCGGCCACGGTCTGAAAGCAAGAGGTTGGGATCCACCCGTCGCTGCGCAACCAGGCACGTCCGGCGCTGTCCTCAGCCCGGCTCCTGGCCGCGGGACCACAGGGCCCTGCCGGCAGGAAGAAAGCAAACATGACCCCAAGGAAACAGCAAGAGGAAGGAACGAGCGAAATGAGCATCAGTCTGGCGGAACTGAAGGAACGCAACATCGCCGATCTGGCCAAAATTGCCAAGGAGCTGAACATTCCCGGCTCCAGCGGCATGCGCAAGCAGGAGCTGATTTTCCAGATCCTGCGCGCCCAGACCGAAAAGAACGGCCTGATCTTCTCCGAAGGCGTGCTGGAGTGCCTGCCGGACGGATTCGGCTTCCTGCGCGCGCCGGAGTACAACTACCTGCCCGGGCCGGACGATATCTACGTGTCCCCGTCGCAAATCCGCAAGTTCGACCTGCGCACGGGCGACACCGTGTCGGGCCAAGTCCGGCCGCCCAAGGACGGCGAGCGGTATTTCGCGCTGATCAAGGTGGAGGCCGTCAATTTTGAGGATCCCGAGGTCGCGCGCAACAAGATTTTCTTCGACAACCTGACGCCGCTTTATCCGCACGGGCGCATCCGGCTGGAAACCACCAAGGAAAACCTGATGGGCCGTGTGCTGGACATGCTCTGCCCCATCGGCAAGGGCCAGCGCGGGCTGATTGTGGCCCCGCCGCGCACCGGCAAGACCATGATGCTGCAGGCCATCGCCAATTCGGTGACCGCCAACCACCCGGAAATCGCGCTGATCGTGCTGCTGATTGACGAACGGCCGGAAGAAGTGACGGACATGCAGCGCACGGTGAAGGGCGAGGTGATCAGCTCCACCTTCGATGAGCCGCCGCAGCGGCACATCCAGGTGGCGGAGATGGTGCTGGAAAAGGCCAAGCGCCTGGTGGAGCACAAGCGCGACGTGGTGATCCTGCTGGACTCCATCACCCGCCTGGCGCGCGCCTACAACGCGGTGACGCCGCCCTCCGGCAAAGTGCTTTCGGGCGGTATTGACGCCAACGCCCTGCAGCGCCCGCGGCGCTTCTTTGCCGCCGCGCGCAACGTGGAAGAGGGCGGCTCGCTGACCATCATCGCCACCGCGCTGATTGATACCGGCAGCCGCATGGACGACGTGATTTTCGAGGAGTTCAAGGGCACCGGCAACATGGAAATCAACCTGGACCGGCGCCTGGTGGACAAGCGCATCTTCCCGTCCATTGATATCAACCGCTCCGGAACGCGCAAGGAAGAGCTGCTGCTGCCCCCCGACGAGCTCAATCGCATCTGGGTGCTGCGCAAGGTGCTCAATCCGCTCTCGCCCGTCGAAGCCATGGAACTGCTGCTCGGCCGCCTGGGCAAGACGAAATCCAACGCGGAATTTCTCGCCTCGATGTCCAGCCCGAGCTGACCTGCCGGGCGGCAGGCGCCACCGCAGGATCCAGATTCCAGGAGAAGAGGGGAGCCGCGGTCAGGGCCGGCCATCGGGCTGCGGCCGTGGAGGCTTTTGGGCGCTCGCCGCTTCCTGCGCACCCCACGGTGGAGGCGGAGGAACGTCCAATCCCGCCGAAGCCAGCGCCGCCGAATCATCACGCGCCACCTTCACTTCCGGTGGCGGAGCCGGGGCCAGCAGGCTGCGCACGCGCGGGTTGAGAATCAGTTCCTGGATAAACTTCCGCGTGACCGCCTCGCCGAGCTGGTCCTGCGTGGAGGCGGAATTGCCGCTGCCCTTTTCGCTGTCGGAGAGCTGCCCGCGGTAAATCTCCTCACCGTTCGGCCGCCGCGCCACGAACACGGCGCTCAGAGATTCGGTCCAACTGAACAGCGCGCTCTGATGCCGCGCCTCGGGCGACTCGATGGAGATCACCAGGTCAAAATTGTCCAGGGCGTGGGGCTCCGCCGGGACCATGGACACCACCTGGGTGGCCGCAAACGTCCCGTTGAAAACCTTTTCCGCCTCTTTCGCCAGCCGCGCGCCAAACTCCATGCGCGAGAGGAACATGGTGACGTGGTAGGCGCGCACCGTGTCGCTGATGACCAGCATGACGCGCAGCGGCACGCTCCCCCCGGAGAATTGCTGGCCGGAGGCCGCAGCCATCTTTTGTTCCCTGGCGACCTGCTCGGGTGGGCGCGCAAATGCCGGCGCGGCACCCGCGGACAGGGCCACGGCCAGCGCGGCGAGCATTCCCAGCCGGATTTTCGTCGGTCCAATCATTGCGTTGCGGCACGCGATGTCGAGTGCCCGCTCGGGCTCAGGGTCGCGCGCGAATCTCCACCGGTCCCGGTGAGTTGGCGGACGGCCGCGGCTGCACCCAGGGCGGTGGCGGCGGAATGTCCAACCCGGCTGCGCCGAGTGCCGCACTGTCCTCCAGAGGCGGCGGGCCGGCCGGGGCCGCGGGCGCGGCGTTCGCTCCTCCAGCCACCAATCCATTGTCCGCCTGCGCCTGCGCCAGCACCGCCGGGAAGTTGGTGGCCGCCTCGAGCAGAACTTCGTAGGGCAGCACATTCTCCCAGGTCATCTTTTCCGCCTCGTTCTCGGCGAGCTTGCGGCGCACGCGGAAAAAATGAAACACGCGACCGTCCTTGAACTTGTACTCCGCCTCCGGCATGGCAGAACCCATGATGGTCCATTGCCGGGCGGTCACCAGGTCCGCCCGCGGGTAGTCGAAGGCATGGCCCTTGTCTTTCTCCGGATGCAGCACCTCGAAACGGATGGTGGTCGCGGAAAAGTAGAGATAACCGCCGCAGCCCGAGGCCGCATGCTGATGGGCCACCGGAATGCGCACCGCCGGCGCCGTGCCCAGGGTTACAAGTTGCGGCGCATCTTCCGGCGCTGGAAAGCCCAGGTTGTATCCGGCGGCCGGCAACGGCGACGCGCCGAGGAGCAGGCCGAGAAGACACGCGAATGCCAGGCGCTTCATGAGCGTCCGGAAATGATTTTCGATAGAAAGTGGGCCGGCGGGCATCGGATTTGCACGCCCGCGATTGCCTGGGGCGTGCTTCCATCCACTCGACTTTACGCTGGCCCTGCGCCGCTCTCAATGCGGGTGTGTCCGGCCAGTGACGGGCTGCGATATGCGCGTAGTGGAATCCGGGATTGCAGGGGCAGCGCCGGGCCGTCCATCGGTTCGAGCCGCACCGGAAGGTGGGAATGCATCCAGGCTGCGATTTGCGCGGTGCCAAAACACCGCTCCACCTGGGAGAGAGCGATTTTCGATTTTACCCGGCGGCCATCGCGGCTTCCCGCTCGCGCGCCAGCAACACGATCAGCCGGGCCACTTCCTCCGCCTCCATCGCGGAGGAATCCACGTAGACGGCGTCTTCGGCGCGGCGCAAGGGGGAGGCGGCGCGGTCGCGGTCGCGATGGTCACGTTCGCGAATCTCTTCGGTCATGCGCGCGAGGTCCATGGATTGGCCCTTCTGCGCGTATTCGAGCCAGCGGCGGCGGGCGCGCACTTCCACGTCGGCATCGAGAAAAATCTTCAGCTCCGCCTGGGGAAAGACCACGGTGCCGATGTCGCGGCCTTCGACCACGATGCCCCCGGCCGCGCCCATGCGCTGCTGCTCAGCCACCAGCACGCGGCGCACCGCGGGCACTTGCGCCACGCGCGAGGCCTGCTGGGACATCTCCGGCCCGCGCAAGAATTCGGTCACCTCCACGCCGTTCAGGTGCACACGCTTCACCATGCCGTCCATTTCCAGCACGATGCGCGCACCGCGCGCCACATCTTCCAGGCGCGGGGCGTCGTCCAGCGGAACGCCGGCGCGGTCCGCGGCCAGGGCAATGGCGCGGTACATGGCCCCGGAATCGAGATGAAGATAGCCGAGCAGTTCGGCCACGCGCCGCGCCACAGTGCTCTTCCCCGAACCCACGGGACCGTCAATGGCGATGATGAGCCTAGGCATGAGTGGCGGCCGCTCGAGAAAAAAGGTTGGGGGTTGAAAGTGGAAAGCCGAAAGAGTGGAGCCTGATCTGCACGAGTCACCCATTACGGGCCGCAACTGGATGTGCGCTCGCCACTATGCTCGCTTAAACGCCTTCTCGATATCGCGCATGGAGTAACGCAGCACCACCGGCCGGCCATGCGGACAGCTCATCGGGCATTCCGTTTTTGCCAGCTCTGCAAGCAGCCACTCCATGCGCGGCGGATCGAGCGGCGTGTTCACTTTGATGGCCGCGTGGCAGGCGGTGGAAGCAGCGATCTTTGCCTGCAACGTCTCAATGGAAATGGCCTGATTCTCTTTCTCCACGGTGTCCAGGATTTCGCGCAGTAAACGCTCCACGTCCGGCGCGGAGACCGGCGCGGGCGCGGCCTGGACGGCCACTTCGCGCGGGCCCATGGTGGTCACCTCGAAACCGTTGGCGGCCAGCTCTTCGGCGATCTGCTCTGCGATCACCACCTGCCGCGGCGAAAGCTCGATCACCAGGGGCACCAGCAGGCGCTGGCCGATGACCCGTCCCGCGCGGCGCGCCTGCAAGTGCTGCTCGAAAAGCACGCGCTCGTGGGCCACGTGCTGGTCCACCAGCCAGAGGCCTTCGGAGTTGACCGCCACGATGTAGCTCGAGCTGACCTGGCCGAGGGGCTTCAGCTCGGAAATCTGCTCGCCGCCAGGAGGAAGGGTGCCCGCCGGAGCCTCCAGCGCCTGCTGCGGGCCCGCCAACCGAAACCGGGAAGAAAATTCCGCCAGCGCGGCTTCGGAACCAAGGTCCCGGGAGGCTTCGGCGGGAAAGCCGAAGCGCATGGCTTCCGGACGCAGGGGCTCGGTGGTCAGCGCGAATTCGTCCGCGCCGGGAACCGCGGCGCCCGCGGCAGCGGCCCCCAGCCCGAAAAACGGCGCGGGCAGGGGCAATCCGGCGGCGGCCGCGGAGGCTTCTCGCGGTTCCTCTCCACCGGCAGGGACGGCGACCGGCTCCGCGCCCGGCGGGCGCA
>DATIYQ010000272.1:0-5058 GCA_035517515.1 Binatia bacterium
GCCCAGGGATGTTCCGTCAGGCCGAACCCCTCGAGATTGGCCACGCGGAAATGCTCCTGCAGCTTGCGCTCCGCGTAGTCCTGGCGGAAGACCCAGGGGTCCAGGCGGCTTTCCACCGCCCCGGATTCCCGCGCGGCGGAATCGAGCGGCTGGGATTCGGCGAACAGTCCCTCGGCGCGCGGCAATAGAATCTCCCGCGGGCGGAGCACCGCCAGCTCGTCCAGCAGCGAAGCCTGGGCCTGCTCGCCGTGCCATTCCGTGGCCCGGAATTCACCGGTGGAGGCATCGGCGTACGCCAGCGCGGCTGCGGGAGTGCCCGGATCCCAAACCAGCGCGGCGAGAAACATGTTTTCCTTGGGCTCGAGCAATGCCCCTTCGGTGGCCGTGCCCGGGGTGATCACCTGCACCACTTCGCGCCGCACCAGTTTGCGGCCCTTCAGTTTCGAGGGGTCCTCCATCTGCTCGCACACCGCCACGCGATGTCCGGCGCGCAGCAGCCGCGCGATGTACGTCTCCGCGGAGTGATAGGGAACTCCGCACATCGGCACCGGCTTCCCGGTTTCCTTGTGCCGCGCCGTCAGCGTGATCTGCAGGACGCGCGCCGCCACCACCGCGTCCTGATAGAACAGCTCGTAGAAATCCCCCAGGCGGAAGAGCACCAGCGCTTCCGGATACTGGCGCTTCACCGCGTTGTACTGGCGCATGAGCGGAGTATTGTTGTCGCTCATGGCGTCCTCGGCCCTATATCGGCGGGCATCGTTGGCCGCATTATTTGGCCCGGCGCGAGCTTTTGCAAGGAGCAGGGGCGCGGCACGCCGATGTGTTTGGAGTAAGCTGCTACCGGTCCGGGCCAGCCTGGGCAGAGCGTGGCCAGGTGGAGGTGAAGGAATGTGGCGAGTCAGGTGGGTAATGCTGCTCGCGGCGGCAATCGCCGCGGGATTTGCGGCAACCGGCGCCTGGCCAGACGGCGCACAGGCCATCACCTCGGCGCGCCGGGAGGCGGTTGCACAAAGCGTGCGCCAATTTGCGCTGAGCGTGGCGGCAGACGTGTCCCGGGAAGGGCCGGCGGCGTGGCGCGGCCACTTTCTGGACAGCCCGGCATTCTTCATGGCGGTGAACGGACGCATGCAATTTGCCGACAGCCAGGCGGCCACACAGGGAATTCAGGATGTGTCCCGCGCCATCCCGCGCATCGAACTTCACTGGGGAGAGGACCTGCGCGTGGACGTATTGACTCCGGAATTTGCAGTGGTGGCCACCACGTTCCATGAAGTTCTTACCGACCGGGAAGGGCACGAGGATCGAGAGAGCGGATTTTTTACCGGGCTGGCGGAACTTCGCGGGGGCCGATGGCAGTTCCGGAATGTCCACTGGTCGGTGCCGGTTCCAGGCCCCAAGACCCCGTAACCAGGGGGAGGAAATGAACAAGCCAGCATCCGCGGTTCCGGCCCGATTCAAACACGCGGGTGCGGGACACGAAATTGAAATCAAGCTGGCGGCGCCGGACGTTGCCGCCGTTGCGCGCCGGCTCGTGGACCTGGGCGCGGCCCGCGGACCGCGGGTGCATGAGGTGAACGCGGTATTCGATACCCCGGACTCCAGAATGCGCAGCCGGGGCCAACTGCTGCGCCTGCGGGTGGAGCGGCGCGTGCCCGGCCGGAGCGGGCATACCGGGTTGAACGCGCGCGAAAAGGCTGCGGTGGGCACTCCGCGCGCGCGCCTGGCCCGGGTGGCTGAAATGTTGTTTCCTCCGCGCGGTGGCGGGAGGGCATTGGTCACCTTGAAAGCTCCTGTGGCGCACGCGCCGGAAGGCCGGCGGAGACAGGGTCCGCAAAAGCGGCGGAGAGCGGCCGCATACAAAATCCGGCGGGAGATTGAATTCGCGATTCCAGACGCCGGGGCGCTTCGTGCCGTGCTCGCCTATCTGGGATACCACCCAGTGTTCTTTTACGAGAAGTTTCGGACTACCTACCGGCTGCCCGGACGGAAAGACGTGGTCGTGGCGCTGGACGAGACGCCCATCGGCACGTATCTCGAGTTGGAGGGCCGTCCCCGGGAGATTGATCGTGCCCGCAAGCTGCTGGGTTATGAGGCGAGAGAAGCCATCCTGGCCAGCTATGGCGCCCTGTACGCCGCGCAGCAGCGCGCGCGACACCTGCCGTTCCGCCACATGCTGTTCGAATGAGCCGGCGGAATAAGCACCGCCCGGGCCACTCGTAAACGCCTGCGCATCCGCGGCCGCGCGAGGCTTGCCTCTTTGAGTGAGCCGGCGGAAGTCGTTTCGTCGTTCGCCGCATTCCCGGCGTAGTCTGGAAGGGCCACACCGAAGGCGCGATGAAAATTCTTCGCTCACTCCCCTCCGGCTTGGAGCTGTATTTCCTCCTGCTGCTGATTGGGGGCCTGGCCAGCCTGCTGGTATGGTTCCTGTTGAAATTTTACCGGAGGGACGCGAGCGGCGCGTGGCGCAGTCCCGCGCCGTTTTGGGAATTTGATCCGGCCACGCTCTGGCTGGGCGCGTACACCGGGCTGGCGCTTTCCAGCCTGCTGGGGCTTTACCTGGAGCTGCTGCTCATCCGCTGGATTTCTTCGGAAATTCCGGTTTTCGCCTACCTGAAAAACTTCGTGCTGATTGCGTGCTTTCTGGGATTCGGGCTGGGCTGCTATCTGTGCCGGCGGCCGGCGAATCTGCTGGCGTTGCTGGCTCCGCTGGCGGCGGTGGCGCTGCTGGTGGCCGCGCCCTTTGAAAAGGTGCGGCAGTTGATCACCAATCTGGATGCGTTTGTGGGCAGCCTGGCGGAGGTAGAGACCGCGGGGCTGGGGCGGCTGCCGCGCGAGTGGAGTGCGTGGAGAGACCTGCTCTCCACGCTCAGCGTCGCGCTTCCCCTGTTTTGCCTGGTGGCGCTCACGTTTGTTCCCATCGGGCAGATGGTGGGCAGCTACCTGGAGGGGAAGGGCCGGGGAATTCGCGGGTACACGGTGAACATCCTGGCGAGCCTGGCGGGGATTGTGCTGTTCACGCTGTTGGGATTTCTCTCCCAGCCGCCGTGGGTATGGCTGGCCGGGGCGGGGATCGCCCTGGTGGCGCTGGTGTGGCGGCAGCCGCGATTGCGCCGTACCGCGGCATTGGGCATGGCGTTGGTCGCTGCTTTGCCGGCTCTGGCCGGCCGCGGTGATGTGGCCATTTACTGGTCGCCCTACCAGAAACTGGCGGTGTGGCCCCTGCTCGAAGGCACCGAGGTGGTCAGCTATCTTATGTCCACCAACGCCACCTGGTATCAGCAAATCTATAATCTCTCGCCGGAGTTTGTGGCCCGCCACCCGGAATTGTTCCGGCAAGCCCCTGCCGAATGGAATCCATACAACCTGCCCGGACATTTCTATCCCCACCCGCCCGCCGTGCTGGTGCTGGGAGCGGGCACGGGGAACGATGTGGCCGCGTCCCTGCGCAACGGGGCTGGAGCGGTGACTGCGGTGGAGATTGACCCCCAAATCCTGAACCTGGGCCGCGCCCTGCACTTCGAGCATCCCTACAGCTCGCCGCGCGTGCGTGTGGTGAACGACGACGCGCGCAGCTTCCTGGAAACGTCCCGGAATCAGTTCGATCTGATCCTCTTTTCCCTGCTCGATTCGCACACCACGAATCCCTATTACTCGAATATCCGCATTGATAATTACGTGTACACCTTGGAGGCCATGCAGGCGGCGCGGCGGCTGTTGAAGCCGGACGGAATCATGGTGGTGAAATTTAGCGTCGAGAAACCCTGGATCGGCGGGCGGCTGGAGGAATTGCTGTCCGCGGCATTCGGGCGGACGCCGCTGCAGGTGGAATCCCAGATGCCGTTCTATGGCTCCCCGGGATCGTTCTTTTTCTGCGGGTCGGAAGAACGCATCGCCAGGGCGCTCGAAGACCCGGCGCTGGCCGCATACGTGGCCGGGCACGGCCGGGTCCGGGTGGCTGCGGCGCAGATGACCACGGACGACTGGCCGTTTTTCTACCAGCGCGAGCCGGGGGTGCCCACGATCGTGCTGCTGCTGGGTGCGGTGCTGTTGCCGCTCTGCTGGGGACTGCTCCGGGCCACCGGCACCACCGGGCAGCCCCTGGAATGGCACTTCTTCTTCCTGGGGGCGGGATTCCTGCTGCTGGAAACGCAGATCATCAGCAAGATGGCGTTGCTCTTCGGCACCACCTGGATGGTCAATGCCGTGGCCATCTCCGCGCTGCTGCTGCTGATTGTGGGTGCGAACGCGGTGGTGGAGTGGAGACCCGAGCTTCCCGTTGCCGGGGCCTATGCCGGGATCTTTCTGAGCCTGCTGGCGGCTTATTGGACTCCGGTGCGGGCGCTGCTGTTTCCCTCAATGGGAATGAGGATCCTGGCCGCCTCCCTGGTGCTTTGCCTGCCGGTGTTTTTCGCTGGCATCGTGTTTGTGCGCAGCTTTGCGGAGGCGGGCTTCCGCGGGGAGGCGCTGGGTTCCAACCTGTTTGGCGCGCTGGCGGGAGGGCTGCTGGAGACCACATCTTTCTGGTTTGGGCTGCGGTTTCTGCTCGTGCTGGCGGGCAGCCTGTACCTGGCCTCCTGGCTGACGCGCTCCAACCGGAGGGTTCTGGCCACCGCCCTGGCGGCCGAAGCGCCTACCCCGGCGGCGTGACCCGGGGGAGGGAACCGCTCCGGACCCTCCGAAAGCATCCAGCCGCGCTCCAGACGTGCACGCGTTGGCGCCCGTTGAAACGCGGGGCACGAAACGAGGCGAAAATTGTGCCTTCCAGCGAGTCTTTGCTTGACAAAGCACGCAGGTGCTTTTACAGAGAGAAGGAAGCGGGCGAATGGCCAAAACCCATATCGGTTCGGGAATTACCGGCGGATCAGACAGCGCCGGGAGTGCGGAGGCCGCGGTGCGGGCATCCGAGGAAGTGCCTCCGGGTAGCGCGCCCTTCGGGGCCCCCGCCGGAGTGGCACCAGCGAGCAGGGCCGGAGGCCGGCAGAAGCCCGGGTAGCGGGACCCATCTGCGGACCAGCGGCCCGTGGCCGGGTGATGCCTCCCGCCACGGGCTTTTTGTTT
>DATIYQ010000273.1:0-6911 GCA_035517515.1 Binatia bacterium
GAAATTCGCGGGCCCGCTCCGGTTCGTAGAAGGGGTGCTGCGGGTCCCGAAATCGCCAGAACATGTGCTGTACCCGGTCCGGCGTGTCGAAGACCACGAAGAACAGACCCTCTTCGAATCGCGCCAGTTCGTGAAACGTCATCCGCTCGCGTTCCTCCAGCACCAGGCCGCACTGCGCCAGGTAAGCGGCTTCATCTACGCGGCCGTTGTTAAGCGCGGTGTGATCTTCCGCCATCCCCAATGTGGAGAACGGGCCGATCTCCGCCGCCAGTTCCTTTGCGTACTCGCCGGGAGTGGAAACGGGAAACAGCGGGGCCGACGGATCGAACTGTACGGGCGAGGCATACAGCTCCAGGCACGGCGTCAGCGCCCGAAGATAGAACCGCACCTGGCCGCACACCGACTGCAGGATGGAGAGTTTGAATTTCACCCGCACCCACGGACTCCACGCGCCCCGGGCCAGTTCGACGGTTGCCGGCGCGCCGCCCGTATGGATGCGTGCCCGGCCTGCGCCGCGGTCCACTTCAATCCGGATCGGTGCCTGCGTGTCTCCCGGCGGCGTGGCCCGGGTATTGCGCGGACCGATCAGGTATGTCTCAAACGCATTTCCGCTCGCCGGCAGCGTGAGCAGATTTTCGCTCTCCTTGGCCTTCGCATCCTGCTGCTGCGTGTAGAACGTGCCGGTGCCCTGGCTGCCGCGCAGGTCCGGCACTCCCACCCCGGAAAGCATTCGCCCCTGCAATTCATCCGGAGGAAACGTACAGGGGCAGCGCAGGATGGTGGCGGGAATGCCCGCGGCATTCAGCAGCTGCCAAAAGGGCACCCCGCGCCGCTGATTGAGCACGCGGGGCGGCGTGAACATGTTCTTCGGTTTCTCAAAACGGGTGAGCGCAAAATCCGGCAGATACGTGCGCGGGTCGCGCTTCACAAAATCGAAGACGCCGTGGCCGCCCGGGTTTGTGCCCGTCGAAAAGGACGACCACGCCACCGGCGTTTGCGCCGGGTAGGTCGTTCCCAGCCGGGAATATTGCCCTTGCTGGCGCAGTCGCGAGAATGCCGGCAGTTCTCCATGGCTCATCATGGCTTCGACGATCGAGGGTTCCAGGCCGTCGAGGCCAATCACAATCGCTTTCTTCTTCACGCGCGGGAGTTCTCCGGGCTAGTGGCGCGGCGCTTCCTCGTTCTGCGGTGGGTCTGCGGCCGGAGGAGCGGCAGCCTCCGCCCCGTGTTTCCCGGGCCCCCGGCCCGTGAGCCTGGACACCAGGAAAACCACTTTGTTCCAAAAAATGAGGACAAGCCCAGCCAGGGCGCCGAGGGCAGAGCCCACCGGCATGACTTGGTCGGGTCCAATATAGAGGATCATGCGTTTCCTGCTTTCGGCCACCGGGGACGCAATCGGTTCCGAAACGGCCCACCTATCATACGGCAAATGGCCCAGCGCGGCAGCGAAATCGCGTTCTCGGGCGTTTTATCCAATTGCCTCCGCCGAGGGGGCTCTCCCGGAACTCCAGGGGAGCGCCGAGGTACGGTTGTATTGTTGCGTCACGCCGAAGGGTCACCGGCGTTGCGCGGACCGCGGCTTTGCCCCATTCTGAAATTTCCTGAAGTCCAGCGGGGAAAGCGGCGCGCATGCCGTCCACAGAGGCTATGGTCCGTCTGAACTTATGGCCAGCGGTCTGAACAATTCCCGGCGCACCATTGCCGTGGATTTCGACGGGGTGATCGCCAACTACGACGGGTACAAAGGCCCCGGCGTGCTGGGCGCGCCGCGGGAGGACGTGCGGGCGGCCCTGCGGGTATTGCGCGAGGAGGGTTGGAAGATTGTTGTGCACACCACGCGCGGGCCGGAAGAAGTGGCCGGCTACCTCGCCAAGAACGAGATTCCCCACGATGAAATCAACTCCAACCGCGATTACCAGACCGCGGGCGCCAAGCCCGTCGCAGACGTCTATTGGGACGACCGCGCCGTGCGGTATTCGGGGGATGCGCGGCACGACCTGCCGCTGATCCGCAATTTCCGCACCTGGAGCGGCCGCGAGTAGCCCCGGGTGCCGGCCGTTGAAGCGTTTGCGGTCTGGAAACCGCGCCGCGCGAAGTCCTATCCGTCTTCGTTGCCCGCACTTAGAATTTTTTCAGGTGCGGGGAAACCTCTGCGGGAGGGAGCGGGAACGTGCGGGCACTGATTACCGGTGGCGCGGGATTCATCGCTTCCCATCTGGCCGAGCATCTGCTCGCGCTCGGCGACGAGGTTTGGGCGCTGGACGATCTCTCCACCGGCTCGATCGAAAATATCGAGCACCTGAAGTCCCACCCGGGTTTTCACTACCAGATCGGCACCATCGCCAACGTGCCGCAAGTGGCGGAACTGGTGGACCGCTGCGACGTGATTTATCACCTCGCGGCGGCCGTGGGCGTTCGCCTGATCGTGGAGAGCCCGGTGCGCACCATCGAAACCAACATCCGCGGCACGGAGATTGTGCTGGAGTGCGCCGCGAAAAAGAAGAAACTGGTGGTGATCGCCTCCACTTCCGAAGTCTATGGGAAGGCGGCCAAGATTCCCTACTGCGAAGACGACGATCTGGTGATCGGCCCGACCACGAAAGGCCGCTGGAGTTACGCCTGCTCGAAGGCCATTGACGAATTCCTGGCCCTGGCCTACTGGAAAGAGAAACGCCTTCCGGTGATCGTGGTTCGATTCTTCAATACCGTGGGTCCCCGGCAGACCGGGCGTTACGGCATGGTGTTGCCCAGCTTTGTGCGCCAGGCGCTGCGCGGAGAGCCCATCACCGTGTACGGAAATGGCCGGCAGTCGCGCTGCTTCGGCTATGTCGGAGATGTGGTTGCGGCGCTGGCCAAACTGGTGCGCACGGAGTCCGCGCTGGGCGAAGTCTTCAACCTGGGAAACGATGAGGAACTGTCCATCAACGAATTGGCGGAGCGCATCCGCAGCGCCGCGGGCAGCCGCTCGCCCATCGTGCACATCCCCTACGAGCAGGCCTATGAAGAAGGATTTGAAGACATGCAGCGCCGCGTGCCTTCCCTGGAAAAAGCGCGCCGGGTGATCGGTTACGCCCCGGCCACCCGGCTCGCGCAAATCATCGAAAAGGTGATCGAGTACGAGCGTTCCCGGACGGCGCGCGTGGCCCACGCCTGATCCCCGGAATTCTCGCGGGGTGCCGCGGCCCGCCATCTCGATGACCCGGAGCTCCGTGCCGCGGGAAGTGTAAAAATTCTCCCGGAGAATTTCTTGCCAACCACCCTGGTGACCGGCGCGGCAGGCTACATCGGCAGCGTGATCGCCGCGCGGCTGGCCGCGCGGGGGGACGCGCCGCTGGCCCTGGACGATTTTTCCCAGGGGCATTGGGAGGCTCTCCCGCCCGGCGTGGAGGTGGTGCAAGCGGACCTCTCCGACGCGCAGGCCCTCGAGCAGGTATTCGAGCGCCACATGATTGAAGCCGTGGTCCACATGGCCGCGGTTTCGCTGGTCAGCGATTCGGTGCGCCATCCGGTGCGCTACTACCAGCAAAACGTGGCCAATCTGCTGCCGCTTCTGGATGCGATGCAGCGGCACGGATGCCGCCGCATGGTGTTTTCCTCCACTGCTGCGGTCTATGGCGAGCCCGCGCAGTCGCCCATCTCCGAGGATTGCCCGGCGGCGCCCATCAATCCCTACGGCTGGACCAAGCGGATGTGCGAGCAAATCCTCGAGGACGTCCGCCGCGCCCCGGCGGATGCCGGAGGCTTGGAGTTCGTTTCCCTGCGCTACTTTAACGTGGCCGGCGCCACCGAGCGCTGCGCGGAAATGCACCACCCGGAGACCCACCTGATCCCGCGCGTGCTCGAGGTGGCGCTCGGCGCGCGTCCGCATCTGGAGCTTTACGGTACGGACTATCCCACCCCGGACGGCACCTGTATCCGGGACTACATCCATGTGGAAGACCTTGCGGAAGCGCACGTGCTGGCGCTGGACCACACGCGGCGCGCCTCCGGAATCTTCAATCTGGGCAACAACCGCGGCTACTCCGTGCGCGAGGTGGTGAACTGCGCGGAGCGCGTGACCGGAGTGAAAATTCCGCTGGTGCAGCATCCGCGCCGCCCGGGCGACCCGCCGCAACTGGTGGCCAGCCACCGGAAAGCGAAGGAAGAGCTCGGCTGGAAACCACGCCTTGGCCTCGAGGAGATGATCGCCAGCGCCTGGCAATGGCGCGTGGGCCATCCCCAGGGATACGCGCGCTGAGCCGCCCTCCTCCTGTGCTATGATTTCGCGCGAACGATGACGTTTCCCTCGAAGGTACTCTGCTCGTTCCTCGCCGCCTTCGTGCTGGCTGCCGTCCTGCTGTTCTCTGCCGCGCTCTCCGGATTGCGCCAGGCCCACAGCGGGATGGAAATGCAGCAAGTGAAAGCGGCGCTGGCCAATGTGCAGCGCGAAATCGACCGCGGCGCGGAGGATGCCGGCCGCCGCGTGGGCCTGGTGGTCGAGTCCGAATCCACCACCCGGATGGTGCTGGACCTGAGCCGCCCGCAGCCGGACTACTCCACCTATGCCAATGACGCCAGCGGCGCCGCGCGCACCCACGGCCTGGAACTTTTTGAATTTGTGAGCGGCGACGGCACGGTGATCTCGTCCGCCGGAGGGCTTCCGCCGATCGGCAGCAAGGAAGACTGGGTGGCTCGCGCGGCGCAGGCCTCCCCTGATGGTTTGGCCACGCTTCATCTGGAGTCTGTGGGCGGCCAGCCGCTGCTGGCGCAACTGGCGGTGCGCTCCCTGGCGGTGGGCGACCGCAAGCTCTACGCCGTGGGCGGCGGCGCCGTGGACCACCGCCTGCTGGCCGCGTTGCCCCTGGGTCCCGCCATGCGCGCGCTGCTGTTCATCAATTCTTCCGGAAGCTGCGAGGGGCCGCAGGGAGTGGATGCCGCGGGCACGCCGGCCGCGCCGGGCGGCGCCGCGGAATTTCTGGCGCAGGTGTGCCGCACTCCTGCCGGGGGCGGGGAGAACCACAGGTTCGAGGATGCGGCCGCGCGCCAGCACGATTTTGTGATTCCACTGGTGGCCGCAGACGGCAGCGCTCTCGGCTCCGTGCTGCTCAGCTATTCCTCCGCGGAGCAACTGGCCGAGGAGCAGGCGCTGTGGCGCCGCCTGCTGCTGGCGCTGGCGCTGAGCGTGGCTGTGGGTGCGGCCATCAGCTATGCCAGCACGGCGCAACTGGTGCGTCCGCTGGCGCGCCTGGCGCGCTCCGCCCGCGATGTCGCCTCGCTCGCTCCCGGCGCGCGCGCCGAAGAGCGCGGCGGACCGGAAGTGGTGGCGCTGGCCGCGGCGCTGAATCACGCCGCGCAAAAGCTGGCCGCGGAGCGCGAGCGGCTGATGCAGGCGGAGCGCGTGGCCGCGTGGCGGGAGATGACGCGCCGGGTCACCGCGGAAATCGAAGCGGCGCTCGACGCGCTGGCCGAAGCCCGCAAAGCCGGAGACGTTTCCGAAGGCATCGCCGGATTCCACCGGGTGCTCGACCGCTTCCGCGATTTCGGCGAATTACGCGTGCTGCCCATCGAAACGGTGCGGCTGAATGACGTGGTGCGCAGCGTGCTGCGCGATCTCGAGCCCCTGTTCCATCCCTCGGCCACGGATGTCACCCGCCCGCCCGTGGCGCCGGAAGTTTCGCTGGAAGAGGAATTGCCGGCGCTGCGGGGAGACGGCGCGGCGCTCACCCGGGCCGTGGATACGTTTCTGCTCTATGCGGTGTATTCGATGCCGGCCGGCGGCACGTTTGTGGTGCGCACGGAGCGCGTGCCGGGCTTTGCGGTACTGCGGCTGGAATGGCCCGGGCCGTTTCCCAATGAGGAAGAGGCGGCGCGCCTTTTCGCCTCCGCTCCCGTCAAGCGCGCCTATGCGGCCGGCCTGGAATTGGCCATCGCCCAGGCGGTGGTTACCGACCACGGCGGCACGGTGCAGACGGCGCGCAGTGAGTCCGCGTCCGCCATCACGCTCCGGCTCCCGGAAGCGCAAGAAGCGCCGGCCGCATCGCCCGAGCCCGCGGAACGCGCCCCTCGCTCCGCGATCGATCCGGATGCCGGCCGGGCCCGCTCCGCTTCCGCTTCCCCTCGTGGGTAACGAAGCAGCCCGGCTCATCAGCCGCGGGGTCCGCGCCACGCGCGCTTAGCGGCCCGCGCGAGGGGCCGCGGCGCCGCCAAAGCCCACGCGGGTCATTTTCCCCCAGGCGACGTCGCCGCGGGCGTACTGCCACATGCCGCGCAGCCTCCACCACAGATGCGCGTGATGATAGGGAAAGTGCTCCGCGAAGCAGCACAGGATGAGTTTGGCCACCTCGCGCCAGTCGCCGTAACGCCGGTAGGTGATCTCCTCGAGCAGCACGCCGCCGATCGAGAGCATGGTGGAAAAGGCGTAGCCAAACAGGAGGAACAGCAGCAGGAAGCGCCGGCTCAGGATGCCCATGAACGCCGCGGCCACGATGGAGGCCAGCCCGATGAATTCCACCACCGGGGCCAGCGCCTCGTAAATCCAAAGATTGGGCAGGGCGATCGCGCCGATGCGGCCGTAGCGCGGGCGGAACAGCATGTCGCGGTTGGGCCACAGGGTATCAATCATTCCTTTCTGCCAGCGGGAGCGCTGCTTGCCCAGCGACTTCCAGTCCGGCGGCACCTCGGTCCAGCACACCGGATCGGGGACAAAGCAGGCGCGGTAGTCCATGCCTTTTTCGCGTAGCCGGCGATGCATCCGCACCATCAGGTCAAAGTCCTCCCCGATGGCGGCGGGACGGTAGCCGCCCACCTCGCGCACCAGGTCGCGGCGAAACACCCCAAAGGCTCCGGAAATAATCATCAGCATGTTGAAGTGGCTCCAGCCCTCGCGGCCCACCAGAAAGGCGCGCAGGTATTCCACCACCTGCACCACTTCG
>DATIYQ010000274.1:0-19204 GCA_035517515.1 Binatia bacterium
ATGCCGTGGTTATTGGTGAATGCCAGGTAGGCGACCGCCGGGAAATTGAATATGCCGAAGGCTGCCAAAGGCTGCGCCAGCTTCTCCGCGGGCATCGCTTTGATTTTCGCCAGCGCGGCGGGGAATTCCCGGTCATAGTAAGCAACAATTTCGGCCACGGTGTTGAACCTCTTGTCACCTTCCGGCGTGAGATCACCTTTGGCGATGCCGTTCAAAAACCATACGTCCACACTTGCGATGTGGCTCGCCAGTTCGAAGGCGGTGCGCGCGTGCTCATCCGGACGGTAACTTTTTTTGGCTTCCGGGACGGCCGCGATTACTTTCTTCGTGATTCCGAATTCGTTTTCCAGGCCTTGCACGAAAAATTGCGCGGTGAATTTCGCTTGCTCGGGGGTCATGGGATGGTTCTCCTTTGCGTTCGTGGTCTACGGGACGCCGGGCGCGAGTGACCGCGCCGGCGAGGCAGAAACGAGGAGGCCCGATCTTAACACAGCGATCTCGGGCTAAGCGACGGTCCTGCCGGCCGGGGAGTTTCCGGATTCCTGCGTAAACCTCACGAGCGCGCGCAACTTCTCCGCGGCCGCGCCGGAGTCCAGGGACTCCGCCGCGCGCTGCACCCCTTCCCGAAAGTTTGCCGAGCATCCGGCCGCCACCAGCGCCGCCGACGCATTCGCCAGCACCACGTCCCGCGGCGCCCCGCGCTCCCCGGCCAGCACTCCGGCCAGAATGGCGGCATTCGCGGCCGCGTCTCCGCCCGCCACCGCATCAATGGGCGAGCGCGGCAGCCCGAAATCTTCCGGCGCCACAGTCTGTGTGTGCATCCCGCCGGGCGTCACTTCTGAAATCCGCGTCTCCCCGGCCACGGAGATTTCATCCATGCCGTCCGTGCTGTGCACCACAAACGCGTGTTGCGTCCCCAATTCTCCCAGCGCGCTGGCCACAAGTTCCGTGAACCGCGCTTCGCTCACTCCCACGACTTGCGCCTTCGCCCCGGCCGGATTGGTGAGCGGCCCCAGCAGGTTGAACACGGTGCGGAACTTGAGCTGCCTGCGGGCGGCCATGGCGTGCTTCATCGCCGCGTGCACCACCGGCGCGAAGAAAAAACCGATGCCGAGGCGCACTACGGCTTCGCCCATGCGCTCGGGTGCCGTGTCCACTCGCACGCCCAGCGCTTCCAGCACATCCGCAGACCCGCACTGTGAGCTGACGGAACGATTCCCGTGTTTCGCCACTCGCACCCCGGCGCCCGCCGCCACAAATGCCGCGCAGGTGGAAATATTGAATGTATCGCGCGGCGCGCCGCCCGTGCCGCACGTGTCCACGAGGCGCGGCACATCGTTGGACGCCGGCGCGGAAAATACCGGCGCCGCGCGCCGTCGCATCGCCGTGGCGAATCCCACCAACTCTTCCACCGTCTCGCCCTTCTCCCGCAACCCAGTGAGCAGCGCGGCAATCTCTTGGTCGCCGGCCCGCCCGGCAAGAATCTCTTCCATCACCGCGTCCGCCTGCTCGCGGGAGAGGTTCCTTCCGTCCGTAATCGTTTTCAGGGATTCGCCGATCATGGGAATGCGCGCAGCTTGCCGCTGCCGCGTCTTTGCATGTAGACTGGCCCGGCTTCGAGAAACCGCAATTCTAGCATTCCAGGAAGCGCTATGAAGATTCACGAATATCAGGCCAAAGCCATCCTTGCGCGCTACGGCGTGCCCACGCCGCGCGGCGAAGTGGCCTTCACCAAAGAAGAGGCGCGCGCCGCCGCCGAGCGCTTGCGCTCGCCGGTGGTGGTGGTGAAGGCGCAGATCCACGCCGGGGGCCGCGGAAAGGGCGGAGGGGTGAAATTGGCCCGCTCCGTGGACGAGGCCGCAGACCTTGCCGGACGCCTCCTGGGCATGAAGCTGGTCACCCACCAGACCGGCCCCGAAGGCCGCATCGTCAAGCGACTGCTCATCGAAGAGGGCCTGGACATCAAGCGCGAACTCTACCTGGGAGTCCTGCTGGACCGTGCCGCCGCGCTTCCCGTGTTCATGGCCAGCGCCGCGGGCGGAATGGAAATCGAAGAGGTGGCCAAGGACCGCCCCGAGGCCATTTTGCGCGAGCACGTTCATCCCGGAGTGGGCCTGCAAGCCTACCAGGCGCGCAAGCTGGCCTTCGGCCTGGGCCTGGGCGCGGAAAGCCTGTCGGCCGCAGTGCCGTTTTTCCAGTCTCTGTACCGCGCCTACGTCGAATCGGACGCCTCGCTGGTGGAGATCAATCCCTGTATCGTGACCGGCGACGGCAGGCTGGTCGCCCTCGACGCCAAGATGACCTTCGACGACAACGCGCTCTACCGCCACAAAGACATCGTGGAGCTGCGCGACCTCAATGAAGAGGACCCGCTGGAAATCGCCGCCTCCAAGTACGGCCTGAACTACATCAAGCTCGAGGGCACAGTGGGCTGCATGGTCAACGGCGCCGGGCTGGCCATGGCCACCATGGACATCATCAAGCTCTCCGGCGGCGCGCCCGCCAATTTCCTGGACGTGGGCGGCGGCGCGAACGCCGATCAGATCAAGAACGCCTTCAAAATCCTGACCAGCGACTCGAGCGTGCGCGCTGTATTCATCAATATTTTTGGCGGCATCCTGCGCTGCGACGTCCTGGCCACCGGCGTGGTGGAAGCCGCGCGCGAGCTGAGCCTCAAGCTGCCCGTGGTTGTGCGCATGGAAGGCACCAACGTCGAAGAAGGGAAGCGCATCATCCAGGAGTCCGGCCTGGGCTTCACCGTCGCGGAAGGAATGAAAGACGGCGCGCAGAAAGTAGTGGCTATCGCCGGAGGCGCGCGATGAGCATCCTTGTCGATCAGAACTCCCGCGTCCTCGTCCAGGGCTTTACCGGCCGCGAAGGCACCTTTCATGCCACGCAGATGATCGAGTACGGCACCAACGTCGTCGGCGGGGTCACCCCCGGCAAGGGTGGAACCAAGCACCTCGAACGTCCGGTGTTCAATACCGTGGCCGATGCCGTGAAGGCTACCGGCGCGAACGTATCCCTCATTTTTGTTCCGCCGCCGTTTGCGGCAGACGCCATCCTCGAAGCCGCTGACGCCGCCCTGCCCCTCGCGGTCTGTATCACCGAGGGCATCCCGGCGATGGACATGACGCGCGTATGGAACGTCATTCGCGGCGGGCGCACCCGGCTGATCGGCCCCAATTGCCCCGGCATCATCTCCCCCGGCAAATGCAAAATTGGCATCATGCCGGGACGCATCCACAAGCAGGGCAACGTCGGCCTGGTCAGCCGCAGCGGCACGCTCACCTATGAAGCCGTGGGCCAGTTAACCGCATTGGGACTGGGCCAATCCACCGCCATCGGCATCGGCGGCGACCCCATCATCGGCACATCATTCCTGGACGCCATCCAGCTCTTCAATGCCGACCCGGAAACCCACGCCATCGTGCTGATCGGGGAGATCGGCGGCAACGCAGAAGAAACCGCCGCGGCCTACATCAAAGAGCACGTAAAGAAGCCGGTGGTTGGATTCATCGCCGGGCAGACTGCGCCGCCCGGACGCCGCATGGGCCATGCCGGAGCCATCATCAGCGGAGGCCAGGGCACAGCCAAGGACAAGTACGCTGCCATGGCCGCTGCGGGAATCAGCACGGTTCAAAGTCCGGCCCAGATTGGCGCAACGCTGGCCCTGCGATTGAAGCCCTGAAGACGAGGAGGCTGGCACCCAGCCATGGCCATGGAACGCACATTTGCGATCATCAAGCCGGACGCCGTAAAGCGCGGCCTGGCCGCGGAAATTCTCTCGCGCATCCATAAGGCGGGATTTTCCATCGTCGCCATCAAATCGGTGAGCATGAGCCGCACCGAGGCGGAGGGGTTTTACGCCGTGCATCGCGCCCGCCCCTTCTTCGGAGAACTCACGGAATTCATGAGCTCCGGCAAGTCTGTCGTCCTGGTGCTCCAGGCCGAGGGCGCCATCGCCAAATGGCGCGACACCATGGGCGCCACCGATCCCGCCAAGGCCGCTCCCGGCACGATCCGCCGCGACCTCGGCACCAGCATTCAGAACAATTGCACCCACGGCTCGGACGGGCCGGAAACCGCTGCGTTCGAGATCGGCTACTTCTTTGCCGGCCACGAATTGGTCTGAACTCTCAACTCCCAACTTTCAACTCGTAACTCTTTCCGCCCGCGCCCATTGAACCTCCGGCCCCTCCCCTGCGTCTAATCCTCCAAGAGACCGCATGGATCCCCTGCGCGAATCCGGCAAACTGCTCATCGTCATCGGCCTGCTGCTGGTGGTGGTGGGCGCGGTCCTCTATGGAGGCTCCAAGCTGCCGTTCCGCCTGGGACGCCTGCCCGGCGACATCCTGGTGCAGGGCAAAGGCTCGACCTTCTATTTCCCAATCGTCACCTGTCTGGTGCTGAGTCTGGTGCTCACGCTTCTCTCGTGGCTCTTTTCGAGCTTCCGGCGGTAAACTCCTCGCGGCAGTTGATACTGGCACGCGGCCCTTCCCGAAGCTTCGGGACGGGCCGGCCAATAGGACTGGCACGCGGCCCTTGCCGGGCCGACTAAATCATGGCCCAATTCACACTCAATCTCGTCCCGGAGCGCAAAGTCTGGACCGTCAGCCAGCTCACCGCGCGCATCCGCGACCTTCTCGAGGGCGAGTTTGACGACCTGTGGGTCGAGGGAGAACTTTCCAATACCCACGCCTCGCAGGCCGGCCACATTTACTTCACGCTGAAGGACGACAAGTCCCAGATTCGCTGCGCGCTCTTCCGCGACAAGCTGCGCGGAATCAAGTTTCGTCCCGAAGACGGACTCAAGGTCACCGTGCGCGGCGCGGTAAGCGTCTATGAAGCCCGCGGCGAGTATCAGCTCTATGTGACGCAGATCGAGCCCGTGGGCCTGGGCGCGCTGCAACTGGCGTTCGAGCAACTGAAGCAGCGCCTGGAAGCGGAGGGACTGTTCGCCTCGGCCCGCAAGAAGCCGCTGCCGCTCCTGCCGCGCCGCATCGGACTGATCACTTCGCCCACCGGAGCGGCCGTGCGCGACGTGCTGCGCATCCTGAAACGCCGCTTCCCCAATGTGCATGTGCTGCTCTATCCCGTGCGCGTGCAAGGAGAGGATGCCCCGGGTGAAATCGCCGCGGCCCTCGAATACTTCAGCCGGCAGAAGGCCGCGGACGTTCTGTTACTGGTGCGCGGGGGCGGCTCGCTCGAAGACCTCTGGGCCTTCAACGAAGAACAAGTGGCCCGGGCCATTGCCGCCTGCACCATTCCGGTGATTTCTGGCGTGGGCCACGAAACCGATTTCACCATCGCCGATTTCGTGGCCGACGTGCGCGCCTCCACGCCCTCCAACGCCGCGGAAATCGTGGTGCGCACGCGCGATGAATTTCTGCGCCACATCGAGCAGCTCGCCCGTAGCCTGGCGCAGCACGCGCGCATGGCCCTGCTGGCGCGCCGCGCCCGCCTGCATGAGCTGGCCGCGCATCGCGGCTTCCGCCGGCTCGATCACCTGCTGCGCCAGCACCGCCAGCGCGCCGACGAGCTGACCGGGCGCCTAGGCGAATTGCTGCGCCGCAGGCTGGAGCGCTCCCGCCGTCGCGTGGAGGTGGCCGGCGCGCGTGTGGCGGCTTTTGATTTCCGCCCTCGCATCGCCGCCCTCGAATTGCGCCTGGCCCGCCGCCGTCAGGACGCGGCCATAAGAATGGAACGCCTGCTGCGCGCCCGCGCCGAACGCGTGGCCCGCCTGCGCACCCAGCTTGAAGAGCGCAGCCCCATGCGCGTGCTCGAACGCGGCTATTCCGTGGCCTACGACGCGCAGGGGAATGTGGTTCGCTCCGTCGATCAAGTGGAAGTCGGCGACGCGGTCTCGATCCAGCTCGCCCGCGGCCGCCTCACCACCGAAGTGAAAGGGAAGAACTGAGGGGGGACGTAAGTTCCCATTCGCCATCCGGCTGCCTTCGCAACGCACTCTCCGCCGCTCTCATTCTTCCTCCCCGCCGGCCACCTTCAGCACCGCCAGGAACGCTTCCTGCGGGATGTCCACGCGCCCCACGCGCTTCATCCTTCTCTTGCCTTCTTTCTGTTTCTCCAGCAGCTTGCGTTTGCGCGTGATGTCTCCGCCGTAGCATTTGGCCAGCACGTTTTTGCGCATGGCGCTGATGGTTTCGCGCGCGATCACCCGGCTGCCGATGGCCGCTTGCAGCGGCACCTCGAACATCTGCCGTGGAATCAATTTGCGCAGCCGGGTCACCAGTTCCCGCCCGCGCTCGTAGGCCTGGTCCGCGTGGCAGATCATGGTCAGCGCGTCCACCGGTTCGCCGCCCACCAGCACGTCCAGCTTCACCAGCTTGGACTCCGCGTACCCCGCCAGGTGGTAATCCAGCGAGGCATAACCGCGCGAAACGCTTTTCAGCCGGTCATAGAAGTCCATCACGATTTCATTGAGCGGCAGCTCGTAGGTCAGCATCACGCGCGTCGGCGAAAGATACTCGAAGCCCTTCTGCGTCCCGCGCTTTTCTTCGCACAGCTTCAGGATCGCCCCCACCGATTCTTCAGAGGTGATGATCATCGCGGTGATGATTGGCTCCTGGATGGAGGCGATGCTCCCCGGCGGGGGAAACTTGGTGGGGTTGTCCACTTCCAGTTCTTCCCCGGTCACCGTCCGGATGCGGTAGCGCACGCTCGGCGCGGTGGTGATCAGGTTGATGTTGTACTCGCGCTCCAGCCGCTCCTGCACGATCTCCATGTGCAGCAGGCCCAGAAACCCGCAGCGGAAGCCGAAGCCCAGGGCCACGGAATTGTCCGGCTCGTAGAAAAACGCCGCGTCGTTCAGCCGCAGCTTGCCCAGCGCGTCGCGCAGCAGCTCGTAATCGCTGGCGTTCACCGGAAACAGCCCGGCAAACACCATGGGCTTGATGGCCTGGAATCCCGGCAGCGCGGGCGCGGGCCGCTCCGTCTCCGTCACCGTATCGCCCACCGGCGCGTCCGCCACGTCCTTGATATTGGCCACCAGAAAGCCCACGTCCCCGGCGGCCAGTTCGTCCACGGCCAGCGGCTTGGGCGTGTACACCCCCATGCTCTCCACTTCGAATTCCTGGCCCGTCGAACAGATGTGGATCTTTGTCCGCGGCGCGATGCGTCCCGCTTTCACCCGCACCTGGATCACCACGCCGCGGTACGCGTCGAACCAGGAGTCGAAAATCAGCGCCTGCAAGGGCTCTTCAAAATCGCCCTTCGGCGGGGGAATGCGCTGCACAATCGCTTCGAGGACTTCTTCCACTCCCAGCCCGCTCTTGGCGCTGATGGGCAGCGCGTCCTGCGCCGGGATGGCCAGCACGTTTTCAATCTGCTCCTTCACGCGGTCCGGCTGCGCTGCGGGCAAATCAATCTTGTTGATCACCGGAACGATGGCCAGATTGTTGGCCGCGGCCAGAAACGTGTTGGCCACGGTCTGCGCCTCCACGCCCTGGCTCGCGTCCACTACCAGCAGCGCGCCTTCGCAGGCGGAAAGCGCGCGGGAAACCTCGTAAGAAAAATCCACGTGGCCGGGGGTATCAATCAGGTGCAGGCGGTAGGTTTGCCCGTCCCGCGCGGCATAGTTCAGGCGGATGCTTTTGGCCTTGATGGTGATGCCGCGCTCCCGCTCCAGGTCCATCGAGTCCAGCACCTGCGCGCTCATCTCCCGCTGCGTGAGCGAGCCGGTCAGCTCCAGCAGCCGGTCCGCCAGCGTGGACTTGCCGTGGTCAATATGGGCGATGATGGAAAAATTCCGGATGAATTGTGGATCCATTTGAACGTGGCGGCTCGGGGCGTCTCTCGAATTGTCTGTGTAGCGTCCGTAGGGGCACGGCGCAGCCCTGCCCGCTTGCTTTGGTGTGCGACGCTCGAACCATCAGTGTGCCACAGGTTTGCGGAAAGTGGCGAATGGCCGGCGGCGGATGGCGAAGACGCCTCCGGCCGGCGCGCATCCCGCGGTAGAACGTGATAGCGTTTCGAGAAACACGGGAGGCGCCCATGAAGCTTCTGATCCTCGGTTCATTGTTTTCCCTGGTTCTCGCGGGTACGGCCGCAGGTCAGCGCTCGTCCGCCAGCGACTCCGACGTCCGCGAACTCGAACGCCTGGAAATCGTCTGGAACCAGGCGCACGAGCAAGGCGACGCAGCGGCCCTCGAAGCGCTTTGGGCCGACGACGTGGAGATCGCCGTCCCCCGCATGGCGGTGATGTCCAAAGCCCAGGCCGTCAGCTTCGCGCGCTCCGGCCGCATGAAGTTCCAGCGTTACGCCACCTCGGAGATCCGCGTCCGCGTCTATGGCGGCGCGGCGGTCGTCACCGGCCGCCTCGAGCGGACCCGCGCCATGAACGGCCGCGAGGTTTCTGATGACTGGCGATTCACCAAGGTTTATATCCGGGAGTCGGAAAAGTGGCGCGTCGTCGCCTTCCACGCCTCAGAAGCCGCCCAGCCGTGAGTACCGCGGAACTGGCGCCGGCGGGAACCATAGCAGGCCCTTCGCATCCCAAGGCGGCAGGTGTCTCCGCGCCACATTTCACCTTTTGGAACCGCGGCAGGCCGGGGTATATAGTTAATCGTTTGTGCTGCCGGCACAGCCCTGGCAGGCCGCGCTGCCGGCGGAGATCTCACGATGGCCATTGACCTCGACAAACTGCTCACGCGGGCCAAGAAGAGCATCGAAAAGAACAAGTTCGATGACGCCATCGAAGCCTATCTCGAAATTCACAACGCCTATTCCACCAACCAGGATGCGCTGCAAACCCTGGGTGATCTTTACGCGCGGCAGGGCAATGCGGAGCGCGCCGCGCATTTCTACGGCCTGCTCTTCGACCGCCTGGTGGAGAGCCGCGACCCCACCAAGGCCCTGGCGCTCTACGGACGCTTCCTGAAGGCCACCCAGCAGCCCCCGGAGCGCGTGGCGCGCTACGCCAATCTCCTGCAGAAACAGAACCGGGCGCTCGAAGCGATCGAGCAGTTCGAGAATGCCGCGGAGCTCTACCTCTTCCAGCAGCGCACCGCCGAGGCGCTCACCTGCTGGGAGCGCATCTCCGTGCTCGATCCCGACAATCCCGGGCGGCACTTCCTGATCGGAGAAGTGGCCGAGCGGCTGGGCCAACTGGATACCGCTGCCCGCGGGTATTTGCGCGCCGGGCAGTTGACCCTGGGACTGAACGATCCCGACCAGGCCCTCTCCATCCTGGAGCGCGCGCACCGCATCCTGCCCAACGACCGCAGCATCGCCCTGGTGTACACCGAAGGCATGCTGCGCAAGGGCCAGGCGCAGCGCGCCGTGGAGCTGCTCCAGCCCTTCGTTTCCGGCAACGCGGACGCGGATTTGCAGTTATTGATGGGCCGGGCGCTGCTGGAGAGCGGCCAGCGCGACCGCGCATTCGAAATCTTCGAAGGGCTGGCGCGGCAGAGCGGACAGCACTACGAAAAACTCTTCGAGGTGGCGCTGCGGCAGTTGGAGGCCGGAGACGAGGCCGCGGCGGTGAAGTCCGTGGCCAGAATTCGCACCCTGGCGGGCACCGCCAAAAAAGAAGAAGTCTTCACGGCCGCCTTCGAAAGCCTGCTCGGCAGCAACGAGGCTTGTATCGCCCTGCAGGAATTTGCCGCGCGCTATTACAACGAGATCAACCGCGAGACCAAGTATTTCGGCGTGCTCGCCCGCCTCTTCGATCTTTACGTCGCCAAGGGCGACGTTCGCGGCGCCTGCGAATCCCTGGACCGGCTGGTGGAAATCGATCCCTATGACAGCAAACACGCTGAGCGGCTGGCGCAACTCGAGGGCAAGGCGGACGCCGCTTACCTCACCAGCTTCCGTGGCCGCCTGGCAAAATCGGCGGGCAGCTCTGCTCCCGTCGTCACCACGCGCACCGCGTTTGGCGACGGCGCGCCGGAAGCGGGCTCCGCTCCCGCGCAGGCCTCCCGGCAGGGCGCCCAGGGAGCGCAAACCCTCGAAGACATGATCGTGCAGACGGAAATCTTCCTCCAGTATTCGCTGGAGGCCAAGGCGCGCGAACGGCTCCAGAAAATCGCGGAGATGTTTCCCGGAGAGGAAGAGAAAAACGAGCGGCTGCGCACGCTCTACGAACAGGCCAAATGGTGGCCCGCCGGCTCCAGGATGCAGCCACAGGCCGCGGCTTCCCCTTCCTCCTCGCAGACCGCCCCGGGCGTGCGCACCGGAGCCTTCAACGCGGATACCCTGCGCGACCTGACGAAAATCTCCGAAGTGAACAAATCGCTTTTCCGCCAGCCCACCGCCAAGGCCATCCTCTCCGCCGCGGTCAACGAAGTAGGCAAGCACCTGCGCGCCAACCGCTGCATGGCCACGGTCGGCCCGCCGGGCCAGCCGCCGCAGATGTCCGCGGAGTACAGCGGGGCCGGAGCAGAGCCGCTGGCGCCGCCGGTGCTTTCCAAACTGCTGGCCCTGGTGGCCAATGAGCAGCCGGACGCCCTGGGAGCCATCACCCTGGACCCCGGCACGCAGCCGGCTCTGGTGGAGACGGGACTTCGCGCCGTGCTGGCCGTGCCGCTGATGGACAAGGAAAAAGGGGAAACCGGCGGGATGCTGCTGGCCGCCATGGATGCGCCCCGGCGCTGGAAGCCCAACGAGAATTATTTCCTTCAGGCCGTGGGCGACCAGATGCTCATGGCCGTCAACCACGCGCGCCTGCGCACCCTCATGCGCACCCTTTCTGTGGCCGACGAGCGCACCGGCCTGCTCAGCCCCAGCTCCTACCAGGACTGCCTGCTCGCGGAGACCGCGCGCGCGAAACAACAATCCACGCCCTATTCCCTGCTCATCCTGCAGGTGGACAAAGCGCGCGACCTGGCCCGCCAATTCGGTGAAGACAAGATCGAGGGTTACCTCGAAAATCTCTCCCGCACGCTGCTTTCCGGAGTGCGCCAAACCGACATCGCCGTGAAGTATGCGGGCTGGGCGGTGGCCCTGGTCATGCCCGACACCAACGGATCGAACGCGGCCAGCCTGGCGGAGAAACTGCGCGCCCTCTGTGCCACGGTGAAGGCCCCCTGGAACGGCGCCGGCGTGACCCTGAGCGCGGTGGTGGCGGAAGCAGCCGTCCAGCCACAATACGAGAATGAAGACATCGTCACCCACCTCATCAACCGCGTGGATTTTGCTCTCGATGAAGTGCGCAAGCGCGGGGGGAATTCCGTGCTGCAGTGCCCCTGATCCCCTTCGAGCGCGCCCCGCTGTCCAGGAGAAGAGGAAGATGCCGATCGAAAAGGTGGCCGTGGCTGGTTGCGGTCTGATGGGCTCCGGAATCGCCCAGGTGTGCGCGCAGGCGGGGTTTCCTACCGTGGTGCGGGAAGTGAATGACGCGCTTCTGGAGAAAGGCCTGAGGGGCATCGAGAAAAACCTCGACCGCTTGGTGGAGAAGGGAAGCCTGACCGCGGCAGATCGCCATGCCGCGCGCGGACGGCTGCAGGGAACCACCAGGATCGAAGACCTGGCCGGCGCAGACCTGGTGATCGAGGCCATCATCGAGCAATTGCCGGCCAAGCGCGAGTTTTGGACGGGACTGGAACCGCTGTGCTCCAAGCACGCCATTTTCGCCAGCAACACCTCCTCGCTCTCCATCACGGAGATGGCCGCGGCCACCCGGCGCCCCCAGCGCTTTGTGGGCCTGCATTTCTTCAATCCCGTGCCGGTGATGAAGCTGGTGGAGGTAATCCGCACCATCGCCACAGACCCCGCCGTTTTCCGCGAGGTGCAATCCTTTGCCGGCCGGCTGGGAAAAGTTTCGGTCAGCACCACGGACCGCACTGGGTTCATCGTCAACCGGCTGCTGGTGCCCTACCTGCTGGACGCAGTGCGCGCGCTGGAGGAGGGTGTGGCTTCCATCGAAGATATTGACGCTTCCATGAAGCTGGGCTGCGGACATCCCATGGGCCCGCTCACCCTGCTGGACTTCGTCGGCCTGGACACCACCTACTACATCGCCAACATCATGTTCGAGGAGTTCCGCGAGAAGCGTTTTGCCTCTCCCCCGCTTCTGAAGCGCATGGTGATGGCCGGGTGGAACGGGCGCAAGAGCGGTCGCGGCTTCTACGACTATGCGGATCCCAAGAATCCGGCGCCGGTAAAGCTGGTCTGACCGGAAACTGAGTTGCGATTCGAGAATTGAGAGTCCGGAGTTGAGGATGTGTTGCCGTGCACTTTGAACTCTCAACTCTCGACCCGCAAAAGAAAGTGGTGAGCAGATCATGGCCTACGAAAACCTTCTCTACGATGTGCGCGACTCCATCGCCTGGATCACTTTCAATCGCCCCAAGGTTTTGAACGCGCTCAACCGCCAGACCATTCTGGAATTCGACCACGCCCTGGACGCCGCGCGCGAGGATGCCGCCGTGCGTGTGCTCATCCTCACCGGCGCGGGCGAAAAGGCGTTCATCGCCGGGGCGGACATCAACGAACTCGCGCAAATGACGCCCCATGCCGGCCAGCAATCCGCGCTTCTCGGTCAGGGCGCCCTTCGCAAGCTGGAGACCCTGGGCAAGCCCTCCATCGCCGCCATCAATGGATTCTGCCTGGGCGGCGGCTGCGAGGTCGCGCTGGCCTGCTCCATGCGCCTGGCCAGCAAGAGCGCGAAACTCGGCCAGCCGGAGGTGAAACTCGGCATCACCCCCGGCTACGGAGGAACGCAGCGCCTGCCCCGGCTGGTGGGCAAGGGCCTGGCGCACGAACTGATCCTCTCCGGCGAGATGATTTCCGCCGAAGAAGCCCTGCGCATCGGGCTGGTGAACCACCTGGCCGAGCCTGCCGAATTGCTGGCGGCCTGCGAAGCCCTCGCCCGGAAAATCATCGAGAAGGGGCCGCTGGCCGTGCGCTACGCCATGGACGCCATCGAGCGCGGCATGGAGATGCCGCAGGACGAGGGCTGCTACCTCGAAGCCACGCTCTTCGGTCTGTGTGCCGCCTCGGAGGATATGCGCGAAGGCACCCGCGCCTTCCTGGAGAAACGCCCGGCGCAGTTCAAGGGGAAGTGAAGCGCGGGACAAACATTCTAGCCTGTCTCCATCTCGCGCAAACCATTATCCCGAAGTAGATCGTCAGGCATATCTGTCCCACGGGGCATTGCAATTCCAGCCGCTCCCGGCGAACATGGAGCCGTGGCAAACTCCCGCAACAGCGGACTTCGGACCAAGGGTGAGGCCCCGGTGCGTTCCGATCTGGAATGGGCCAAAGGCGCCCTCGCCGGACTGGGCGGCTGGGCCGGGCTGAAGAGCGGCTCCTGGTTTCAGGATTTCGCGCGCTCCACCTTCAAGTCGTATTACGACCGCGCCACCCCCGAGTACCTCCGCGAGAAGTATCCCGGCATGGATGACGAGTTCATCGCCGAACGCCTGATCCGCATGGCGGCGAAAAACGCGCTGGTGCTGGGCACGGTGACCGGCGCGGCCATCTCCGCCGACGAGGTGGCCACCCTGGTGACCGCGGGTGAGGGCGGCATCGGCCTTCCCGCCAACGTGCTGCTGGGGCTGGCCGCGGCCGGCGCGGAATTGCTCCTGCTGGTGCGTTTCCAGCTCCAGATGGTGGCCGGCCTGGCGCGAATCTACGGAGTGGAGCTGGACCCGGAAGATCCCGAAGACGTGCTCACCGTGTTTTGCTTTGCCCTGGGCGGCTCGCTGGCGGACCACGCCGGCAGGCTGGGAATGCGCGTGGGCGCGCAGGCCACGCGCCGCGTGGTCGAACGCCGGCTGCGGCGCGAAACCTTCGCGCCCTGGAAACTCATCGGCGAGCGGGTGGGCGCGAAACTGGCCAGCCGTTCCCTGCTCAAATACGCGGTCCCGCTGGTCTCCGTGGGCATCGGCGCCACCTGGAATTACGCGGCCACGCGCGCCATGGGCCGGCTGGCCCGGCGCCATTTCCAGGAACGCGCGCGCCAGGAATCCGCGCTGGTGCCGCGCCGCGCCTGACGCGTTTCGTTGTACACTGGCCCATCCCGCCGGGCGGGATTGCGGTTGTCGTCAAACAAATGTCATCCCCACCATCAGAGAAGCGGGGCGGCCTGCGCGCCGAAGGCCTGAAGTTCGGCCTGGTGGTCTCGCGATTCAACGAGTTCATCACCGAGCGCCTGCTCTCCGCCGCCCTGGAGACGCTGCGCGCCGCCGGTGCTCGCGAGGCGGATTTAGAAATCATCCGCGTGCCCGGCTCGTTTGAGATTCCCGTGGCCGCAAAAAAACTGGCCGCCACCGGCCGCGTTCACGCGCTGTTGTGCATCGGCTGCATCCTCCGCGGGGAAACCTCGCATTACGATTACGTCTGCTCGGAATGCGCCCGGGGCATCATGCTGGCGCAAATGGATACCGGCGTGCCCATGGCATTCTGTGTGCTCACCTGCGACACGTTGGAGCAGGCCATCGACCGCGCGGGACTGAAAGGCGGCAACAAGGGCGCTGAGGCCGCCCTCGCGGCCATCGAGATGGCCAATCTCCTCAGCACGTTCCCTTCGCGCGCCGGCGCGAAAACCGTTTCCTCGCGTCGCGTCGCGCGTGGCGCCCGGCGCCGGCGATGACCCTGCGTCGCAAGGCGCGCGAGTTGGCCCTGCAGCTTCTCTATCAATGGGAACTCCGTGCGGAGCCGCCCGAACGGGTCGAAGAAGCCTTCTGGCCCGGCGCCAAGGCCGCGCCAAAGACGCGGGAATTCGCCCATCGGCTCTTCACCGGCGCCGTGGCGGCCGCGGGGGAACTGGACAAACTCATCTCGGCTCATGCCACCAACTGGCGCCTGGACCGCATGAGCGCCATCGACCGCAACATCCTTCGCCTGGCCGTTTTCGAGCTGCGCTTTGCCACCGCGCCGCCGCGCGTGGTCCTGGACGAGGCTGTCGAGCTGGCCAAAAAGTTTTCCGATGATGCCGCGCCGGCTTTCGTCAACGGCGTGCTCGATGCCATTTCGAAAATCGAAGATCGAAATCCGGAACTCGATAATCGCAATGCCAATCGAAAGGGAACGGAGGGTCAGGAGTAGGGGATCGGGGTCAGGCCTTGCCGGGTTCCGTGTTTCGCTTTTTCCTACGCCTCGATGTGGCCTTCGAGCACCGCCACCGCGGTGCCGCTCACGCGCGGAACCAGCTTGCTGCCGGCGCGTTCTACGGTGACGTGCAGTTCGCTGGGCCGGCCCATTTCGATGCCCTGGTGGATGTCGAGCTTCGCGCCGGCTTCCAGCTTCCCGTGGTTCACCAGGTAGGCGCCCAGAGAGCCGCCCGCGGAGCCCGTGGCCGGGTCCTCATAGAGCGCCCAGGGAACCATGCCCCGCGCATAGGCCTCGCCCGCGCGTCCCAGCGCAAAACAGTAAGCCAGCGTGCCGCGATCCGCGATCAAATTGGCCAGCGCATGCATGTCCAGCCGGATGCGCTTCAGCGCCGCGCGGTTTTTCAGCGGCACCATCAGGTTGAAAATTCCCGTGGAAACGTATTCCACCGGCAGTTTCGAGTGCAGGTCTGAGACGCGCAACCCCAGCGCGGCCATCAGCGCTTTCGACGGCACCCGAGCGGGAAAAAAACGCGCCGGTTTCTGCTCCATGGTCACCCGCGACGGGCGCCCCCCATCGAATTCGATGGCCACCGGCAGCAGTCCCGCGCCCACTTCCTGAATCACGTTGACCAGGCCATCGTTGCGAGGCACCACCCCCAGCAGCGCCAGCAGGTACCAGGTGCCGATCACCGGGTGGCCGGCCAGCGGCAGCTCGCGCTCCGTGGTGAAGATGCGCAGGCGCGCCAGCGCCTGGTTATGCGTGGGCCGCTGCACGAACACCGTTTCGGCAAGATTCATCTCCCGGGCGATGGCCTGCATACGCTCCGCGGGAATGCCGTCCCCATCCGCCACCACCGCCAGCGGGTTGCCGGCGAACGGCCGGTTGGTGAATACATCGAGCGTGTAGAGGCGGCGGCGCATTGGTTCTGCGGAGCGTTTCCGGGAGCCGGCAATGAGCACCCGGCCCCATGAGTGCCGAGTATACGCGAGATGCGCCACGGGGGCACGCGCGCGCTCCTGGGCCGGCGATGCCACTTTGGCCGCCTCCCCGTGGCACAGCGGCACAGGTTTTTAGCCTGTGCGCTTTCCGCGGCTTTCCGCCCGCGCGGTCGTGCGCGGCCCGGCTATAGCCCGCGCACCAGCGCGGCAGTGCGATCCAGAATCCCGCCGGTCGTTGCCGCCGAGCCGGTTTCCGCATACAGCCGCAGCATGGGTTCGGTGCCTGATCCCCGCACCATCAGCCAACCGGCGTCTCCCAGATAAATCTTCACCCCGTCCAGGTCTTCGCGTTTCACCACCGGAAACTCCAGGTAGCGCTCCAGCCCGGCCTGGCTGAAGTGTTCCAGGGCCTTCTCCTTCTGCCCCGGCGCCAGCGTCAGGTCCATGCGGCCATAGTGGTGCGCGCCGAATTCCGCGTGCAACAGGGCGATGATCTCGCCCAGCGATTTGCGGTGCCAGGCCAGCACTTCCGCCAGCAGCAGGGCGCAGGAGGCGGCGTCGCGCTCCGGAATGTGCAGCTTGGTGCCGATGCCGCCGCTCTCTTCGCCCCCCAGCAGAATGTCGCGCTCCAGCATCAGCTCGCAGATGTATTTGAAGCCCACCGCGGTCTCAAACAGCGTGCGGCCAAATTTCGCGGCCAGTTTGTCCACCAGTTTGGTCACCGAAAATGTTTTCGCCACCCCGCCGGAAATTTGGCGCGTTCCGGCCAGGTGCCAAAGCAGGATGGAAAGAATCTGGTGCGGGGTCACAAACGTCCCGTCGCGGTCCATGGCCCCAATGCGGTCCGCGTCCCCGTCCATCACAAATCCGGCGTCGAAGCTGCCGGCGCGCATGGCCGCGCGCATGGGCGCGATGTTCGGCTCGATGGGCTCCGGATTCACGCCCCCGAATTGCGGATCGCGCTTCCCGCGTATCTCCTCACAGGCGATGCCGTGGCGGTCGAAGAGCGATTTCAAAATCCCCGCCCCAGAGCCGTGCATGGCGTCCACCAGAAAACGGAACTGCGCGTCCTTCAACCGCTGCCAGTCCACCAGCGTGTCCAGCGCCTCCAGGTAGGGCGCGCGCAGGTCAATCGGATGAATCAGCGACGGCCGCGGCGCCAGCCCGGGCACGCCGTCGCGCAGCACCGCGGGCAGTTCCTGTTCAATCTGCGCCACGATCGAGGGCAGCGCCGAACTGCCGTAACTGGCTTTGTATTTCAGCCCGTTCCATTTCGGCGGATTGTGGCTGGCGGTGATCATGATGCCGCCGGCCGCGCCGCGCTGCCGCACCAGCAGCGACACTGCGGGAGTGGGCGAGGCCCGCTCGGCGAGAAATACCGGGATCTCTGCCAGCGTCAGCGTCTCCGCCGCAGTGCGCGCGAAGTCTTCCGAGTCCAGGCGGTGGTCGTAGCCCACAATCACGCCGCGTCCGGCATTTTCCGCGCGCACCACGTAGCGCGCCACCGCCCAGGTCACCCTGCGCACATTTTCGTGGGTATAGTCGTCGCCCATAATCCCGCGCCACCCGTCTGTGCCGAATTGGATGGTGACTGGTGACCGGCAGCGAGCTGCGGGACGGCATGAAGGAAAGTTAGCAGGTTGTGCCCGGAAGCCGAAAGTCAAAAGTTAGCACCGCGATGCCCAGCGTCCGCTTCTAGCGGCGCCGCAGGGCCTCCAGCGCTTCCAGCGTGCGCGGCCAGTCCGCTCCCAGCAGCCGCGAGAGACTCCGGTCCGCAAGCACTCGTCCGCCGGTTTGGCATCGCGCGCAGTAGTTCGTTTCGTTGTCCGCGTAGCGGATGCGAAGAATCCTTTCTCCGCACCGGGGACATGGCTTTCCATATCGCCCGTGAACGGCCATGCCCTCGCGAAACGCCGTGACATGTTCGGGAAAGCCGGACTCCGCCTCCGCGCACAGCCGGCCGATCCACAACTGGAGGCTCTGGCGCGTGGCGGCAAACAGCCTTTCCCACTCTGGTGGCTCCAGTTTGTCCGTGAGCGTGACCGGCGAGAGCTGTGCAGCATGCAGGATCTCATCCGAATACGCGTTGCCGATGCCGCTGAGAAGACGTGGATCGGTGAGCGCTCTTTTCAGCGTGTGGCGTTCGGCCGTCAGCGCATTGCGAAACGCGTGCAAATCGCAAGTGAGCACGTCAATGCCGCCCGGATCCATGGCCCGCAGCCCTTCCTCGCCCTTCACCACGTGCAGCGAGGCGCGGTGTTTTGTCCCCGCTTCGGTCAGCACCAGCGTTCCACGCGGAAAATCGAAGGCGGCAAGGCTCCGGCGGCCGGCCAGCTTGGTTCTCGACGCACGCCAGTGCAGCCGGCCCGCAATCATCAGGTGCAGCAACAGCCAGAGTTCGCCTTCCACTCCGATGGCGATCCGCTTTCCGATGCGCCGCAATTCGCGCACCACCCGCCCCTCCACATCCGCAAGAGGCGGCTCAGCGGTTCGCAGCAGAAACGGGCTGGCCAGCCGCACCCGTTCCAGCGGCTGGCCGAGGATGCGCGGCTCGAGTGCGCGGAGATACGCGGCAATATCCGGCAGTTCCGGCATGACCATCAGCATGCTGGTCGCGCCGGCTCATTTGCAACTCGACCTTACAGGATGGGCGGAAAATGCCGGTTTTAGGACTCAGCGATCGCGCGTTTGGCGTTCTGGAAGGATCACCGTCACCTGGATCTGGATCGGCTCAAATTCCAAGTACCATCGAATGCTTTGACCTTCCCGGGTTACAGCAGGTCTCTGCGCTTCTGTTCTTCGAGCCATCGAACGATCTTGCCCACGGCTTGCGCGCGGCTCCGCGGGCAGATGAGCAGCGCGTCCGGGGTTTCCACCACCACCAGGTCGTTCACCCCCAGCGCCGCCACCAGCTTTTTGGCGCTCCAGATGTAGTTGCCGAAAGCGTCCATGGCGCACAGCGGCGCGGAGGAGACATTTGCCCCCGCCTGCGCGCCCCCGGCCCGCGCGGCGAGGTCATAGACGGCCGCCCAGGAGCCGATGTCGCTCCAGCCCACCTCCGCCGGCAATACGAACACGTTTCCCCCGCCGCGCTCCTGCGTGGCGCGTTCCATCACCGCGTAATCTACGGAGATGTTTTCCAGTTTCGGATACGCGCGCGCCAATGCTGTCGCGTACCGCCGCGTGCCGATGGTTTCCGCCACCTCCGCCAGCGCCGCGTGCGTCGCCGGCAGGTCGCGCCGCAGGCAATC
>DATIYQ010000275.1:0-11896 GCA_035517515.1 Binatia bacterium
CCGCGCGGCCGTGAAGAAAGGCGCGTAAGCCCAGGTCAAGCACGACCAGCGAAAGCGCGGCCAGCGGCCATCCCCGGCCCGGCCGCGTGTCCGTTTGTGCGCCAATCTCCTCCGTCACCAGGGAGAAGAGCCCGGGCAGCAACGCGCAGGCGGCCAGAACGGACAGCAGGATCCCTTCGAAGTTTCCGGCCAGGTTCCAAGCCACCCGCATCCCGCGGAGCGGCCAGAAGAGCTCGATCCCCGTATTGGAGGATAGATCCAGCAGCAAATGGACGGCCACGGCAGCGAACGCGGCCGCCAGCGTGGTCCCCAGCGGCGTTTCCTCACGGTGATTTTTGCGAGCCGCGGCCCAGCCGACCAGGCCGATCGCTCCCGCAAGCGCGCCGGCCCCAACGAGCGAATGCCCGGCGGTGCCATAGGCCCGCAGGGCGGAGAGGGGCGGCGGGAAGTGGAAAAACCAGTCCAGATCGCATGCGGTCCCGGCGCAAAGAAACACGGCCATACGCGGGCTAAACGCCCGCGTGCGCGCCGCCCGCGCCAGCGTGTACGAAGCGAGGAGGTGGGTGACCGGCTCCATGGTTTGCGGGTGGGGGCTTCGAATGCGGGTTCAGCCTGCGGGCGTTCCCGCGGCCATCGATGGAACCAGAAGGGTGAGCGCCGAGGGCACAATGCGGAATTCCACATCCAGTCGTCCCGCGGGCTCACCGTCCACCTGCACGTAGACGGGATGTCCGGCGTCTCCGTTTCCCTTAAGCGTCTCGCAACGCAGCGTCGCCGCCTTCCACGCGTGTACGCCCCGCTGCTGGCGCAGGCGTCCGAGCAGGAGCGACGGCAGCAACGCCAGATACGTCAGCCGGCTGCGCGTGGTGAGCGCCAGGATTTCGAATTCGTTGCTGAACAGGCTGGCCCCGGTGGTGATTTCAAACGGCCCGCCGTAGCTCTTCGTGCGGCCAACGACCACCAGCGAGGCATCCAGGGTATGGCCGTTCGAAGCCACGCGGAAGTGTGGGAAGGGGTAGCGCGCCAGTTGCCGGAATCCCTCCATCCAGTAGGCCAGCACCCCGGTTTTTTGTTTGGCGCCCAGGTCTACGGAGTACACCATCACCCCGTCCGGCCCCGCCCCACCCAGGCACAGGAAATAGCGCGCCGGGCGGTGCGTATCCAGCGGGACAATCTGGCCCAAAGCGATGCGCCGTGGGCGGGAATCCACAATCAACTCCGCGGCCCGGCGCACGTCCCAGGGGATGCCTAGCTCTTTGGCCAGCACGTTGGCCGTGCCGCTGGGCAGAACCGCCAGGGGTATCTCGCTGCCCGCCATGCCGTTTACCACTTCGTTGACGGTGCCGTCGCCCCCGGAGGCAATCACCAGCCCATGGCCATCCTCCACGGACTGCCGCGCGAAATCCGTGGCATCGCCCGGTTCGTCGGTGACCAGCATGGTGGTGTCGATGCCGCCACGGGAAAGGATTTTGCGCGCCTCGTCCAGATGGTGGATTTGCCGCCGCAGCTTTCCGCCGCCGGCCGCGGGATTGAAGATCAGGGCGGCGCGCGTGTGTTCCTTGCGCACGGGCGCGGCGGGAGTGGTGGAGTGTGGCTGCGGCATTGCGTCTCCGCGGAGAACTCGCGCTGCATTGTATACTACCGCTCCGCGCGCGCCGATGGCGGGCCGGGCGCGAGTTGCCGGAGTGGAAATCAAGCGGCCGCCATACGGGTGCAGCCGCGGCTGTATGCCGCCCCGGTTTGCGACGGCCCCGCAAGGCGCGCAAGCCGCGGCACCATGGAGACGGAACGTTGGCCGTACCGAAAAAGCTCGAGCGGGAAGCGCAGAAGCTGCGCGAAGAAATCCGGCGGCACGAGCACCTCTACTACGTGCTGGATGAACCGGAAATCAGCGACGCCGCTTTCGACCGCCTGCTCAACAGATTGAAATCGTTGGAGGCCCAGCATCCGGACTTGGTGGCGCCGGATTCCCCCACCCAGCGCGTGGGTGGCGCTCCTCGTGAGGGATTCGAGACCGTTGTCCACCGGCGTCCCATGATCAGCCTGGACAACGCCTACAGCTACGATGAGCTGCGCGATTTCGACCGCCGCGTCCGGGAGCTCGCCGGGCGCGACCATGTGGATTACGTGACTGAGCACAAGTACGACGGGCTTAGCCTGGCGTTGATCTACGAGCAGGGCCGGCTGGCTCGCGGCGTTACGCGCGGCGACGGCACGCGCGGGGAAGATGTGACCCCCAACGTGCGCACCATCCGCTCCATCCCGCTGGCGCTGGACTCTGCGGCCCTGAAAAGGTGCAAGCTGCCAGGCAACCTGGAAGTGCGCGGGGAGGTAATCATGACCCGCCGGGCCTTCGAAGAACTAAACCGCCGGCAGGAAGAGCAGGGCGGCAAGATCTTCGCCAACCCCCGCAACGCCGCTGCCGGCGCGGTGCGCGTGCTGGACCCGAATATCACCGCCTCGCGCCGCCTGGACTTTTACGCCTACTTTCTGCTGGACCCGAACGGGCGCGCGCCGCTGGACCGGCATTCGAAGTCCTTGGATGCGATGGCCGCCCTGGGTTTTCGCGTGTGCGCCGAGCGCAAGAAGGTGTCCGACATCGAACACGTCATCGCCTTTTGCGAGGCCCAGGATGCCCGGCGCGAGAAGCTCCCTTATGAGATTGACGGCATCGTGGTGAAAGTGGATGAAACGGCGCTGCAGGAAGAGCTGGGCGCCACGGCCAAGGCCCCGCGCTGGGCCATCGCCTACAAGTATCCCGCGCAGCAGGAGACCACGGTGGTCCGCGACATCCGCGTGCAGGTGGGCCGTACCGGCGCTCTCACGCCGGTGGCCAGTCTTGAACCGGTACAGATTGGCGGCGTCACCGTATCCAGCTCCACGCTGCACAACATGGACGAAGTGGAGCGTCTGGGGGTGCAGATTGGCGACACCGTGCTGATCGAGCGCGCCGGCGAAGTGATTCCCCACATCGTTCAGGTCACCCGCAAGGGCGCCCACCGCCGGCCGTTTATGATGCCGGAAAAATGCCCGGAATGCGGCAGCCACATCCACAAATCCGCGGACGAGGTAGCCTATCGTTGTGTGAATTCCGCCTGCCCGGCGCGGCGCAAGGAATCTCTGATTCATTTTGCCGGCCGCCACGCCATGAACATCGACGGCCTGGGCGATAAAATCGTGGACCAGCTCGTGGACACCGGGCTGGCGAAGGACGTCGCGGATCTTTACGCATTGAAGCTGGACGACCTGGTGCCGCTCGAACGCATGGCGGAAAAATCCGCGCAGAACCTGCTGGACGAAATCGCGGCCAGCAAGCAGAACGGTTTAGCGCGCCTGGTCTATGCGCTGGGCATGCGCTTTGTGGGCGAACGCACCGGACAATTGCTGGCGGAACATTTCCAGTCGCTCCACGAAATCGCTGGCGCTGAAGAGGAGAAGCTGACCGAGGTGCCGGAAATTGGACCGAAAGTCGCGGCGAGCATCGCCGAATTTTTCTCTGAGGCAGCCAATCGCAAGTTGGTTTCCAAGCTCGAAAAAGCAGGCGTGAAGATGACCGCAGATCGCAAGGCCCTGCGTGATACGCGCCTGGCCGGAAAGACCTTTGTCTTTACAGGCGCCCTGCAGGGGTATTCCCGCGAGCAGGCCGGGGAACTGGTGGCCAGTCACGGAGGCAAGGTGGTCTCCTCGGTCAGCAAGAAGACGGACTATGTGGTTCTGGGCAGCGACCCGGGCTCGAAATTCGACCAGGCGAAAAAACTCGGCGTGGCCATACTGGACGAAGCCGGCTTCGACAAACTCATCCGCAACTGAACCGGGACTGCGGACCACCCCGATCTAAGTTTCGTCCGGGTGACGAACAAAATCAGATCACCCGCACGATCAGGCCCAGGCTGAGCTGTGCTCCGGTGGGACCGGTGCCCACGATGGTGAGCGGATAAGTACCCGCCGGCGTCTTCGGCGCGCCCGGAATCGCTGGGGGATTGTTATTCACACAAGCGGCCGCCCCAAGTGCGAGCGCCACGAGCAGCAGCACGGCGATCGCCGGGGCCAGTCTCACCGGCCGCCGCCGCAGCAGCCACTGAGCGCAGAGAGCCAGCAGCGCCAGCGCGCCCATGCACATCCCCACGAACGGTACCGGGATTTTGCCCATTGGCGATGGCCACTCTGGCGCTCGCGGGCGGACGAGTTGTCCGGTGCAGTTGGTTTGCAGTTTTACGCTGATGGTCACCGCTCCGGTCGCAGGGCACGTGACCATCGCGGGCGTGATCGTCAGGATGGTGTTTGGCGGCAGGGGAGAGGCGTAAGAGAGCGTCACCGTGCCGGAGACCCCCGGCGTGCAGACCAGCACCAGTGTGTAAATCGCGGTGTCCCCCGCCTGAAGCGTCAGCGTGCTCCCGTCGCCGCCGGAGGGGCTTGCCGGGGCCGTCAGCGTAAAGCCCGGGCCGCCGCCCGCGAGCGGAACGCTCTGTGGAGAGTTTGCGGCGTTGTCGGTGAAAATGAGGCTGGCGCTTTCCGGCGTGGCCACCGAGGGCTTGAACGTCACCATCACCATGCAAGTGGCATTGATGTCAACGGTCGAATCGCTGCAGGTGTCGCCGGAGATGGAAAAATCCTGGGCATTGGTGCCGCCGATTGAGGCAAAGTCAACGAAAAGGGAAGCGCTGCCGGTATTGGTCAGCGTCACCGCCATGGGCCCGCTGGTGGTCCCCACGGGCACCACGCCAAACGCCAGGGCCGCCGGGGAGAATTTGACCGCCGGCGCAGGGGGCGGGGTGCCATTGCCTTTGAGCGTGACGGAGTGCGGATTCCCCGTCGCGTTGTCGAAAATGGTTGCCGTAACCGATTCCATTCCCAGCACCGTGGGGGAAAACGTGAATTGCAGCGTGCAACTCGAGTCCGCATTCACGGTGATGGGCAACTGGCCGCAGGTTCCCGCGCCATCCGCGTAGCCGAAGTCTGACTCCGGCACGCTCAGCCCGGAAATCACCAGCGGCCCGGTGCCACCGTTGGAAATCGTGAGCGGCAGCGAATTGGTGGTGTTCTCCGCCTGATTGCCAAAGTCGAGTGGATTGGGCGACGCGCTGAAGGACGGCATCTGGGCCGGTCCGCCGAGCCCGGTGACTTGCCGGATGCGGTCGTTGTAGTAATCCCCGATCAGCAGGTTTCCGGCGGGATCGACGCGGAGGCCCCCGGGATAATCGAGTTCGGCGAGCGTGGCCGGACCACCGTCTCCCGAGAAACCCTCGGCGCCGCTGCCGGCCACTGTTTGGATGATTCCGCCGGAGACCTCGCGGACCACGAAATTGCACTCCGCTTCCGTTACCAGGCCGCCGCAGTCCGAGAAGAAGACATTTCCCGCAGCGTCCACGGCCACGCCCACGGGGCCGCTGGTCTGGGCGCTGGTTGCCGGTCCGCCGTCGCCGGAATATCCGCTGCTTTCTGGAAGCCCGGCGATGGTCTGGATGATGCCGGTGGACGCCAGCACTTCGCGCAGGAGTCCGTTCTGGGTGTCGGCGATGAACAGGTTTCCGGAAGCGTCCACGGCGACGTCGGAGGGATAGCAAAGCTGCGAGCTGGTGGCTGGGCCGCCATCGCCGCTGAAACCGCATGTCCCGGGAGTGCCGGCCACCGACTGGATGATTCCGGTGGCGGCATCGACCTTGCGGATGACCTGGTTGTAGATGTCCGCGATGAACAGGTTGCCGGCGCTGTCCACTGCCACGCCCTCCGGAAAATCCAGTCCCGCGCTGGTGGCCGGGCAGCCGTCTCCGATGCTGTCCGAGCCGGTTTCGCAGATGGACCCGCTGTTTGGAACTCCGGCCACGGTCACAATTCCGCCGGTGGAGGCCAACACTTCACGGACGATGTCGTTATTTGAATCGGCGATGAAAAGATTGCCGGAACTGTCCAGCGCCACGCCGATGGGACTGCACAGCTGAAAGTTCGTTGCCGGGCTTCCGTTGCCGTTGAATCCACAGCCCAGCATAGCGTTTCCCGCCACGGTGCTGATGGTTCCTGTGGCCGCATCCACTCTTCGCACCACGTTGTTATTGATGTCCGCAATGTACAAGTTTCCCGCGGCATCGCTGACGACGGATCCCGGGCCGTCGATCGCCGCGCTAAAGGCCGGGCCGCCGTCGCCTCCATAATGGTAAAAGCCGTTTCCGGCGAAGGTCTGGATATTCCCGGTGGAGGCGAACACCTGGCGAATCACCAGGTTATTGGAGTCGACGATGAAGAGATTTCCGGATCCGTCCACATAGAGGCCCTCGGGAAATTCCAGAGTGGCGCTGGTGGCCGGTCCGCCATCTCCGGTGTAGCCAAAGTTGCCGTGGGAACCCGCAACCGTCTGGATGATCCCGGTGGAGGCCGCAATCTCACGAACGACTGCGTTGCCCGCATCTGAAATGAAGATGTTGCCCGAGCTGTCCAAAGCGATGCCGTAGGGAATGCTGAGCAGGGCACTGGTGGCCGCGCCGCCATCCCCGCTGAATCCCGGCGGGCCGCCCAGCATTCCCGCGATCGTGCGCAGGGTTTGATTGGCCGCTACATACTCGCGAATCGCGTAGTTATCGACATCGGCGATGAAGACATTTCCGAAACCGTCCAGAAAAAGGTCGTACGGGTAGTTGAGTTCCGCGCTGGTGGCTGGGCCGAAGTCGCCGCTGGAGCCCGCAGTCTGCGGATTTCCCGCGATGGTCTGGATTTGCCCGTTCGCGGCAAGGACTTCGCGGATGACCTGATTCTGGGTGTCTGCGATGAAGATGTTTCCCGCTCCATCAACGCGCACGTTGGATGGATAATAGAGCTGCGCGCTGGTGGCGGAGCCCCCATCACCGCTGAATCCTCCCCCCATGGAAAAATTGCCGGCCACCGTGGTGATGATGGATGTGGTGGCGTCCACCCGGCGGATGACGTGGTTATTCGTATCCGCAATGAACACGTTTCCGGAACTGTCTACGGTCACTCCCAGCGGGCCGTTGAGTTCCGCCGCCGTGGCCGGCCCGCCGTCTCCGGTGTAGTCGAATCCGCCGGTGCCGGCAAAAATGGTCAAGGTTCCCCCGGAGCTGATCTTGTAGATGCGGCTGTCATTTTCCACGGCGATGTAAAAGTTGCCGAGCTTGTCCTGGGTGATGCTGACCGGATAGGCGAGATTGGCGTTCAGAGCAGCAACATTGTTCGGGCCGTTGCCGACTACGGTGGTGATGGTTGGAGTCTGCGCGCCGGCCGCCTGGGCCAGCAGCAGCATCCCGCACAGTACCGCCAGCCGCGCGCTCACCGCGTCCTCCGCGCTCGCGCCGGTTGGAGCGCGATGGTGCGCAGCACCGGCCGTCCTTCCACAGGCTGGAGTTTGACCTCCAGGAACGCGTGCGCGCCCCGTTTCCAGCGCTCAAATTCGGAGCGCGACAGCACCACATCCTGTTCGAATGTCGCGCTCCCACTGGGCTGGAGTTGCGCCGAGACGGAGGAGCTTTCCTGTTTCTCTGGGCAGTGCCGCTCCCGCATCGTAATCTTGGCGATCGAGAGATTCTGACCGGAGACGTTGACCAGCAAGATGCGAACCGTCACGCGCACTTCCGCTCCCCGGTCGGTCATCCGTTCGATGCGATACGATCCGGCCACTTCGTTCCCCACAGTCCGGGCAGCGGAGGACTGGGCCGGCGTTTTTTCCTGGGACAGGGCCGGCGAGGATGCTGTGAGGAGCCAGAGCAGGCTGAGAGCAGTGCGGGCAGACGCACGGGTTCCTGCGTGGGCAATCATCAACACACACCTCCACTTTGAGCGCTCGGGAACCAGGGCGCAATCATGGTTCCGCACCCGCATTGTAGCCCAACCTCAGCCACCAGAGGCCTAATATCAGCTCACAATAAGCGGTGGGAGTCTATCGGTCCGGCAAGCGTACGAGTTTCGCGCAAAGTTTCTTGGCTTTCCCCTCGGATGTGCGCTACGCGGCTCCAGGGCGCCGCGTCGGGGCGCTGCGTTAGACCTGGGGATCCTGATCCAGATTCTGTGCGGCTTCCGTTGGAGCCTGTATCCAAGAGCCCAGCGAACGCGTCAGCCGCACCAGCGGTGATTCCGGCACCAGCAGGTCCACGCGCACGGCCGCGCCTTTGGCCACTTCGCGCAGCAATTCGCCTCCGGGGGAGACACCCACCGCGTAATTCCTGCCGGCATCCTTGGCCGCATACATGGCCCGGTCGGCGAGCACCAGCACATCGTCCACGCTCAGCGCGTCCGGCTGCGAGGTGATCCAGGGAAAGGCGGCCCAGCCCACCGAGCAGGTCATCGCCAGCTTCTTTCCCTCGCCGATGTCGAAGGGCTCTTCCCCCATCAGCCGCAGCAGGCGCCGCGCCAGGATGTCGCCATCCGCGCGCGTTCCGGAGCGCAGCACCACCAGGAATTCCTCGCCGCCCCAGCGGATCAACAAATCCGACTGGCGTACGATGTGGGAAAGGCGCCGCGCACATTCCACCAGCACCAGATCCCCGGCATAGTGCCCGTACTCGTCGTTCACCCGTTTGAAATGGTCCAGGTCCACGAAGTAGTAGATCAGGTCGCCGTGCTCGATGGGCCCGGCGTTGGTGCCCGCGCGGCGATACGCGCGCACCACCTGCATGGCGTCGGCTTCAATGGTTTCGCGGAAAAATCGCCGGTTGCGGACCTTGGTGAGCGGATCGGTGAGCGACATGGCCTGGAGTTCGGCATTCGCGCGCGCCAGTTCCGCACTGCGCTCCGCCACCGCCTGTTCGAGCATCAACCGGTCACCCTCCAGCAGACGGATGCGATACAGCACCAGTGCGCGCACGCCCAGGGCCAGCAGCAGCAGCGCCGCCAGCCGCGCCCACCAGCGCGCCCACCACGGCGGCTGAATCGTGAAGGAAAACTCCGCCGGAGCCGCGCTCCAGCCTTCCATCACCGAGCCGCAGCGCACGGCGAAGCGGTAATGTCCCGGCGGCAGCGCCGGATACCGCACCTCGCGCTGCGTGGTCTCCTGGTAGTCGGTCTCCAGGCCCTCCAGGCGATACTGGCAGCGCAGCGATGCGGGATTGTGGAACGTCATGGCGGCAAACCCGGCAACGAAGGTGTCCTGGTCGTGCGGCACTTCCACGCCGTTCTCCTTCACGTGATCCACGCCCCCCAGCCGCGCGGAAGTCACCACCACGGAAGGGGGGTGCCGGGGCACCAGCGGGCCGCCGGGACTGTAACGCGCCAGCCCGCGGCTGGTGGCGATCAGCACGGAGCCGTCTGGATCGTTCCACGTATACCCTTCATCCACATCGTCCCACAGCAGCCCGCTTGCCCGGTCGAAGTGTGCGATCACCCCGGCATCGTTCAATAGCGAAATCCCGCGGTCCCCCCCGGCCCAGATGCGCCCCTGGTAATCCCGGCCGAGCATGTACACGGAATCGCTGTTCAACCCGTGCGCCGTAGTAAACGTGCGCACGGCCAGTTTTCCATCCGCCAGGTGCACGTGAGACACCCCTTTCGACTCAAAGTAACAGACCCACGCGTCCTGGCTGCTGGTCGCGAGAATTACGTCCAGAGAGGTTTCCGCCAAACCGTCTTCCTTCGTGAACACCTGCCACTGATGGCCGTCGTAGCGGCCCATTCCTCCGTGGCCGGAAGTCCACATGGTGCCGTCTGCGGCGAAGGAGACCACTTGCGTTTTGCCGCGCACCTCTGGGGGCAGTGCTATCTCGCGGATGGCGGTCTCACCCTTCTCCGCACCCAACCGGAACAATTTCGTGCGCGCGCCCAGCCACAGGCTGCCGTCCGGTGCGGAGGTGATCGTGGCTGGAGCTTCGTCCCCGGTTTCCGGGAAATGAATCTTCACGGCACTGAGTGTGTGAGCATCCACGCGGGTCAATCCCCCCGGCACCGAGAGAGCCCACACCGCCCCGTCTGCGGCCACCGCCAGGTCCCGCACGGTGATGCCGGCCAGGCCTTCTTTCTCCCGCCACACCCGCCAGTGCTGTGCGGCTGAGTCCCACATGGCCAAGCCATTGTTGGTGCCGGTCCATAGCCGTTGTTCTCGATCTCGAATCACGCACCACACTACGGAGTCCGGCAGACCTTCCCCTTCGCCCCAGCCGGACCAGTCCAGGCTGCCGGCCCAGCGGTCGATCCCACCGCCTCCCAGGCCCACCCAGATGGCGTGTTCGCGGTCTTCCAGCGCGGAATAGACCGCGTTGGTCGCCAGACCCTGCTTTTCGCCCACAATCACCCAGTGATTCTCGCTGCGGCGGAATAGACCCATCACCGTGGGCAAAAGGAGGCTCCCCGAACGGTCCAGCGCGGCCATGCCAAAGTCGTTCGCGCCCGGCACTCCCTCGTCCGCGGAAATGTACTGGCCCAGGTTCGGCGTGAGATACCCGATGTGGTGATGCGTGCGAATCCATACCTGACCGGAGCCGTCCACCAGAATGGAGAACATCCGATCCGACGGCAGGCCGTGCACCGGAAGCAAGTCCGGCTGGCTGCCGCCCAGCCGCTGGATTCCCACCTGGCCATCCGCCCCGAACCACACGGTCCCATCCGGCGCCACGGAGACGGCGGTCACATGGCGGAACTGCGGCCCACTCTCCGAAGACCAGGCCGGCTGAGCTGCGGCTCCCGGCCCGGAGTGGTCTGCGGGATGCGTGCGCAACAGCCCTTTCTCCGTTGCCAGGTACACATCTCCCGTTGGCGTGACTGCCAGCGATTGCGGATACCCTCGCAGATCCGTGCCCTCCGGTGCAGGCAGTGCCACAAAACGCGCCCCATCGAAACGGTAGATTGCCGTCCCCACGTATGCCCACAAGGTCCCGTCCGAGGATTCCAGCAACTGGTTTACGCGGTCATTCAGCATCCCCTCGTGCGGGCCATAGCGCACCGCCTTGATGCCATCGAATCGGTAGAGTCCGTTTTGCGTTCCCAGCCACAGGAAACCCTGCCGGTCCTGCACCATGGAGGTAATGGTAGCGGTGCCCAATCCAATGCTCTCGCCCAGGTGTTGTATTGCGTAGCGGGGGTGATCCGGAATCGGCAGCTTTTCGTAGCCCGTGCGGTCGGCACGAGCGTAGAGCGCGGCGGCCAACAACAGGCACAGCAGGCCGGGTGCGCGCCGGCCCCATGTGGAGAATGCCAAAGCAGCTCCGCGGGACAATCCGATTCGCGTTTCTTTCACCATTTTCTCCGACGCGTCTTGGGCCACAAACCCTTTTCTAGGTATCGGCTACCGGAGATACAACTGCATCGGGTAGTTTCATTGCAGTTACGCGGCTCCCGCCTCACCGGCCCCCCTCTGGCGGGCGGTTGCTACACATCAACACGGGCACTCCCGGCGAGCGCTTGGGACTGATTCCGTCGGAGGCCATCAGGGGCGCAGGACCGCAGCACCGGAAATCGCGTCATTCTTCAGCGTCTGTAGCGCCCAGTTTGCTTCCCGAAGCGGAAATACCTGAATGTGCGTGCGAATGGGAATCTCCGCAGCCAAGCGCAGAAAATCCGCACCGTCCTGGCGCGTGTTGTTGGCTACGCTTCTCACCACCCGCTCCTGATAGAGAAGGTCGTAATCCAGGGCGGGGATCGTGCTCATGTGGATCCCGCCCAGCACCAGCGTGCCTCCCTTGCGCAGGGCTTTGAGCGCCGCGGGAACGATTTCTCCGGCGGGCGCGAACACAATGGCCGCGTCCAGGGGCGCCGGGGGCTGATCCAGAGTGCCTGCCGCCCAATGCGCCCCCAATTCCAGGGCCAGCCGCTGGTGGCGTACATCCCGCGTGGCCGCGTAAACCTCCACGCCCCAATGCCGCGCCACCTGAGTGGCCACGTGCGCCGCCGCCCCGAATCCGTAAAAGCCCAGCCGTCCGCCGGGCTGGATGCCCGAGAGCCGCAAACTGCGGAATCCGATGATCCC
>DATIYQ010000276.1:0-13141 GCA_035517515.1 Binatia bacterium
GCCACCGGCAACCGCCTGTCCATGGATGCTCCCCGCGTAGATCTTGCCGATCTCGGAATGGCACCTGCCGCAGGTCGCGGCCACATTCCAGTGGTTGATCTTGGAGCGCGGATCCCGCCCGGGAAGAATTCCGTGGCTGCCATGGCAATCCGAGCAGCTCGCGGCCGAGGAGTTGCCCGCGGCCACCGCCCGGCCGTGAACACTCAGCCGGTAGGCCTCCACCGGATGCGCAAAGGGAATTTGGTGCCGGGCCAGAAATTCCGGATTCGAGTGGCAGGCGCCGCAGGTGTCCGGCAAATTCTTTTTGGCCACCGCAGATTGTGGGTCATCGGCCGGCAGAATGCGGTGTATTCCCCCGTGGCAGGATTGGCACTTCGGACTTTGGGGATCCCCATTTTTCGCTGCCGCGCCGTGCACGCTCGCGGGGAGCTCCTTCACCTCCTCGGCATGGCACTGCGCGCACACCTGCGGAGCCAGGGAGGCGGCGGGCTTGGCGTAGTGCGCCGGACCGTGGCAGCTCTGGCACGCCTCCGCGCCCAATGCTCCATGCGCGCTGTGCGGAACCGCCTGCACTTGCTCTTCGTGGCAGGCGGCACACTCCACCTTGCGCACGTGCGCCGGATGCGGATACTCCTTGATGTTGGTATGGCAGGAGGTGCAGGTGACGTCCGCGTGGACGCTGGCTTTGTGCCGCTCGGGATCCACAAACAGGCTGCGGCCCTTTTCGGTTTTGAAGTCCGGCTGGGAATGGCAGGCCAGACAATCGGTGTCGGAGAGGTCCGCCGATTTCTGGCGGGCCCGCGCCCCCCAGCCCGCTTGGGGCAAGACGAGGAGGACAAATAAGAGAAGCCCCGCAAGCACCGAAGCGTGTGGGAGATAGCGCCCACAGCGATTCCGCTCGCCTCCGGGTTTTGTACGTGCCGTCATCGGGGCAAACCAGCCCATACTCGAATCCCTAGGATTTCAAATCCTGGGGCTGGCGGCTGTGACTCACCGTACTCGCCCCTGTGATAAGGAGCACAAGTTGGACAGGTTGGAGAACGACGACCGGCGAACCTCATGAGTGTGCAAGACCGGGAAGCTAGGCGCGCCCGGCCCCTCTCCCATCTTTCCCCCGAAGGGGACTACTGCATCCCCAGATCCGCCAGGATCTTGGGATTCTGCTCTTCCATCGCCAGAAGGGAGTGGCAGGTGGAGCAATCGTTTGGAATCGTCTGACCGTCGGCGCTGGTGTGGCTCCCATCGTGGCAGCGAAAACACCCTGGGAAGTCCGTATGGCCCAGATTGTTGGGGTGCGTGCCCCAGGTGAGCCTCATGGAGGGGAACACGTTGCGCAGGTAAATCGCCGCAACCTCCTCCGCGGATTGCTGCACCAGCGTGCGCCGCGTGGAATAGATTTCCGGGTACTTGGTTTTATAGAAGGCGGTCATTTCCCCGATGATCTGTTGCTGGGCACGCTCGCGGTCTGGATACTCGGCTTTCAGCAGCTCCACCGCCTTCTTCTTGACGTACGGCAGCTCCGGACTGATGTTCCCGGTGGCCATGCGTTTGTCCACGGCGCTGTCCGGCATCTCGAAGGTATGCGTGGGGCGATTGTGGCAATCCACGCAGTCCATCACCCGGTGCTCCCCGGCCGCAAGCTGCTGCGGCGTCGTTTTCACGTCCGAGGAGACGTACCGGACCGTCTTGCCCGAGTCGTCCAGGTATTCCACCACCGGAATCACCTGGCGCTTCCCGTCGATGGAAACGTATTGAATGCGCGATCCAGTCTCCAGGTGCCGCCCGTGGATTCCAACGTGACCCTGCCAGGTGCGCCCTCCCACCTTCAACAGCAGCACGGTGGTCAGTCGCGTGTTCTTTTCGTCGTCCTGAAACTTCGTGCGCACCACGAACTTGTCTCCGGTGAAGCGCTGCGGCCAATGGCATTGCTCGCAGGTCTCGCGCGCCGGACGCAGATGCTCGACCGGAGACGGAATCGGCCGCGAATAGGTGTTAAAGGCCACGGCGAAGAGCTGCCGCGTGCCGGAAAGCTTGGAGCGCACAAACCAGGAAGCCCCGGGACCGATGTGGCACTCCACACAACTGACCCGCGAGTGCGGTGAATTCTGGTAGGCGGTGAATTCCGGGGTCATCACCGTATGGCAGGTCTGCCCGCAGAACTCGGTCGAGTCCATATAGCTGACGCTCTTGTAGGAAGCGGTCCCGACCAGGATGAAATTGAGCGCCGTGGCCCCGGCGACAAACCAGAACCCCCGGCGGATCACTTCGCGACTGAAGTCAATCTGCGGATAGACCTGGAGCAGTTCGCCGCTCGCCCGCAGGGCCCGGCGCCGCATCCAGATGCCCAGCGGGATCAGCAGGAGTCCCAGCACGAAAACAGCGGGCAGCGTCAGGAAAATCAAAATGCCGAGATAGGGGTGCGGCGGACCCGGGAGAAATACGAAATAGAACCAGAATGCGATCAGGGTGATCGCGGAGCTGGTGGTGAGCACCAGGCCGGTCAGGGAAATGGGATTTTGAGAGAAGTAGAAAACCGGCCGCAGCCACTGCCGCAGGGTGTCAACCGCGCTCATCGCAGGCGTCCTCCCGACGCGGGAGGCATATTACACCCGCGGAACTCATGTAGAAGTTCCATTCTGTTCCAGGAGCCGGATGTAGGCGCGCAGGCCGAACAGCACAATCAGAATCGCAATCACGGAGACGGCCAGACCCAGCCGGCGGTAATTCCGTTCCCGCAGCGCGCCCTCTCCGGCTTGCAGATTCACCGCCGTCACTTTCAGGCCGGCTTGCAGATCCTGGTCCACCAGTTCCCGGCGGAAACTGTGGATGGTCACCCGCGCCTTGGTGAGCGCATCGCGCGCTTGATCCTGGTTCAAGCGGGCTTCGCTCACTTCCATTCCCGAGGATTCGGCCACCGCCAGCACCGCATCCGCATCCCGAATGGCCCCCTGCAGCCGCAGCAAATCCGCATGGATGCTGGCCGTGGCCCGGTCGCAGCGGTCGCCGGGCGTATGGCAGCGCGCGCAAACCGCTTGCGGGCCGGTGCTCAACATGGCGTCGGAGGGATGCTTCACCCCGTGATTGCTGTGGCACACCACGCAACCCGGCAGCCCTCTGGACTCGAATGCCGCCTTGTGCGAACTCTTCTCGAACATTTGCGACTGGAATGCGTGGCAGGTGGAGCAGACATTCTTCACCGAGGCCACCCCCGGCGGCGCGGCGCCGTGATTTCCGTGGCAGGTGGTGCAGGTCGGCGCGCTCAAATCCCCGCGCACGGTCATGGCCTCGTAGTGCACGCTCGCCCGGTAGTTGGCGAATTGATCCGTGGGGATGTTGTAGCCCTTCATGTACTCGCCGTTGGCGTGGCACCGGGAGCAGGTCTCGGCGATGTTCAGCGGATTCACCTTCGATCGCGTGTCGCTGGCCGGGCGCAAGTCATGCACGCCGTGACAATCCGTGCACACCGCCACCTTCTGGTCTCCCTGCGCGCGGCGCATGCCATGCACGCTGGTCTTGTACTGAGCCAGTTGATCGGTGCGCAACGAAGGATTGTATTGGCGCATGAACGCGGCATCGGAGTGGCAGCGCCCGCAGAATTCGGGCACCTGCCCGCGCTCCACCTTCCCGCGGAATCCGGCCTTCTTGCTCATGGCCTCGGGACCGGCTTCGGTGGGATCCCCTCCGTGGCAGCTTGCGCAGCTCAGCCCCTTCTGGGAGTGGATGTCGCGGGCGAATTGTTCGGCGGTCACCTGCAGCGGCGGATCCATCGCGCCGTGGCAATCCAGGCAGGTATTCTGCTGCGACCGCGCGGGAACCGCCCACAGCAGTAGTGCCAGCGCCGCCGGCAGCGCAAACCGTCCGCCCTTATTTTGCAAGGTATCCATAGACCGTCATCGCCAGCATGTAGCCCAGCCCGAAGATTCCCGCGCCCAGCACCCATCTGCGGCCTCGGCCGCCCGCCATCGAATCGAAAAAAGGAAGCAGGAGCCAGAGGCCTCCGGCCGCGCCAAACACCAGAATGCCCGCCACCTCTCCATCCAGGAACCACAGCTTGGCCGGAATCTTTTTCAGCGTCTGGAACATGAACATGAAGTACCACTCCGGACGGATCCCGGCGGGAGCCGGTGCAAACGGGTCCGCCTTCGTGCCCAGCTCCCAGGGCCAGATGGCCGCGAGCGCCCCCAGCGCTCCCAAAGCGATGTACCAGGCCATCAGTTCGCGCAGGAAAAAGTTGGGGAAGAACTTCATGGCCCGCGCTTCGCCCGGATTCGTCTTCCAGCGGGCTTCCACACCGGGAGGCAGGCTCATTCCGAAATACTGAACCAGCGCCAGATGCACCAGAATGAACAGCACCGTCAATCCCGGCAGCACCGCAACGTGAAATCCGAAAAAGCGGGTGAGCGTGGCGGTGGTTACATCCTCTCCCCCGCGCAGAAACACCATCATGCCGTGGCCGACCACCGGAACCTGGCCGGTGATTTCCGTCCCCACCTTGGTGGCAAAGAAAGCCAGCGTGTTCCACGGCAGCAGGTACCCGCTGAACCCGAAGCCCATGGCCAGAAAGAGCAGCGCCATCCCGCTGATCCAGGTGAGTTCGCGTGGCTTCCGGTAAGCCTGCAGAAACAGCACGCTGAACATGTGGGCGAAGGCCGTGAGGATCATCAAATTGGCCGCCCAGGAATGAATCGAGCGCACCAGCCAGCCAAACTGCACCCGCGTCATGATGTACTGCACGCTCTCAAAGGCTTCATTGGCGCCGGGCCGGTAATACAGCAGCAGCAGGATTCCGGTGCACACCTGGATCCCGAACAGGAAAAGGGTGATGCCCCCAAGGAAATACCAGGGAGTAAGCCGGTGCACCGGCACGGTCTTTTTCGCCAGCGGCCCGATCAGCTCTTCCCAGTGGAAGCGCTCGCCGAGCCACTCCCCGGTGCGGGCCAGCAGCCTCAACTCACGCCTCCCGCTTCCGGCTGACCACAACCTCATCCCCGCGCACGTGCACCTGGAAAACCTCGAGCGGCCGCGGCGGAGGTCCGCTCACGTTCCGGCCGTTCAAGTCATACAAACCGTTGTGGCAGGCGCACCAGATCTGATGCAGGTCGCCCCGGTATTGCACCGTGCAGCTCAGATGCGTGCACACCGCCGAGAGCGCCCGGTATTCGCCCTCCGCGGTCATCAACAACAGTCCCGGGCGGGAGCCAAAGCGGAACACCTTCGACGTGCCGGCTCTTAATTCCCCGGTTTTTGCCGCCACCACCTCGTCCCCGCCCAAATCCGCCAGGGGTGGTGGAATCAGATAGCGCAGCACCGGATACACGAAGGATGCAAAGGAGGCAAACAGTCCACCGCCGAGAAGCGCTTCGACAAAGCGCCGCCGCCGCCGGCTGGGGTTACTTGGTTCAGTCGCGCCCATTTCAGGTTTTCAGTTCCATCGCAACAGCAAGTCTCGGTGCGGGCGAATTCACCAGCGCCTGGCTTTCCCCGCCCGTCGCCAACGTGCCGCCACCAGGCGGTTTCCCGGGATTCGCTCCTGCGCCTGGGCGATGGCTAGCTTTTCTTCGCCAGCCCGCGGATGAACTTCACCAGATCCTTGATCTGCTCGTCGGTCAGCTTGCCCTTGAATGCCGGCATCTTGTTCTTGCCGTTGGTGGTGGTCTCGGTCAGTTGCGCGTCGGTCTTCTTCTGCACCTCATCGGAGGCCAGATTGGAGACCTTCATGGCCTTGCCTGTGGGGGTCTCGCCCTTCCCGTCCGGCCCGTGGCACATGGCGCATTTCGACTTGAATACAGTTGCGGAATCATCTGCCCAAACCGCCGGACTGATCAGCAACATCACCAGGCAGATGGACGCCAAACCGGCAACGAGCCACAGCGTGGAACGCTTCATCGGTGATTCCTCCTGAAGGATGTCGTCGCAGGCGTATTACACCGGGGGAAACCGCACCGCACCCTCACCAGGCCGCGCCTGCCGCCGCCCGCAAGGGGCGATTACGGCCCGCATCATGCCGCGGTGGCACACAGGGTGCTGTGACCTGCGTCACGCTGCTGGGTGGCGCGGATCACCTCGTTCCGCCCGAGTCCTTGAAACTCGCCTCAGGGTCGTCAGAACGCATAGCGAACGGACAAGGTCACATTGTTCGAATGGAAATTCCGCGGGGCATAGATGTCCTGCGGCACGGGGGTAAAGTCTTCGCGGTAGCCGTAATAGTTCCAATAGGCCCGGCCCATCCAGCTCCGGTTGAACGCATACTCGAAACCGGCGGTGGGTACCAGCCACAGGGAATGCAGCGGGCCGGGTTCCTGGTTCGGATTCAGGTTCAAGGCATAACCGCTGGTCCCGGTAAAATTCCCGCCGAACCGCAGGCTCAGGGCATGCACCGGATTCCACACCACGTCCGCGTTCCCGTAGTGCGAGCGGTTTTCGTAAGTGGAGAGCTGCTCGATCAGCCCCGATACCGTCGCGCACTGGTTCGGTCCTCCCGGAATCGGTGTGCCCGGATAGCAGATGATGATCTGGGAGAAAACGTTGTTATACGAATAGGCCAGGTCGAAGTTGACTTTCTCATTCGGCAGGAACGTCGCGGAGATCGAGTACGACCGGTCGTGCTGCAGGTTGTCCACCTGGAACACGTTGTCGCGGCCTTCCCAGTCGCGGATCGACCCGCTGATGGTCACCCAGCTCGCCGGCTTGTAGATGCTGCGCACCCGGTATTCCTGCGATTGCCGCGGGCTGATGCGCGTGAACACATTGTCCGCGCTCATCAGTTCGGTGTCGAAGCTGATCCGCCAGTTGCGCAGCGGCTTCACCCACATGCCGAACAGCCCCGAATACTCATTGATCAGCGTCGCCGGCGGATTTTCCAGCGTTGCCGGTGGGCCCACGTACATGAAATAGGTGTTCGCGCCGGCGCCGAACGCCGTGCAGCCCGCGGAGGCAGCCCCCATCGGGCAGTTTCCGCGCATGGCGTTCGAAGGAAAGTAATAGTCCGTCTCGTCGGAAAACATGTTGTCCTGGATGTCCCGGTGCCGGTACCGGAAGCCCACCCGCGCCCCGAATCTCCAGGAATACTGGTAGTCCACCTCGGCCAGATTGGTCAGTTGCTCCTGCTTCAGGAACCCGCCGTAATTCTGCAGCGTCAGGTCCGCCGCGGAGCTGGTGGTGTGCGCGGGGGTCCCCGAGGGGCTCAGCGGCGGCGCCGTGCAGTTGACCGGCAGCGCATTCGCCGGGGAGAACACGTTGATCGGAATGATCATGCTGCCGCTGAAAAACGAGCAGATCGACGGGTCATACTCCATCGGGTTGTGGAAGTTCGAGTAGTGGAATGAGTCCAGGAACCGCCACGCATCGGTGATGTGCCAGGTGAACCCGAAGTCCCCCGTGGCCATCACATGCTCCCCGAAGATCTTCGCGGTGGTATTCTGCCCCGTCAGGTTGTTCGAGCCGCGCCCCAGCAGGTTTTCCTGATAACCGAAGACGTCCGCGTCCCCGCCCGTGTAACCGAATCGGGCGGTGATGTCCACCGGTTTCCAGTAATTCGACTGCAGGCTGATCTGCTCCGTCGGGCTGCTCGTGCGCACCCGGGAGTGCGTCATGTAGCTGAGCATGGCGCTGCACGTCGGGCTGACCGTGTAAATCGGCGGGGTCGCGGAGATCGCGTTGAACGTGTTGTTGCACGGCTGGTTTGAAGACCCCATGGCCTGCAGCGTGGAGTTGAAGGCGATGCCCAGATCCACCGGAACATTGTTGGAGAGCACGAAGAGCTGGTTCTGGTCCGTGGACCCCGTGTCTCCCTTGTAATCGTTCCACACCTGGTCGTAGCTGATGTTGGTCCGCGGCGCGATGCGGTAGTCCACCCCCAGCCGGTAGGTGTTCACCGTGGTGTGCACATCCTCAAAGAGCTGCGCCTCCGTGCTCAGGTGGTAGGTGGTCAGCGCTGGGCCCGTCACCACGTTGCGCGCATATCCCATGCGCACCCGCACCTTCGATTCCGGAAACAGCGTCAGGTCGTAATCGCTCAGGTAACGCCGGGTATCCATGGCATGCGGCGAATAATTGAGCACGCAGCCCGTGCACGTGTCCGCGGCCGTCGGCCCGAACCCCGGAGGTCCATTCGTAAATCCGGCGGTCGGGTTCAGCGGATTGGCCAGCAGCGAATAGTCCCACGCGTTCTGGTCCCGCCGCAGCCGCGCGTTGAAGTTGTAAATGGTGTTCTTGCTCAGGCGCACCACGGTCACGTCGTTGGGATCGCCTCCGTAGCCGAAGCTCGAGACGAATAGGCGGTCGAACAGCGGCCCGTGATTGTCCAGCGATCGCATCTCCGTGGTGAAGTTCAGCAGGCGCGCCCCCTGCTGCAGGTTCACGAAGGTGTCGTACACGTTTTCGTTGCCGGAAGTGGACACCAGGCGCCCGCCGAATTCAATCGTCTGCTTCACGTTGTACCCGGCCCAGGTCACCCCTTCCGGCTCGGTGTCCTGCGGCGAACTCACCTGCGCCTCCGGTTTCGGTTCTTGCTGGGCCCGCGCCGTCGCCGGCCCGAACAGCAGCAGGAGCGCCACGGGCGTCAGGGCCGGCCAGCGCACGTACCAGCGCGGTGCGCGCGCGCTTGCGTCGGATCGAGTGTTGCCCATCGCCTGGAATCTCCTTTCCTAGGGCTTGAAGAAAACGCTGCTGGTATTCGAACCGTGGATGAACACGTGGCAGGAGGTGCACGCCTGGTACTTGCGGGCTTGGCTGTGGAACGTCGGCACCGTTGGCACCCCCTGGTCCACGGTGAAGGAGTGGCACTCCAGGCACAGCAGGTTCACCTGGCTCCGCTTCAGCATCCGCGGATTGGAGGATCCATGGGGCACATGGCAGGACGTACAGCCCTCGATCTTTACCGCCTCGTGCTCGTACACAAACGGCCCCGCCTTGTCCGCGTGGCACTTGAAGCACACCACGTCCTGCGTCGCCGTGGCCCGCAGCTGGTGGCCAAGGTTTCCCCCATGCGGATTGTGGCAGTCCGTGCACCGCACCAGCCCCTCGTTCACCCGGTGGTGGAACGTCCGGTTGAACAGTTGCTTCAGTTCCTGGTGGCAGCCGTAGCACAGTACCGGCTGCGGCTCGCGCATCAGGTACTGGATCTCCTTCGGCCGGTGCGGGTCGTGGCAATCCACGCAACTCACGTTGTTCTGCAGATGGATGGAGCGGCCGAAATCCGCGTGCTCCTGCCCGTACTGGTGGCACGCCAGGCAGCGCTGGCTCACGTCCTTGGCCGAGGCGTCCTTGAACGTGTAGATTTTGGTCTTGTCTCCCCCGCCCTCCACGTGCGCCTTGCCCGGCCCGTGGCATGCTTCGCACCCGTGCCATTCCGGCCCTTTTTTCTTGTCCAGCGTGGTCACGAAGTGGCGGGATTGCTCAAACGTCTTATAGAAGCCCTTCGTGGGCATGTCCTCGTGGCAGGTCTTGCACGTCTCCGCGCCAACGTAGTCTGAGGAGTTCTGGCCCTGCGCGCTCTCCTGGCGCGCCGCCGCCGGGCGCACCGCGCCGGAAATGAAAACGGAAACGAGGACGGAAACTGAGAGCAGGGAAAACGAATAAATCTTCGGCCTTCGCATCTCCACCCCTCCCCATGCGGCGGTTGCTGGCTTGCCGGCCCACCCCGGGCCGCATCCCAGCACTACCCACAATCTGCTCAATCGGGCGCGACGTTTCTTTACTTCAGTCCAGGTTCGTCACTTCTCGCGAATTCGGCGACTCTACCAGCCCAATCCGCCCGCCGGAACTGTCAGATTTGACAGCCTGGCTTCCCCACCTCATGCAGGCACCGCCCGCCCCGCCCGTTTCCCGGCGCAGCAGGCGCCCGGGACGCTTCCCGTACCCGTTACACCGCGGCAAGCGTTCGCAGGCTCCGCGGATCCTTGATCAGCACCGTGGATCCGTGCGATTCAATCAGACCCCGCTTCCTGAATCCCGCGAAGAGCCGGGTCACCGTCTCCCGCGAACTGCCCACCGTCTCCGCAATTTCCTGGTGCGTCAGCGTCAGCGTGGTCCGCACCGGGCCGGGGGCAGCCAGCGCTTCCGTCCCCGCCAGGTCCACCAGAAAACGCGCCAGCTTCTGCTCCGCGGAATGAGAGAGGCCCAGGTAGCGAACTTCCTGGCTCAGTGCATGGTAGATATCGGTCAACATCTCCGCCACCTTTAGTGTCGCTTCGCCATGCTCGGCCAGGAATTGCAGAAAGTCCTTCCGCGGCACAAAATTCGCCTGGATCGGCTCCAGGGCCTCCGCGCTCAGCTCATAGGGTCGGCCGGAGAGTGTGGCGGGTAGCCCCACGATTTCTCCGGGATCGGCCACGCGAAGGATGATGGATTTGCCATCGGCCGCGCTGGCGGTCAGCTTCACACGTCCGCTGCACACTACAAACACGCCGCGAGGCTCCTGGCCCTCCACAAACAGCACCGCGCCCCGCGGGTAAGTGGCCGAGGAGGAAATCGCGTCGAAGCGCGCCAGCGATTGCGGGGGAAGATTGCAGAACAGGCGCTCCTTGTGTACCGGGCAGGTCACGCAACTGTCGATCACTTTCAGGCCGTAGGGAGTCTTCCCGCCTCCCGCCTTGCGCACCACGCGGTGTTTCACCGCGGGAATGATTCGCAGAGTGTCAGACATCGTCGCACCTCCAGCAAGCCTTGCCGGGAGCGACCCTTGTGCTCCCTCTCACATCAATACGCCGCGGCCGAACTTTTGCCTGTGACCCGCGTCACAACGCGGCGTGACCACGGTCACGGCGCGTTTTCCGCCTACGGCGCATAGTGCGCGGCGTGGGAGGCAAATATGAGAAAGGATGAGAGAGACCTGCTCGAAGTGCTCAAGAGTGAACTCGATTTTCTGGAAAAGGGGGGCTACCGGCCTTCGCCGCGTGAGCCGAGAAAATTCAATTTCATCTTCGAAGATTCGCCCACCTGCATGAACTACGACTCCAAGGACAATCCGGATCCCTGCGGAGAATGTGTGCTGATGGCCCTGGTTCCTCCGGCCGATCGCTCGAAAACGGTTCCCTGCCGCCACATTCCCCTGAACCAGCAGGGCGATACCCTGGAGTCCCTCTACCGCACTGCGGATCAACGCGAACTGGAAGACGTTTACGGCGCCTGGCTGCATTCCACGATTTCTGCGCTGGAAGAGCAGCGCCGCAATGCGCGCAACAATCGCAAGCCCCCGGTGGCGCCCACCGGGCCGGTGCCCGCAGGCGAGCCGCTGTTCGGCAAACTGCATCCCAAGTGCGCCAACCCGGCCTGCCCCACCGCATTCCACTGGCTGGCCGGAGGACGCTTCTACCGGTTTCGGACCGGCGAAGTGGCGCCCACAACCAAGGAACAGGTGGCGGAAAGCGCTCAACCGTCTGGGCCCGCCAAGCATTTCTGGCTGTGCGAGGCCTGCTCCCAGGCTTACACCCTCGAGTATGACGACACGGGCAATGTTCTGGTGAAGGTGTTGTGGCCGGAAATCCCCGCGTCTGCGCCCGTGAAGAGTTTGTCGGCGGCCTGATGCTGTTCATGAAGGCCGCTCCCTCGCCAGGCTGGCCGGTGCCTCCCCACGCCAACGGCCAGCCTGGTCCCCTTTTTTCAGACCCCTGAGGTTCCCCTCACCTCCGCAGTGTGTCTCGTGACGCGTGACTGCCGACCGGTGGAAGACCGGGCGGACCATGCCCCGCCACTCTGTGATTGGCGGGACAAACTTCTAGAATTGCCTGGACTTCGATTTAGACTGTGCTCGAAGAGCGCGGCCACCGGTCACTGGCCACTTCCCTCACGGCCGAATGGCCACTTTAATCACGTTGTCGCGGCGCGAGCCAAACAACTCGTAGGCCTCGGTGATGCGGTCCAGCGGGAAAGTATGCGTCAGCAGCGGCGCCAGGTTCAATCGCCCGTGCCGCACCAGCTCCAGCAGCACGCGCATGCGCTCTTTGCCGCCGGGACACAGCGTAGTGACGATCTTGTGGTCGCCCAGCCCGGCCGCGAACGGTTCCAGCGGCAGCGTCAATTTGCCGGAGTAAACCCCCAGGCTGCTGAGCGTCCCTCCGGGCTTCAGCACGCGCAGCGCGCCCTCGAAAGTGTTCTGGGTGCCCAGGGCTTCGATGGCCACATCCACGCCGCGGCCGCCGGTGATGCGGCGGATTTCCTCCACCACATCCTGCTCCAGATAATTGACCACCACGTCTGCGCCCATGCGCCGCGCGGTTTCGGCGCGGAAGGTGTCGGACTCCACGCCGATCACCAGGCTGGCGCCCTTCAGCCGCGCCCCGGCCGTGGCGCACAGCCCAATCGGTCCCTGCGCGAAAACCGCCACCGCGTCGCCGATTCTTACCGGCGCGCTCTCCGCCGCGGAAATGCCCGTGGACGCGATATCCGCCAGCAGGACCACTTGTTCATCCGTCAGCTCATCGGGAATTCTTGCCAGGTTGGCCTGCGCGTAGGGCACCAGCAGGTATTCGGCCTGCGCGCCGTGGATCGTGTTGCCGAATTTCCAGCCGCCAATGGGCCCGCCGCATTGCGACCAGTGTCCGCTCAGGCAGTCATGGCATTGGCCGCAGGGGGTAATGGCTCCCACCAGGACGCGCTGCCCAACGGCGTAGCCGGTCACCCCCGCGCCCAGTTCGTGAATCACACCCACCGGCTCGTGGCCGATGATCAGGCCCGGGCGGACTTTGTACTCTCCCTTCAAGATGTGCAGATCCGTGCCGCAAATGGTGGTCAGCGTGATGCGAATGACGGCTTCACCCACTCCGGGCCTGGGAATGGGGACGCGTTCGAGTGCGATGCGGTTTGGGGATTGAAAGACCAGGGCCCTCATCGTATCGGTGGATTTTTGAATCGTTGGCGCTTCGGCGACTGCGCTAGGCATGACGTACTCCTCGCTCAGCCGTCCCCTCGGGGCGGCTGGCCCGCTGGGGCGAGCGAGGATTGCGCTCCGCTTAGGCTGCCCCGCCCTGGCGGTTGGCACCCTCGCTCACTCGCGGGCGCGGCGGCGATAGGTCGTCCGCCGCTCACACCCGCAGCCTGCTCCCGTGCGGCGCAAAAAGAAGTGAGCCGTATCACGCTCCCCGCGCGCGCCCATCACACCTGCAATGGGCACGGGCGCCGGCCATCCGCCGATCGTTGACTC
>DATIYQ010000277.1:0-7023 GCA_035517515.1 Binatia bacterium
CTGCCCCGTCGCCGTGGAAATGACCGCCGAAACGCAGGCCAGAATGCCCGGCAATAAAGTTCGAGCCATTTTTGCCATGAGCAGCATTTCCTTCCGGTTTTTGAATGCCGCGCCATTGTACGCCGGCGGCTTTTGCTCAGGAATTGCAGGGTAAAAATGGTGCCGGGGGACGGAATCGAACCGCCGACGCCGGCCTTTTCAGGGCCGCGCTCTACCTCTGAGCTACCCCGGCACGAGGCAAACTAAAATTATCGCGGCGCGCGGCGGGTGTGTCAACGAGAGAGACAGAGGCAAAGGATTGAACACAGAGAGCATGGAGAGACGGAGCACACGGAGGGGGAAGGGAAGGCAGAACGCAGACACGCAGCGAGCGCAGAGCGGGTCAGAAAAGAAACCAGAGAAAAACCGGGAACGAACATCGGAGAAGAACCAGTTTCCGGCGGGCGCGGGCCGCGGTTCACGCCGGGCCAGGACCGGGAATCACGCGTGGATCAGTGCAGGGACTGGTCGAATTCGCGCATCCAGTCCTTCTTTTTCAGCACTTCGCGCGGGCGGGTGCCATCGGCCGGGCCGACGATGCCGTCTTTCTCCATGAGATCAATCAGGCGGGCGGCGCGCCCATAGCCGATGCGCAGGCGGCGCTGGAGAGTGGACGTGGAAGCGCGTCCGGCCTCCAGCACCACGCGCACGGCATCCTGGTACAGATCGTCGTCCACGTCGTCGTCGCCGCCTTCCTCGCCCTCGCCGGAGCCGCCTGAGGCGCCGCCTTCCGCGTTTTCCTCCTGCTCGTCTTCTTTGGGCGGGCGCAGCAGCTCTTCGTTGTAAACGGCTTTAGCCTGTTCGCGCCAGAAATCGCACAGCGAGCTGATTTCATCTTCGGTCACCAGCGGTCCGTGGATGCGGTGCAGGCGCGAAGAGCCGGCGGGGAGATAAAGCATGTCGCCGCGGCCCAGCAGGGCTTCGGAGCCATTGGCGTCGAGAATGGTGCGCGAGTCCACCTTGCTGGCCACGCGGAAGGAAATGCGCGCCGGAAAATTGGCTTTAATCAGGCCGGTGATCACGTCCACGGAGGGCCGCTGGGTGGCCAGAATCAGGTGGATGCCCACGGCGCGGGCCATCTGCGCCAGGCGGGTGATGGCCTCTTCAACGTTGTTGGTGTCCACCATCATCAGGTCAGCGAGTTCGTCAATCACGATGACGATGTAGGGCAGCGGTTTGTGTTCTTCGCCGTCCAGGGTGTCGAACAAGGAAAGCGATTCCTGCTTCTGAAACTGGCGGTTGTACTGGTCAATGTTGCGCACGCCGCGCTGGGCCAGCAGCTTCAGCCGGCGCTCCATCTCGCGTGTGGCATTGCGCAAAACGTTGGACGCCACTTTCGGATCGGTCACCACCGGCGCGAGCAGGTGGGGAATCTCCTCATAAAGTCCCAGCTCCAGGCGCTTGGGGTCCACCATCACCAGCTTCAATTCGTCCGGCGTCGCCTTATAGAGCATGGAGACGATCAGGGAATTCAAAAATACGCTCTTCCCGGTGCCGGTCGAGCCGGCAATCAGCAGGTGGGGCATTTCCGCCAGATTGGAGACGCGCAGGCGTCCAATCAGGTCTTTGCCCATGGCCAGGGTGAGCTTGGAGGGCGAGTTCACATAGTCCGGACATTCGATCACTTCGCGCAGGGCAATGGTTTCGCGGTGCGGGTTGGGCACCTCGATGCCCACCGTGGATTTTCCGGGGATACGCTCGATGAGGATGGACTCCGCTTGCAGCGCCAGGCAGAGATCATCCGAGAGCCCGGTGATGCGCGAATACTTGATGCCGGCCTCGGGCTTGAACTCGAAGGTGGTCACCACCGGGCCGGGATTGATTTGCGTCACATGGCCGTTGACCTCGAATTCGCGGCACTTGGCCACGATGGCCAGGGCGCGCTCTTTGAGCTCGTTTTCGTTCACCTGCTCGGAGCGCGCGGGCTTGCGCAACAAATCGGGAGACGGCAGGCGGTATCCGGCAGCGGATTTGGCGATCCGCGGCTGCGCGGCCGCGCGCACCGGCGCAGCCGATGCCACCGGGGAAGGAAGCGCTACGGGAGGCGGCACAATCGCCGGAATGGGCCGGTCCGCGGGCGGCCTTCCGATGAAGGCAGAGCGAATGGGGCCCGCGGGGGCGGAAGCACCGGCGGCAGCGGCCTGCGCCGCGGCGGGCCTGGCCACCGCGGGCAGAACAATCTGGTTGGGGCCGGGGCGCTCTTCGATGGGCACGGGCAGCGCCGGGGGCACCGCCAACTTTCCGGATGATTTCGCCAGGATGGGCGGCCGGCCGTTGACGCGGATGTGCGCCAGGCGGCGGCGCTGCCGGGCCTCTTCCCGCGCGGCGCGCCAGGCGGTCCAGCGTGCGCGCAATGCGGCGATCGGCGTCCAACCGGCAAACAGGCGCCCGGTCCAATCCGCCGCGCCGGAAAACGAGAAGCGCGTGGTGAGGAAGAGCGCGACGATCAGGGATGAAAGCGCCACCAAGCCCGCGCCGGGGGCATTGAATCCGGCGCGCAGGGCGGACGAGCCGAGCGTGCCCAGCAATCCACCGGGAGGCAGCAACCCGCGCACCTCCGGCAGGTGCGCCAGGGAGAGCAGCGCGGCCGAGGAGAGCAGCATCAGGACAAAGCCGAAGGCTTTTGCCACCGGCGAGGCGATCGGCCGGCTGCGGAACCAGCGCAGGCCGAACACGCCGAACCCCACGGGGAGAAGGAACGCCGCGAACCCGCAGGCCTGATAGAGAAAGTCGGAAAGATAGGCCCCGAAGGGACCGATCCAGTTGTGGGCTGTGGCGCCGGCGGCGGAAAGTCCGGGCCCGGCCACGTTCCAGGAAGGATCATGGGGATTGTAGGAAAGCAGGCTGAGCAGCAAGATGGCGCTCGCCGCCAGACACACAAATCCCACCAATTCATTGAGCCGGCGATTGCCGGTAGGCGTGAACGCGCGCACAGAGTGCTCCCTTTGGGCGGGGAAGGAGGCTGCTCGCGCCGCAGCCGCGCGGGCGCTGTCGCGCGGCTTGAAACTGGAGGAAGGCGAGCAGCCACTCCAAGTTAGCAGAGCGGGTTGCGGAAACAACGTAAATCTTGCCCCTTCGTGTTTGCGAGTAACCAGGCGGAGCCGCCGCATGGGAAACCCTTTCCGGCTGGGGGACCGCAGAACTTCCGGTTTGTTCGCCGCAGCGCGAACTTCTTCTATAATTGCGCCGTGGCCATCCTACAGGTCGTGATTCTCGCCATCGTGCAGGGGCTGGCAGAACTCCTCCCGATTTCCAGTTCCGCCCACGTCATTCTCGCCGAGAAGTTGCTGGGGCTGGACCCGTCGTCGCCTTCGATGACCCTCCTTCTTGTGATGCTGCATACCGGCACGATGTTTGCCGTGATTGTTTATTTCTGGAAGGACTGGCGGAGCCACTACTTCAGCAGCATGGCCGCGTTCAAGACGATTGCGTGGCAGATCATTCTGGCCACCGCGCTGACCGGGCTGGTGGGGGAAGCGCTGATCAAAATGATCGAAAAGACAATTCTTGCCGGCCAGCCGCATGCGGAAATCGAAAACCTGTTCAGCCATCTGGAGCTGATCGCGCCCGCGCTGGCCGCGGCGGGGATTTTAATTCTGGTGGCGGGGCTTCGCGAGAACCGGACACCCGCCGGGGAGTCTTCCGCAGCCGGGCGCAGCGAGCAGCGCCCCTACGATGACGGCCTGGATCTGGGCAGGGCGGGAATCATTGGAGCGGTGCAGGGACTGTGCCTGCCCTTCCGCGGATTCTCCCGCTCCGGGGCGACGATCTCCGCGGGGATGCTGGCGGGGGTGGGGAAAGCGCGGGCGGAAGCGTTCAGCTTCGCGCTTGCGGTGGTCCTGACGCCGCCGGTGGTGGGGCGCGAGGTGCTGCGGTTAATCCGTGCCGAGCACATTGCGGGGACGGCGGCGCTGGCATCGGCGGCGGTGCCGAGTGTGGTGGGGGCGGTGATGGCGTTTCTCGCCGGGCTGGTGGCGTTGAAATGGTTGAGCCAGTGGCTGATGAACGGGCGGTGGTATTTCTTCGGCATCTACTGCTTCTTTGCGGCGGCTGCGGTGGGCTACCTGCATCACCTGGGCTATTGAGGGTCGCTTCACGCCTGCGCTACCTCCCATCAGGCGCGGTTAACTACTGGGCGCGGTCAGCGTTTTCGACATCCAGTAGGCGTCTTCGCCGTTTTCGTAATAATTCGACAGGATTCCGCAGGCGCGGTAGCCCTGGCGCTGCCAGAAGGCGATGGCCGGCGGATTGGCGACCGAGGTTTCCAGTTCCACCCCCCTCACGCCGTGCGCGGCGAGGGAGGCGTGCGCGGCCTCCAGCAGCATGCTGCCCACGTGTTTGCGGCGGGCCTCCGGCGCCACGTCCAGAGTGATGATGTGGCCGGCCGGGCCGTCGCGGTCGCTGAGAATAAAACCCACCAGGGCGCCGTTTTCTTCTGCCACCAGGCATTCCGCGCCGGGCAGGCGCAGAAATGCGCGAAACGTGCGCTTGGAGTAGGCGATTTCCGGCGCGTAGCATTGCGCGTCAATCTGCCACAGGCGGTCGAAATCCGCGGATTGAAAGCGGCGAATCGTGAGCGCCATCAGACTTCGAGAATCACCGGAAGGATCAGCGGGCGCTTGGAGGTTTGTTTGTTCAGGTAGCGTTTCAGGTCCACGCGGATTTTTTCCTTGATCACGCTCCAATCCATTTTCTCCTCGGGGTTGGAGCCTTCGATGGTGCGGCGCACCACCTCGCGCGCGCCTTCGAATACCGCCTGGCCGTCTTCCTCGTGCAGGAACCCGCGACTGACGATTTCCGGCAAGCCCTCGGCGCGGCCGGAGTGCTTATCAATGGCGATGATGGGCACCACGATGCCGTCTTCGGAGAGGTGCTTGCGGTCGCGGATCACCACCTCCTCGATCTCCTCCAGCGAGCCGGAATCCACGCACACGCGGCCGGTGGGCACCGATTCCCGGCGCACGGCGCCCGCGCGGCTGAATTCGAGCACCTGGCCATCCTCCAGCAGAATGATTTCACCCGAAACGGTGCCCACCTGGTGGGCCAGCGCGGCGTGGCGAAACAGCTGGCGATATTCCCCGTGGATGGGGATGAAGTATTTCGGGCGAACCAGGTTGATGAGCATCTTCAACTCTTCCTGGCTGGCATGACCGGAGACGTGCACCGGTCCCGTGCCCCCGGTTGCGGACGATTCGTAATACACCAGGGCGCGGCGGCGGAACAGATGGTCAATCATGCGCGAGATGGCGCGCTCGTTGCCGGGAATGATGCGCGCGGAAAGAATCACCGTGTCGTTTTCCTCGATGCTGAGCATGCGGTGATTGTCCACGGCCATGCGGGAGAGCGCGGACATGGCTTCCGCCTGGCTGCCGCTGGCCACCACCACCAGCTTTTCGGGATCAAAGCCGCGCAAATCCTGGGAGCGCACCACCATGCCGTCGGGAATGTGCAGTTGCTGCAGGGTGTGGGCGATTTCCACGTTATCCACCATGCTGCGTCCCACAAAACCGACCTTGCGGCCCAAACTCTGCGCAATGTCCACAATTACCTGGATGCGGTGCACGGAACTGGCGAAGCAGGAAACGATCACGCGGCGCGGCGCCCCGCGCACCAGCGATTCGAGCAGCGGGCGGACGGCGCGTTCGGAGGGCGTGTAGCCGGCGCGCTCGGCGTTGGTGCTGTCGCTGAACAGCGCGAGCACCCCTTCCTGGCCGTAGCGCGCGAAGGCGTGCAGGTCGAACGGCCGGTTGTCAATCGGCGTGGGATCCATCTTGAAATCCCCGGTGTGCAGGAAGGTGCCCAGCGGGGTACGGATGGCCAGGGCCAGGCAGTCCACCATGCTGTGAGTCACCTGGATGGGCTCGATTTCGAAGGGACCCAGGGAAAAGAGCACGCCGGGCTGCATGTCTCGCAGCACCGCGGTCTCGATGTGTCCGCTCTCGGTCAGCTTCTTGCGCAACAGGGCCAGGGTGAAGCGCGAGCCGTACACGGGCACGTCCAGATCCGCAATCAGGTACGGAAGGGCGCCAATGTGGTCTTCGTGGCCATGCGTGAGCAGGATGGCGCGCACGTGCTTCTTGTTCTGCTTTAGATAGGTGATGTCGGGCAGGACCACGTCCACGCCGAGCAGTTCCGATTCCGGGAACATCAGCCCGGCATCAATCACCACGATGTCGTTCCCGGAGCGCAGCGCCAGCATGTTCATGCCGAACTCGCCGAGCCCGCCCAGGGGGATGGCCAAAACGGAGGGGTCGCTCAATCTCGCGCCTCGCAGAAACGCACCAAAATCAGAAAATCAACCAGCAGGCGATGCTATCACAGTTGTCTCGGTGCCTTGGCCCGCAGCAGGTCTCCGAGATCGTCCATTTTGTCGTCCAGGAGATTCAGCTTTTTTGCCAGGCCCTGGATTTCAGTTTCGGCGCGGCGATTGACGTCGAAATCCAACTCGCTGCGCAGCCGGTCCTTCGTGTCCTGGCGGTTCTGACTCATCATGATGATGGGAGCCTGGATGGCTGCGAGCATGGATAGAAACAGGTTCAGCAGGATGAAGGGGTATGGATCCCAGGCCCTTTGGGCCAGCCAAATGTTAATCAGCGTATAGACGACGATCCAGACGGAAAACGCGATAATGAACGTCCAGGAGCCGCCGAAGCGCGCCACCGAATCCGCGACGCGCTCTCCGGTGGTGGATTGCTCTTCGATAATCACGTTGGGATTGCGGCCGGCGCGCAGCCGCACCAGTCCCTGGGAGGCGTGAAACTGGCGGCCCAGCGTGGTCAGCAGGTCCATTCCGGCATGAGGTTTCCGCTGCAGCAGCGTGGCGATGTCCTCGCGGGAAACTTCCAGACATTCGGAGGCTTCCACGGCGATGGCGGAGGTTTGGTGCGGGGTCTGCTCGATCATGGAGGCGAAGCCGAAGAAGTCGCCCACGGCCGGCTCATCCACCACCACTTCCTGGTGATCTTCGTCCAGGGTGGTAACCCG
>DATIYQ010000278.1:0-23286 GCA_035517515.1 Binatia bacterium
GATTGATTCCGATTCCATGAGCTCGTTCTGGCATACCCCGCAGGACACCCTGGACAAAGTGAGTCCTCGCAGCCTGGCCATCATCGGCCATGTGCTCATCGAGTCCTTGCCGCAGATCGAAAAGAAGGCTCGCCCGCCCGCCTAGGGGCGATGCTTGTCGCAGATCCTGATGCAGAAAGGGCTGCGCCCGTCTTCCGCCGATCATCGAACTCGGGCGATGGAGTGGACCCCCGCCTGCAATCCGAAAGAACTCGCTGCGCGCCCACCCTGAAGTTGACAGCCGCCGGGGCCCGGCGTACCTTTCGCATCGTTCGAAGCGCAGGAGGGAGTATGAAGCCGATTTACGTGACCGCGGCGCTGGCCGCGACTTTGCTTTACAGCGCGCAGGGCCTTTCCGGCGGGCCCGGACAGTCGGCGCCACCTGCCACTCCGGTGGCCGTCAAGGACGAGCCCCACCACCACCTGCTGCTCGAAAACGATTACGTCCGTGCCTATCGTTTCGAGCTGGCACCCCACTCTGCCACCCTGCTCCATCTCCACCCCTTGCCCTACATCGGCGTCGCGCTGGGCGCCGCGGACTACGTGAACGCCGTCCAGGGCAAACCGGAGACCCATGCCACCCTCGAAGACGCTCAGATTAGCTATTCCAAAGGTGGCTTTGCTCACGTGGTGCGCACGGATACGGACTCGCGCTTCTACAACTTCACCATCGAGCTGCTGAAACCGCAGGGCGCCCCACGCAACCGCTGCGTCAAGGTGATTGCGGACGCGCCGCTCGATTGCCCCGTGGAAGCCGCTGGCAAGCCCGCTGCCGGCATGCCCGCCTTTGAAACCGATGAAATGCTGCTCCAGCTCCACGGCGTGCCCGGGGGCGCCACTTCCCGGCTCGAGGCGGCCTTCACGCCTCGCCTGATTCTCGTCTTGGAAGATTCTGAGGTCAGCATCGAAGAGCACGGCTCAAAAGCCAAAAAACTGCACGGCGGAGAAGCCTACTGGCTCCCGGCGGGGTCCGCGGCCGAGGTGGTGAATCTCGCCAAGGAAAAAACCACGGGGAAGGGAAAAGACAAAACCACGGAAGAGCCCAAGTTCGCCCGGCTCTACATCCTCGTCTTAAAATAACCTTCAAATAGCCGTGCGCCGCAAACCATTTCCCACTCACTCCAGTTTGCCCCCAGGCGCCCGTTAATCCGAACCCTGGCGGTTGGTGCCGGGGTGAGGAACCTGCTTGTTCCGGCGCATGCGCGCAATCCCGGCTCCGCTCAAAACGCTCCGCGGGAAATTTCCTGGCTCCGGCTAAGCTTTCTGCCCCCCGCCGAAGTCCGCCGCCATCCTACGGTGCCAGTTCTCGTCATCGCTCGCGTGCAAATCCACCCAGGCTTCGTCCGTAAATTTCCCTCGCCACTCGAGGAAGGGTACCGCATCGGGACCCACCGGATGGCGCAGTTGCCAGGTCTCGCTCTCCGCGATTTCCAGAATTTTTCGCGCCACCAGCGAGGGTGGTACCGGATTTTTCAGCGAGTTCGTGAATAGCTCCGCAAAGCGCTCCCGCTGCCGATAGTTGGATTTTGCCCCGGCGTATTCAATGCGCCGCGCCATCGCGGTATCAATGATCCCCGGCTCTACGATGGCCACGCGCACCCCAAACGTCTTCATTTCGCCGGCCAGCCCTTCGCTGAGCGCTTCCAGCGCCCACTTCGAGGCCATGTAGGCCGTGAGCGGCGGATTGGAAATGCGCCCGGCAACCGAGCTCACGTTGATGATGCACCCGCTGCCTCGCTTCCGCATGTGCGGCGCCAGAGCTTGAATGCAGCGCAGCGCTCCGAAATAGTTGGTTTCCATCGCCGCGCGGAACTCCGCCAGCGGAAGCTCCTCCACCGACCCGGCCCGCTCGATGCCCGCGTTGTTCACCAGCACCTCGATGGGGCCATGCTCGTGGACGGCAGCGATCGCTTGGCGCACCGATTGGTCCGAGTCCACATCCATCGCTGACACTGTGATCGGCAGGTTTTCCGCCTTGGCCCGCTGCGCCAGCTCCGGAGCCTGGCCCGGCTGCCGCATCGTGGCGAAAACTTTATGCCCGGCGCGTCCAAAAGCCAGGGCCGTCTCCAAACCAATCCCCTTGCTGGTTCCTGTGATGAATACGGATGCCATCGATCGCTCCCTCCCCCCGCAACCAGTCCGGTTGCGGACAGGGATTGTACCCCGCTCCTGCTGCACAAACGCCCCCAGGTTTGAGGTATCCTTGCCGCGCAACGGAACCACCTGGGGATTACACCTATGCCTGCCACCGTTAGCCGTCGTGAGTTTCTGCGTGGTGCGGAAGCCATCGCCATGGCCGGCTTCCTCAACCGCGCCTACGCGGGTGTCGCGCCGCGCGACCTGGCCTCCGACGAAGACTTCTGGGCCCGCATTCGTGGCGCCTACGTTTGCGATCCGAAAATCCTCAACCTCAATAATGGGGGCGTGGCGCCGGCCCCCTCCCCGGTTCTCGACGCGGAAATCGAGGCCATCCGCTACAGCAACCTGCTCCCCGCCTACCGCATGTGGCACGACCTGGAGCCCGACATCGAAAAGGTCCGCAAGAAGCTGGCGAGCATGTGGGCCGCCGATCCCGAGTGCATCGCCATCACCCGCAACGCCAGCGAATCACTGCAAATCGCCCAGTTCGGCATCGACCTCCGCCCGGGCGACGAAGTTCTCCTCACCAGTCAGGACTATCCCCGCATGATTACCACCTGGCAGCAGCGCGAGCGGCGGGAAAGGATTGTCCTCAAGCAACTGGATTTCGCCGTTCCGGTCGGCAATCCCGCGGATCTCGTCCGCCTCTACGAGCAGGCCATCACCCCGCGCACCCGCGTGATCCACGTCTCTCAGGTCATCTTCATGACCGGCCAGATTCTCCCCGTCCGCGAGATTTGCGCCTTGGCCCGCTCCCGCGGCATCACCAGCATCGTGGATGGCGCCCATGCCTTTGCCCACGTGCCCTTTCAGTTCTCCGATCTGGATTGCGACTTCTACGGCGCCAGCCTCCACAAGTGGCTCTCCGCCCCCATCGGCACCGGCATGCTCTATGTCCGCAAAGACCGCATCGAGAAGCACTGGGCGCTCATGGCCGCTCCCACTTCCATGGACAAGGACATCCGCAAGTTCGAGGAAATCGGCACCCACCCCGCCGCCATGCACAATGCCACGCTCCAGGCGCTTGAGTTCCACGAACAAATTGGCGCCGAACGAAAATTCGAGCGCTTCCGCTACCTCAAGAACCGCTGGGCCGAGCGTCTGGGTAACCTTCCCGGCGCCCGCATGCTGGTGGGACTGGGGCCGGAACAGTCCGGTGCCTTCGGCACCATCCATTTCGACTCCATCGAACCCGCAAAACTGGGTGACGCGCTCTTCTCTCAGCACAACATTTTCGTCACCCCCATCACCGGCCCCGGGATCAGCGGCATCCGGGTCAGCGCCAATGTCTACACTTCCGTTGAGGAGATTGATCGCTTCTGCTCCGCGGTGGAAGCCATCGTCTCCCGCGCCTGACGCGGGCCTCGGCCGTAAATTGACCTGCACCGGAGCCTTTGCTAGAGTCGTGCATTCCGCGCGCAATTCCTGCCTTTCCATCCAGCAGGCTTCGCAGAGCGCCGCGCCCGGTCGGAGGAAAATTATGGCCACCACTGTTGCTCCCAAGCTTTACAAAAACTACATCGGCGGTGAATGGGTAGATGCGCGCGGTGGCTCCGCCATTGAGAATCGCAACCCGGCCAACACCGACGATCTCGCCGGCATGTTCCCAGCCTCCACCGCTGAAGATGTCGCCGCGGCCGTGGACGCTGCCGCCGAGGCTTACAAGACATGGCGCCTCGTGCCCGCCCCCAAACGCGCCGAACTCCTCTTCCGTGCCGCCGAATTGCTCGTGCGCCGCAAGGAGGAATTCTCGCGCGATATGACCCGCGAAATGGGCAAGGTCCTGGCGGAGACACGCGGCGACGTCCAGGAAGCCATTGACATGACCTACTACATGGCCGGCGAGGGACGCCGCCAGTTCGGAAAAACCACGCCCTCGGAGCTGCCCAACAAGGCGGCCATGTGCGTCCGCCAGCCCCTGGGAGTCTGCGGCCTGATCACTCCCTGGAATTTTCCCATGGCCATCCCCTCCTGGAAGACCATGCCCGCGCTGGTCCTTGGCAACACCGTGGTCATCAAACCTGCCCAGGAAACGCCGCTTTCCGTTTACAACATGCTCGAGGTTTTGAACGAAGCGGGAGTGCCGCGCGGCGTGGTCAATCTGGTCTCCGGCGCGGGCAGCACCTGCGGCCCCGCCATGCTGAAAAATTCCGGCGTCAAAGCGGTCAGTTTTACCGGCTCTACGGAAGTGGGCATTCTGGTGGGAGAGGAATGTGCCCCGCTGCTTCGCCCCTGCCACCTCGAGCTCGGCGGCAAAAACATCATCCTGGTGATGGACGATGCCAACCTGGACCTGGCCGTGGACGGCTGCATCTGGGGCGGCTTCGGCACCTCCGGACAGCGCTGCACCGCCGCCAGCCGCGTGGGCGTGCACAAGAAAATCTACCGCGAATTTCTGGACCGTTTTACCGCGCGCGCCAAATCCCTCAAAGTCGGCGACGGCCTCGATCCCGCCTCGGAAATGGGCCCGGTAATCAGCAAGAAGCAGCTCGACACCGTGATGTCCTACGTGCAGATTGGAACGAACGAAGGTGCAAAACTCGCTGCGGGCGGCCATCGTCTCCAGGGTGGGCCCTGGGCCAAGGGCTGGTTCCACGAGCCCACCATCTTTGCGGACGTGGACCCCGGCATGCGCATCGCCCAGGAAGAAATCTTCGGGCCGGTCGTCTCCGTCATTCCCGTTGATGGACTCGCGCACGCGGTGGATGTGGCCAACGGCGTCAAGTACGGGCTTAGCTCCGCCATTTACACCCGCAACGTCAACGCCGCATTTTCTGCCATGCGCGACCTGCACACCGGCATTGTCTACGTCAACGCCCCCACCATCGGCGCGGAAACCCATTTGCCCTTCGGCGGCACCAAGCAGACCGGCAACGGCCACCGCGAATCCGGCGACGCCGCCCTGGATTTTTATTCCGAATGGAAAACGATCTACGTGGATTACTCGGATCGCTTGCAGCGCGCGCAAATTGACACCGGCAATCTCGGCCCCGCGGAGTAGCGGGGCACGCCCGTAGGGGCGCTGCTTGCCGCGCCCGTCGCCCCCGCGGAGTGGCCCGCAAGGCCCGTAGGAGCGCTGCTCGCTTCACCAGGATTTGGCCTTCGCAGGGCGGGTGTCCCGCGTCGGCCAAAGCCTTGCGCGGTTCGCGGGAATTCGTGAAACGGAGAGAATCGCAGCCGGCGCGGCACGCCGGCCCAACCGTAATGCTCGAACAGCTCGATCTCGGCAAATCGCTCAGCAAGGCCGCCAGCGCCTCGCGCCTGAAAAGCCTGCAAAACCGCCTGCGCCTGCTCCAATACGCGATACAGGAAGCGGCTGTCCCGGTAATCGTCTGCGTTGAAGGCTGGAACGCCTGTGGCCGCGGCGAAGTCATCAAGAAACTTTCCGAGCTGCTGGACCCGCGGCTCTATCAAGTGGTTCGCGGCCATCCCCCCTCGCCCCTTGAGGCCCGCTACCATTTCCTGTGGCGCTATCAGATCGCTCTTCCGCGCGATGGAGAGATGCTGGTCTTCGACCACTCCTGGTACGCGCGCGTCCTTGAGGATCGCTGTGACCGCCTGGTCAAAAAAAAGGACTGGCGCCAGGCCTACTCCCAAATCAACGAATTTGAGCGCTGGCTGATTGACGGCGGCGCCGTGCTGCTGAAATTCTGGATGCACATCTCGCGCAAGGAACAGCAGCGGCGCTACCGCGCCTATCGCAAGGACCCCCTGCTGCGCTGGAAGCTCACCCGCGAATATCAGCGCCAGCACAAGCATTACGGCCGCTGGGTCAAAGCCATCGAGGCCATGCTCACCCAGTGCAACCCGGCCTATGCGCCGTGGACTCTGGTCGAGGCCGAAGATCTCCACTGGGCCAGGGTAAAGGTGCTGGATACGGTTGTGAACCGGCTGGAACAGGCGCTGCAACTTCCCGCGCCAAAATCCGCGCAGCGCACCCCGGCCCCCGCCAGTTCTCACCAGAAGCAAACGAAGCGCCGCCCGGTCTCCAGGCGGGGCAAAAAAGTCATCCCCATGCAGCCGGAGGAATCCGTTGAGTGGCGCGAAGAATAGTGCCGGACTGGCATTCTGGCCTGTCTCCGGGGCGCGAGGAGAAAGCCGCTAGCTGCAGCCATGCATAAATCTGACTCCAGCAATGCCCAACCAGGGCTCAGCCCCGCCGGCGTGCGCACCGTGGTCAACTCACTCACCGGCCCGGGCGGCCAGTTGGCCGCCGTCAATATGCGCCAGCGCCTGCCTGCGCGCGACTACAAGAAAGAAACGGTAGAACTGCAGGCCCGCCTGCTCAAGGCGGAATTCGGTATCTTCCGTTGCCAGGTGCCGGTGCTCTGTCTGTTCGAGGGCTGGGACGCAGCCGGCAAGGGCGGCGCCATCAAGCGCATCGTCGCTCCTCTCGATCCTCGCGGTTTTTCCGTGGTCAGCTTTGCCGCCCCGCGCGATGAAGAGAAGGCCCATCATTACCTCTGGCGTTTCTGGAGGAATCTGCCGCGCGCCGGCCATCTCACCGTGTTCGATCGCAGCTACTACGGCCGCGTGCTGGTGGAGCGCGTCGAGGGTTTTGCCAAGGAACGTGACTGGCGCCGTGCTTTCCAGGAAATCTATGAATTCGAGCGCCAGCAAGCCGCTTTCGGCATGGTCATTGTGAAATTCTGGCTGCACATTACCCCTGCCGAGCAGTTGAAGCGCTTCCGCGGCCGCGAGCTAGATCCCTACCGCTCCTACAAGCTCACCGAAGAGGATTGGCGCAACCGGCAGAAGTGGGAGCCTTACACCGCGGCCGCCGAAGAAATGTTCGCGCGTACCAGCACGCCCCAGGCGCCCTGGACCATCGTGCCCGCGAACGACAAACTCTTCGCGCGCGTCGCCGTGTTGCGCACCCTGGTCGAGGCCATCGAGGCCAAGTTGTAGCCCGGGTGTTCAGACTCGGGGCACGTTTCGGTCGCGCGTGTCTTCTCGAAATCTCGCCCGTCGCGAATGAGGGATCTGCGTTGCGTCCGTTTTCCTGAAACGTGGCGGCGGTGCCCCGCCTCTAATCAGACAGGTCGGAATCGGAATGGAAACTCCCTACAACGCGTCGCTCTTGGATCATTTCCAGCACCCCCGCAATGCTGGCGACCTGCCCCTGGCCACCGCGCGGGTCGAGGTGAGCAACCCCGCCTGTGGCGACGTGTTGCGCCTGGCCGCGCGGGTCGAACATGGGCGTGTCGTCGAGGCGCGTTTCAAAACCCAGGGCTGCGTGGCCTCCATCGCCGCCGGTTCCTGGCTTACCGAATGGATGCATGGCAAGCCGGTGGGAGATTTGCGCGCGCTCAACCCCGGTTCGGTCGCCGAGGGACTGGGCGGACTGGCCCCGGCCTCCTTCCACGCCGCCGAGCTGGCCTGCGACGCCCTTCGCGCTCTCCTCGCCCTCCTGTAGCCCCGCGCTTGCCGCGCGCTTGATTTCGTACCGCCCGCATCTTGCCGGCGTTTTTCCTTGCGTTCCTCCGGCTGGCAGCTTTTTTCGCCTGCGCTGTTCTCGTAGGGCCCAGCTTGCCGGCCCTTAATTTTGTACCGCCGGCATCCTGCCGGCGTTTTTCTCTGCATCCGGCCGGCTCCTGCCTGTTTTTTCTGGAAGTGTTTTCTCGTTCGGTCCTACGTCAGCTTTACCGCAGCGCGCGCCAGCGCCTCGGGATCATCCAGATTCTGCACCACACCTTCTTCCTTGGTGGGAATCTCCAGCAGGTCAGCCTGATGCGCCCAGACCACCGCCCGCGCGCCCACATTCTCCGGCGCCGCGAGAATCTCCGGATAAAGTCGCGCCCCGAAGATCACCGGATGCCCCCGGTGGCCCTCCCACGTGGGCATGACGATGAGTTTGTCCTGCGCGCGGAACGCCTTCACCAGCAGGTCCACCAGGTGCGCGGAAACCAGTGGATGGTCCACCGGACACAACAGGATTCCGTCCGTGGCGCCTTCTGATAGGCTGCGCAGTCCGGCTTGGATCGAGGAGAGCTGCCCCTTCGGCCAATCGCGATTGATCACCACCGCTTCCGGCGCCAGCCCGGCGGCGCGCTGGATTTCATCCGCGCCCGCCCCCAGCACCACCCGCCGGATCCCGATTCCCGGATGCGCCGTCACCCGCAGCAGATGGCCAAGAAATGTGGTCCCCTGGCAGGCCAGCAACGCCTTCGGCCTTCCCATTCGCCGCGATTCCCCAGCCGCGAGAATGATCGCTGCAAGCGTTTTCCTCGGTGCAGGCGGCTTCGGCTGGGCAGATTGCCCAGCGGCCGGTTTCATTTGACCCGGTTTCGTTTCCCCTGATTTTGTTTGACCGGGTTCGGCCTGCGCCGGTTTCGGTTGAGAAGGTTCAGCGATCTGCTCTTCTCCTTCGCGCTCTCTGCCTCTTCGCGCCTTTGCTAGGAACTCTACTCTCCTCGTGCCTTTTAACCCTTCACCGCGAGTCCCCCCTGGAAGCGCCGGTGAAATCGTTCGCGATTCTCGCCCCTCAGCGCTGGGCCGCCGTCTCTGCTTGTAGCGATTTGTGCCGCGCCGAATCCGCGTTCCGCCGCACCGCAATCAATTCCGCCGCGATACTCACTGCAATCTCCTCCGGCGTAAGCGCCCCGATCTCCAGCCCCACCGGCGCGTACACCCGCGCGAATTTCTCCGCCGCGATGCCTTCCTTCTCCAGCGCGTGATACACGGAGAGCACTTTGCGCCGGCTGCCGATCATGCCGATGTAGCGCGCCTCCGTGTTCACCGCCCAGCGCAGCACGTCCATATCGTCTTTGTGCCCGCGGGTCACAATCACCAGGTACGTGGCGGCGTGTGGCCGCAGCTTCCCAAACGCCTCCGCATAGCTCGCGTAAATCTCTTGCGCCATCGGAAATCGTTCCGCGTTCGCAAATGTTTCGCGGTCGTCCACCACCCCGATGGCAAATCCCGCCAGTTGTGCCGCGCGCGCCAGCGCTGTGGAAACGTGCCCCGCTCCGAAAATGTACAGCATGGGTTGGGGGAGGATCGGCTCCACGTAAACCTCCAGGGTGCCGCCGCAAATCAGCCCGCTGTCGTTCCCGGCTTCATGATTCAGGCTGAAGGTAAGTTTCCGCGGCGTCTCGGTGCGCAGCACTTCTTTCGCCGCGGCCCACACGTCCGCCTCCACGCATCCCCCGCCCACGGTTCCAGCGATGGAACCATCTTCGCGCACCAGCATCCGGGAACTTTCGTAACTGGGGATCGAACCATTGGTATGAATAATGGTAGCCAGCGCCGCCCGCTGTCCGGCGCGCCGCATTCTTACGATCTCTTCAAAAAGGTCCATATGAATCTTGAAAGAGAGCCTACGTTGCAGAAATGGGACTGTCAATTGCGGCCTACTGTCCCAATTTCGGGACCGCAGACACACTCAAATCTGCACTTTCTGATGAATTCATCTGCCAGCTAACCTTTGCGCAAGATGTCCCGTCCTATTTTGTGATTTGCCGATTGCGGGGAAAAGTCTGAGTGGACAGACTGCGGGGCACAGAGTCCGCTGTCTTCGTTCGCCGGGCTGGCGCTGGAGCGCATCCCTTGTGATCGAGTGAAGGCCGGTTGGCCGCCGGAGGGATGCCCTTGAGCACGGGACGCGCCAGGAGAAAGCATCCGGCAAAACAAGGCGCGCCGACGGTGGCGTCTCCCCCTGCACGGGACACGCGTTCCAGACTTGTGCGCACGCCGGCCCTCAAGGCTCGGCTGGCTGTCACGGTTGTAGTGTTGTCCCTCATTGCGATCCTTCCCTATGCCAACACTCTCCGCAACGGCTTCGTTTGGGATGACCATCAGCAGGTGGTGATGAATTCCAGTCTGCGCCCGGAAACTTCCCTGGCGCGTCTGGCGGCGCCAAACGTGTGGGGTTTCTCTCGCCAGGGCTCCCGGCCGAGTGTCAATTATTACCGTCCATTGCAGATGCTGGCCTACCGGCTCACCACCGCGGGTTTCGGATTCGATGCCTCCGCCTTTCACGCCGTCAATGTGGCTTTTCACCTGATTGTGGTTCTTCTGGCGTGCGCGGTTTTTCATGCGCTTCTCGGCCGGTGGGACCTGTCCTTTGCGGCGGCGGCCCTCTTTGCGGTGCACCCGATCCATTCCGAGGCGGTGGACTGGATTGCGGCGTTGCCGGATCTCGGATGCACGCTGTGCTTCCTGCTGGCGTTCCTGTGTTTTGCTCGCGCGCGAGATCACAGTTCCATTTCGGCGCAAGGCGCTCGGATTCGGGGACCATCTCTCGCGCTTTGGGCTGCGTCTTGTACTGCCTTCGCTGCCGCGCTGTTATGGAAGGAGACCGCGATCGTCTTCCCGCTTGTAGTGATGGTTTTCGTCTGCTGCCGGGACCAGACCATTGTTCCGGCGCGCCGCATCCGCGATGCTTTCACGCTGTCTCTTCCTTACTGGTTCATCCTTTGCGGGTATGTTTGGTTGCGGCTCCGCGTGCTGGGCTTCGTCGTGACCAGGCAGCGGAACTGGATTCTCCGCCCGTTCGACGTGAGTCTCACAGTGATCACTTTGCTTTCCTCTTATTTCTGGAAGCTGCTCGCCCCGCTCCACCTCAACGCCTATTACACCTTTGAGCCTGTGCGCACTTTTATGGACCTCCGCGCCATCCTTGCCATCGTGTTTTTGATCTTCTCAGCGAGCGCCATCCTCTACGGACTGCGCCGGGCGCCCTTGCTTTCGTTTGCGGCGCTCTGGATTGTTCTCACCCTAATTCCGGTCCTGAATGTTTACGCCGTCGGCCGTAACGTCTTTGCCGAGCGCTATTTGTATCTTCCCTCTGTAGGATTCTGTTTGTTGATGGTCCTGCTGGCGGCATGGGCCGGGCGGCCCATCCCCCATCGCTTTCGGGCGCCCACGGCGGCTGTGGTGTCCATCCTCGTGTTGCTGACTTTCGCGGCCCGGACCTTTGCCCGCAATCCTGATTGGCAAAGCGACGCCACCCTGTTTACGCGAACGCAGCAAGACTCGCCAAATGCGCCCTTTGTTCAAAACATGGTGGCGGCGCTTCAGCCCAACGACCCCGCGGGACGGATGGTAGCCGAATCCCACTATCTGCGTGCCATGGCCCTGGCGCAGGCGGAGACGCCGCCCAATCGGTTGGAATTGGCGATTGGCGGAGAAGGACTGGCCACCATCTATTCCGGCAGGGGAGAATTCGACCGCGCCTTGTCCGTGCTCGCCCAGGTCCGCGCGGAGATTCCAGACGACCCAGAGATCGATGGCGAGCAGGGACTCATCCTGGCGCAGGTCGGCCGCTGGAGTGAGGCCGAGGCCGCCCTCCGCCGGGCGGTCGCCATCACTCCCAACAACCCGAATGTGCTCAATGCGCTCGGGCTCATCGCCTGGCAGCATCACGGGCAATTGCCGGAAGCTGCGGAGTATTTCTTAAGGGCGCTCGCCGAGCATACCGAAGCCGACGACTTCAATGCGTCCCTGCACAATAATCTGGGGGCCGTCTACGGACAACAAAGCCGCTACTCCGAAGCGATCGAGCAGTTCGAGCTGGCCGTTCAGATTTCGCCGCAGGACCCCGAATACCTGACCAACCTGGCTACGGCCTTCGCCGCCGTCGGCCGCATCGAGGATGCCCGCAGGGAGCTTCAATCCGCGCTCGCAGCGGCGCCCAACTACAGTCCGGCCCGCCAGGTTCTTCAACAGATCTTGATTCGCTAGCCGCCCCTCACGTGTTCCCTTGCGGAGCAGAGCTGTGAGACAATGCTTGTCGGGGATTTCAATATATGGCCACCACCCTCGGACCGAATGTCACGCTGGAACGCCCCGGGCTGGAGACCCCCGACCTTGCCGACCAGGGCTTCCTGTTCACCTCCATGGACACGGTGGTCAACTGGGCGCGCCGCAGCTCCATCTGGCCCATGAGCTTCGGCTTGGCCTGCTGCGCCATCGAGATGATGTCCATGTCCGCCTCGCGCTGGGATATCGCGCGCTTCGGTTCCGAAGTCTTCCGCGGCTCGCCTCGCCAGTCCGACCTGATGATCATCGCCGGCCGCGTCTCCCAGAAAATGGCCCCGGTCATCCGCCGCCTTTACGACCAGATGCCGGAGCCGAAGTGGGTGATTTCCATGGGCGCCTGCGCCACTTCCGGCGGCGTCTTCGACAACTACGCAATCGTTCAGGGCGTCAACCAGGTGATTCCCGTGGACGTCTACGTTCCCGGCTGTCCCCCGCGGCCGGAAATGCTCATTTACGGGATCATGCAGCTTCAGAAGAAAATTGACGTGGACCGCGGCAGCTTCCGCCGCGCCATCAACCTCACCTAGCGTCTTTCTCCGTCTTCTTCTTCTCTGTGTCCTCTGCGTCTCTGCGTTTCATTGTTTCCCAACGCAGAGGCATTGAGTACGCAGAGAGGAAACAGCTACTCGCACTGCGTGGGGCGGGGCGCATCAGCAGGCGTCGGCGCAGGGGATTCCAGCACCCGCGCCGTGCCCCCCGCATATTCCAGCGCCGCTCCCGCCGTATTGTGCTCCTTGCGCAGGTAAGCGAAGCCGATCCCTTTCTTCCGCCCCGGCGAGTAGCTGCTGCTGGTCACCTGCCCCCACTCTTTTCCCTCCGCCAGCAGCTTGGTGCCGCGCTCCGGAGGCGCAGATCCGGAAAACTCCACCAGCGACAGCCAGCGATTCAGCCGCCCGCGCGAGCGCACCCGCTCCACGATCTCCTGCCCCGTATAGCAGCCTTTGGTGTAGCTGATGTGCGTCTGCTCTAGCCCCGCCTCGTGGGGGATTACCGTGTCGTCAAAGTCGTAGCTGAACCAGCGCACGCCCGCTTCGATGCGCAGCGCGTTGATCGCCTGCCAGCCGATGGGTCCGCCTCCGGATTTCCCCGCCGCCACGGCCAGCGCCGCCCAAACGTCGGCCACGGCATTTCGCGGCGCCAGAATCTCCGCCCCCGGCAATCCGAAATGGAACTTGCGCAGCACCCGGCAGTTGACCCCGCCAATCACCACTTCCTTGTGGGCGTACGCAGCCGTCGGTGGAGCAGGCATCCGTGCCTGCGCTCCTGGGATCTCCACTCCGCATGCCGTGGCCAGCGCCTGCTCCGCTCGCGGCCCCTCCAGCGCGCAGCTTGCCCATTGCGCGGAGACGTCTGTCAGCGTGCAGTCGTCCATGATGATGTATTTGTCCAGCGTCTCGAAGGTTCGTTGGCCGGCCACCGCGTGCGAAAGCAGCAGGAAACGGTCCTCCAGGGCGTACGTCTCCAGTTCCGCCACGATGTGCCCCTGGGCATTCAGCAGCAGCCCCAGCGCCCCACCGCCCGGCTGGAGCGAACGGATATCACCAGACGTAACTGCGTTCAGATAGCGCGCCCGGTCCGCCCCGGACAGTTCGAACACCGCATGATAATTGGTGTCGAATAGTGCCGCCGTCTCCCGGCCGCGCGTCCATTCGGATTCGAGTGGCGAGTAGCCGGCCGGCAGTTCTAGGCCGAAATAGGTGCCCAGCCTGGCCCCGAGGAGGTTGTGTTGTTCACTGAGCGGGCTGGCCATGTGCGTTTCGTCTGATGCGCGGCACGCGCCCAGTGTAGCAAACGCCGGGGCCAGCGGTTTGGCTCCTCATCTCTTTGTCCGGGCTGCTCCGTGTCCTCCGTATCTCTGTGTCCTCCGTGTAACTCTTGGTTTTCCGCACCATGGAGCACGAGTAACACAGCGTTCATCAAATTTCCTATGCGGAAGCTGCCCCGCCCCCTGCCGCCTGAGGCGCGGGAGGAGGCGGTGCTATACTTCGCCCCGCCATGGCAGGCGACTTAATCCACGAAGTTCTGCCCGTGGGCCTGCTGCAATGCAACTGCTCCATCCTGGGCGATCCCGAAACCCGCGAGGCCATCGTCGTCGATCCCGGCGATGAAATCGAATATGTGCTCGAAGTTCTGCAGCAGAAGGAGCTCCGCGTGCGCGCCATTCTCAGCACCCACGCGCATATTGACCACGTGGGCGGCCTGGCCCGGCTCCACGAAGTTACCGGAGCGCCGGTGCTGATGCACCCGGACGACTATCCGCTCTATCAGCACATGGACGAGCAGGCCGAATGGCTGCACGTGCCGCCTCCTCCACTGGCCACGATTGACGCGGAACTGAAAGAGGGCGACACGGTACGCTGGGGTGGCTGGCAGGCGCGCATCCTGCACACCCCCGGCCACACCCCGGGCAGCGTCTCGCTCTATATTCCGCTGGATCGTTCCGCTGCGCCTCGCGCCGCCTCCGGTGCCGCTCCGTCTGCCGCAAGCTTATCTTCTGGGCCTCTTGCTGGACGCCGCCCGGGTTACACCGGCTGGCTGCTGGCCGGCGACACGCTCTTCGCCGGCAGCATCGGCCGCACCGACCTGTGGGGCGGCGACCTGCGCGCCATCATGAACTCCCTGCACGAGAAGCTGATGGCCCTGCCGGACTCCACGCGCGTATACCCCGGCCACGGCGCGATCACCAGCATCGGCGAAGAGCGCCAATCCAATCCCTTTCTCCGCCGCCGCTAGGCGTGAGCCGGCCCTGTTGTCATCCCAAATCCCCGTGTTCTGGCCGGCGGGAGACATCCGAGTTTTTCCTATTGCGGAAAGCAGGCCGGCAATCGGAGCTTCGTGCTAGGCGTCCAGTTCCCCGGTGAATACCCGCTGGCCGATCAGCGCCGCCCGGAAGCCATAAATCGCCACCGCGGCGTACAGGCCGATGGCCAGCCAGGAGTAGACCGCGTACCAATGTTCCGGATTGAGCGTCACGACGGTGCGTGCCCAGTTGGCGAAAAACTGCGTGAGCACCATCGCCAGAATCCCGTACCGCGACACCACGAACAGCACCACGCACACGTTCAGCAAAATCAGCGGAGCTTCCAGCGTTGAATTTTCCGTCGAAAGGTTGGTCAACGCGATCGCCACCCCCAGCGCCAAGAGCGCCAGCCATTGCCGCCGGAGAATCACCCGCAGCAGAAGCAGAAAGGCGAAGAGGCCCAGCGCCGAGATGATCGCGCCCTCGAAGTTGCTCAGGATCCCGTCCAGAAAATGGCTGGGCGGGCCCAGCGCGCCCCACAGGTCCGGACTTTGCGGCGTTTCCCCCCGGATGTCGAACCAGTAGGGAAGCGCCTGGTTGAGGCTCGCCGCGGCTCCCAGCAGCGCCCCGAACACGGATCCCGCCAGCAGGTCCCGCCCCACCAGCGGATCCCAGTAGCGTCCTGCCAGCAGCCGCGTGGCGGAAATGATCAATTGCGGCCAGTGCCGCCGCACGAAGGGTTCCAGCGCCACGTACAGAATCCAGGCGATGGCACCCACAAAGATCGCTCCGCGCAGTCCATAGAGCAGCAGCCGCAACTCGCCCACCACATCGCCCACGTGATGCGCGGATAGCAGCCAGTCCACCATCCGCAGCGCGAACAGGAATACCGCCAGCCGCGCCGCTCCTTTGGTGTCCGCGCGGCCTAACCGGAAGTTTCTCTGCGCCAGGTAACCCGCGCCTCCCATTGCGGTCAGAAAGATCACCCCCAGCGCGATCAGGTTGCGCCGTCCCGTCTCCGGCGTCGGTTCCGCGCCCGTTTGTTCCGGATGGTCCCACGGTGCCATTACCCGGAGATGCACCACGCGCCCCCGGCTGCTGGCTGCGGCCACCACCAGGGGCACCGCCGGCCGGGCGGGCATCGTCCCCAGCCAGGCGAACCGCGCATCCGAGCTGACCGGAGCGTTCCACACCGGCGCGGTCGCGGTGAACCGCGAATACTCCAGGCCCGCCTCCGCAAACAGGGCATTCCAGTCGGGCGTTCCCGCGGCGGCTGCGATCTCCTCCCGGTAGGGCGGCACTACGGTCAGTTCCACTAGCCCTCCGTCTTGATCCAGGTGAACCGAGGCCATCCCCGGTAGCGTTTGCGGCGGGTTGGATTGGTCCACCTTCTGCGCGCTGCCGATGGTGATCAACGCCCGGGGGCTCTGGCGGTATTGAAAGGAAGTAGCTCCCGGCCGCAGGGAGCGCAGCGCGCGGTGCCACTCCGGCGAGGGCCCGTGCGTCGCCAGGTAGAGCAGGAAGTCGCCGTTGCGTTCCCACCACGATCCATAGTCTGCCGGGCGCTCCGCGTAGCCGAACCGTGCCAGGATGTCCCGCGCTCTCTGCCGCAGCACGTCCGGCGTTTTTTCGATGGGGCTCAGTCCCAAATCTCCTGCGTAGGGCATCAACAGCACGATCGCCGCCAGGCACGCCGCTAGTCCGCCCAGCAGCAACAACGCCATGTGCGGGCCCAGCGCCCCTTCGTCTCCTGCCGCGGCCACCATTTCTGGGGACGGCGTTTCCCCCGCGGCCAGCGCCGCGGCCAGCGGGTCGCCTCCCGGCAGCGCTGCGGCCACCGCCAGCGCGCTGGCGGGTCGCTGGGAGGGATGCGTCTCCAAACACCGCAGGATTACCCGCTCCACCAGCGGGTCCATTCCCTTCACATGCGACGAGGGATTCGTGATTGTGCCCTGCGCGCGCAGTTGCGCCAGTTCCTGCAACGTTTTGGCTTCGAACGCCCGCTTCCCCGTGAACAGCTCGTAGAGCACCAACCCCAGCGAATAAATGTCCGTGCGCACGGAGGGCTCCCCGCCCTTCAGTTGTTCGGGAGCCATGTACGCGGGCGTGCCTGCGCTGCGCTCCTCCGCGGCGAATTGGCCGGCCAGCCCGGCCAGCCCGAAATCCGTCACCCGCGCCTTCCCGCGCCCGTCGATCATGATGTTGGCCGGCTTCAGGTCGCGGTGCAGCAGTCCAACGTCGTGCGCCGCCGCCAGCCCGGCGCAAATCTGCCGCGCGGTTTCGAGCGCCTTGTCTTCGGGAAGCCGCCCGATGCGCCGCAGCAGCGTTGCCAGGTCTTCCCCGTCGATGTACTCCATGGTGATGAAGTGCAGGCCTTCGAAGTCCCCGATGTCGAACACCCGGCACACGTTCGGATGCGACACCTGCCGCGCCACGCGCACCTCGCGGTGGAAGCGCGCCTGCGCCTCCGCGTTCTCCGCCAGCGCCGCCGGCAACAGTTTCAGCGCCACGGGTTGCTCCAGTTTTAGATCGTCCGCGCGGTACACCTCACCCATTCCGCCGTGGCCCAGCAGGGATACGATCCGGTAGCGCCCGGCGAGCATGGTCCCCGGCGGGAAGTGAGCCCCGGGGGTGGAGCGACCAGGGGTGGTGGGCGGCGCGGTTTGAGACCCACTCGGCGGCCGCGGAGTCACCGGGCTGGCTTGAATCCCAGCGGGCTCCGGGCCCTTTCCTCGGGCCGGCGTCGAGTCCAGAGTCGGCGCGGACGAAACGTCCACGGCCGTGCCGCAGGAAGAGCAGAAGCGGCTCGAATCAGGCAGTTCACTGGAGCATTGCGCGCACCGCACGGTCGAGCATTGTGAGCCAGAGTTGTGCTGCGCTGCAAGCACGGTCCCGGGGCGGGTGGTCCAGGCGGGTCAGGCCGGAAAATAGAAACGCAGGATTGCGCCCCTGCGGTGAGCGCAATCCTGCGTCAGGAGAAAAGAAACCGTTTACTTTCCGATGTGCGGGATCACCGGAATGCTCTGCATCAGCCCAGGTTCCATTTCCAGCAACCGGCGGTCCGCATAAATCTTCATGGTGTCGCGCACCGAGTTGGAAACGATTCCACAATGCTTGCAGGAGCGCACATGCGCGCTCAACTGCCGGAACTGCTTCGCGTCCAGCCCACCCTCGATGTACTCCGGAAGCCTCCGCACCACTTCCTTACATGTCGTTTTCATCTCAACCCCCAAGGAAAACATCCAACTGTGGAAATCCTGTGCATCTATCGTGCCGCTTGGGCTGGAAGCGGAGCGGTAGTCTAAATCATGCATCGGCATTGACTTAGTAAAACTTGAGGGCCGTCCGAGATTCGCCGGGTCCTGCTTGTCTCACTTTGATACAGTTGAGATGTCTCAGCATGAGACGCGGTGAGACGCTGAGACGACGGCGCCATCCCCGGCCACTTCTACTTCCGGTCGGACCCAGTTCGTTCTCTCACCGCAAGCGATAGCTCAGCCACCGTTTCCAACCGTCCGAAGGAGCCTGACCGCTCCAAGAATGAGGGGTAAGACCCCCCGGCGCTGGAAATTGGCCCGGCAGCTTCCGCGCCGTATCTTCCGCGCAGCAGCCTTAACTCTTCCCGGCACCGCTACCACTCCTCAGGTCTTCCATTACGCTCTGGATCAACTGCTTCGCCTTCTCCAGTTCACCGCCGACCAGCGCGATATCCCGCATCGGCTGGCGGGGGTCGGCGGCGCTGTGACAGTACACCGTGTGCTGCCCGGCCAGCACCAGCGCGTTGGTCACCAGGTCCAGGGCCACGGCCAGCCGGCCGCGGTGGCGTCCCATCATCTGCTCGTAATGTTCCAGTTCTTCTCGGTGTTCTTCAAATGCGCTCATCTGCACATTCTAGCCGCTCCAGCCGGCCGCTGCTCGGGTTCCCGCGGCCCCGCGCGCCGCAGTGTTGCCGGAAAGGAACGCAATTCGCCCCTGTCGCTTGTCGCTTTCCCGATGCCTCTCCATAATTGAGTTGGCACTGGTGTCCCAGCCAACCTTCTCGATAGACACTCAGCGCCTTTTCGATCCGGGCCGGCCCAAACGGCTCACTGGGGGGAGAGTTATGAGGCGCGCAGACTTGGTGCGCATGCCGCAGGACGGCCGCGTACCACGCACATCACAGATTGTGTTCGGCGAACGGCAGCACCTCTTGCGGGTGTTGGACTCCATCGAGAAAAGCACGCTCCCCGCCAGCCGGATGATGGCGGAACGCCGCGCCGTCGAGTCGCTGATTCATGCGCGTACCAAGGAGCTGGGCGCCATCAATCCTGGATGGGACATGAAAGTGGGCGTGGTGTTGAACGCCGCCACCAGCGCCGAGACCCTGGATATGATGGCCCGGCAGGCGCCGCCCGAAGACTTCTACCTGCTGCGCCTGATCAGCGAGCATCCGAAAACTTCCTCGAAAACGCTGGGGCGGCTCGCGAAGCATCCCTACGCCGCGATTCGCGAAAACGTCGCGCGGCATCCCAATGCCGACGCCGGCACGCTCACCCGGTTGTGCAAAGACCGCTCCCAGCCGCTGTGGTATCTGGTGGCCTTCAATCGCAATACTCCCCAGCCGCTGCGCGAAAAGCTCCAGGCGCGTATGAAGAAAATGGGAGAAGTCCCCAAGTCCGCTTAGCAGGTAGCGCCGGCGCGGGAGCGGCTCACTCCGCGCGCAGGGCCTGCATCGGATCCACGGCGGAGGCCCGCCGCGCGGGCACAAAACTGGCCGCCAGCGCCACCAGCGCGATGCCCAAGATCGCCGCCACGAACGTGACCGGGTCATCCGCCTCCATCCCAAACAGCGAGGCTTTCAGCAGCCGGCCCACCCCCACCGCCGCGGGAATTCCCAGGATCACCCCAATGAGCAAGAAAACCAGGCTCTCGCGCAGCACCATCCACAGCACCTGGCTCTGCTGCGCGCCCAGCGCCATGCGCACCCCGATTTCCGCCGTTCTGCGCACCACCTTGTAGGCCAACGTTCCATATAGGCCCGTGGCCACCAGCACCGCCGCCAGTCCTCCGAAAAACGCGGCCAGCCGTGCGAACAGGCGGTCCCCGGCCAGCGATTTGGAGAACTGCTCCTCCTGGGTCATCGGGTCCAGCAACGCCAGGTCCGGCCCCATCCCTTGCAACGCGCGCCGCACTTCGGGCCAGAAGGCCTGCGGATTTCCCGCGGTGCGCAACTCCACGGTCATCGAAAGGTTGGACTTCACTTGCGTGTACGGAAAGTAGGCCATGGGCATGTGGTCTTCCCGCACGTCCGTGTACTTGCTGTCCGCGGCCACGCCCACGATGGTGTACTGCGTCGAATTCGGAATGTTATCGAAGGCCACCACGTGGCCCACGGCGCTGGTCCCGGGGAGGTAGCGGTTGGCAAAGGTCTGATTGACCACCACCACCGCGGGCGCCCCGGCCGTATCGGCGTCCGAAATGTCCCGGCCCAGCAGCAGTGGAATCCGCAGCACCCGGAAATAATCCGGACCCACGGCGTTCCAGCGCATGCCGGACCGGCCGCTGACCTTCGGCCTCTGCCCGTCCACGAATGCGCTCGTGTTGCTGCTCCAGCCTGCGCCCAGCCGCTGGCGCATCAACGTGGCTGATTCCACTCCGGGCAGCGCGCGCATCCGCTCCACCAGCGATTGGTAGAAATGCAGTGCCTCTGCGTCGTTGTGAATGTATTGCTGCGGCGTCAGCCCGAACACCAGCAGGCCCGAGCTTTTTAGTCCCAAGTCCTGATTCTGCAAGTTGCGCAGCGAGCCCACCAGCAACCCCGCCCCCACCAGCAGCACCAGGCACATGGCCATTTGCAGCGGGATCAAGATGCTGCCGGCACGATGGCTCCGCCGGTCCTGAAAGGAACTGGCGTTCGCGGTCCGCAGGGAGAGTTCCGCCCCGCCGCTCATCGCTCCACGTAGCGGCGCCAGCCCGAACAGAATTCCCACCAGCGCGCCGATTGCCAGCGTGAACCCCAGGACCTGCGCGTCCGGTGCCAGGCTGCGTTCCAGCAGCGACCACCGCGCCAGCGCCCCGGTGGCCCACACCGCAAACAGCCAGCCCAGCGCCGCGCCTCCGGCCACCAGCAGCGCGCTCTCCGCAAGCAACTGCCGGAAGAGCCGCATCCGGCTCCCACCCAGCGCCATGCGCAGGCTGAACTCCCGCTGCCGCGCGGCATTTCGCGCCGCCAGCAGCATGGCGATGTTCCCGCAGGCGATCGCCAGCACCAGCAGCACCATGCCCATCAGGATTTCGAGTGGCTGCTCATACGTCTCCCGGGTGCCGGTCATCCCCCGCGTATCGCTGAACGAAAGCACCGGCGGTTTCTCCATCCGCCCGAGATCCTCCGGAGTCAGCCCTTCCGCGGCGGCGCGCTGGAAGATCGGATTCAGATAGGCCAGCGCCTGCTTCTGATTCACTCCGGGTTGCAGCCGCCCGGCGGTCAGCAGAAACCACCACCGCGAGCCGTATAGCGCCGATTGGTTCTCGGGAGACACGCCCCAGGGCTTCACCGCATTACTGATCTGGAAGGGAACCCAGACGTCGGTCGGCCCGGCCGGATCCAGCCCCTGGAATTCCTGCCGGGCGATTCCCACGATGGTAAACGGCACCCCTTTCAGGTACAGCGTGCCGCCAAGCACCGAGGGGTTGCGCGCGAACCGCCGCGTCCAGTAGGAATGGCTGAGCACCGCGAGTGGGGAGTGCGCCTGTTCATCTTTCTCGTCAAACGTGCGGCCGAGCATCGCGGGCACCCCGAGCCCCGAAAAGTAATTGCCGCTCACCATGTCCGCCCGGATCTCCTCCGGTTCCGGCCCGAACCGTGCGGGCACCCCGCCGCTGGTGTAGAGCGGCACCCAGGCCAGCAGGTCTGAGAAAACCCGTTGCTCTTTGCGCAGCGCCTCGTACACCTGCATGCGCATGGAAGTGTCGCCGTAGCCGGTCTGTCCACCGGGAAAGCTCGAGGTGTGCAGATAAACGAGCTGTTGCGGGTCGCGCACCGGCAGGCTGCGCAGCAGAACGGCATTCATCACGCTGAAGACCGCCGTATTGGCGCCGATGCCCAGCGCCAGCGTGGCCACTGCCACCGCGGCGAACCCCAGCGATTTGCGCAATTGCCGCAGGCCGAAACGCAGGTCCTGTCCGATGGCCTCAGTTCCGTGCCACATGTACCCCTCCCGGCCGCTGGCTCTCCCCCACCACCGCAGCCTGACGCACTGATGGAAAAGACGCGAGCGGGACGAAAAAGTTCCCCTCCAGAGGAGGGAATTTTTCCGCGCGGCGGCACCGCGCAGCGAGAGCGCGAGCGCAGGCAAGGGCGCGGAAGCAGAGACAATTTGGCTCTTTTCAGCCGCCAATGTTACTGTAGATTGTCTCGCGAGGGAGACAATGCTGCCACTGCACGTACAATCCGAAAGTCACGTTCCCCTCTACATCCAGATCCGCGACCAGCTCCGCGCCATGGTGCACACTGGGGAGCTGCGGCCGGGAGACCGCATCCCCGCCAGCCGCGAACTGGCCACCTCGTTGGGCGTGCATCGCACCACCGTGGCCAACGCCTACGCGGAACTCGAATCCGAAGGGTTCATCGAGGGCCATGTGGGGCGCGGAACGTTTATCAGCCACGACGCGCCCACGCCACACCGCTCTGCCCCCGAAACACACGGCAATGGAAATGGCAAAGCGGCGCGCGCGTTCACCCCGGCGCCGCCGAGTTTCAACGGCGGCTCGCTGCGCTGGGAATCGCTCTTTGCCGACGAGCGCGGCGAAGAGGCGCTCAGCCGCATCTATCCGGAGTCGGCGCGAGGCGCCATTTCCTTTGTGGCCGCGCGGCCTTCCGCGGAGCATTTTCCCATCGAGGAGTTGCGGTCCTGCACTCAGGCAGTGCTGAAAGGCGCGGGAGAGGAAATCCTCCAGCTTGGTTCCTCTGACGGCTACGAGCCGTTGAAACGTGAATTGCTGGCCATGCTGGGAAGGGAAGGGCTCCGGCTGCGCAGCGAGCAACTGCTGGTCACCGCAGGCGTGCAACAGTCCCTGGATCTGGTGTGCAAGGCGTTTCTCCGGCCCGGTGACGCCGTGGTTCTCGAAGATCCGACCTATCCCGGATCCCTGACCGTGTTTGCCACCGCGCGGGTGCGCTGCCTGGGTGTTCCCGTACACACGGAAGCCGGCGCTCCCGCGGGGATTGACCTGGACGGAGTAGAAGCCGCCCTGCGGCAGAACCGCGTCAAGTTTATCCTGGTAACTCCCGACTGCCAGAATCCCACCGGCGCCACCATGCCGCTGGAATCCCGCCGCCGGTTGTTGGAGCTGGCCGCGCGCTACCAGGTGGCCATCGTCGAGGATGGAATCTATTCCCGGCTGCGTTTTTCCGGCCCGCGGCTGCCCTCCCTGCGCGCGCTGGACCGCGCCGGGCTGGTCATCCAGACCGACAGTTTTTCGAAGATCGCCTTTCCCGGGTTGCGCGTGGGCTGGTGCGTGGCTCCCGAGCGCGTGATCGAGCGCTTGCGGCTGGTGAAGCAGGCCACTGACCTGCATACCGACCAACTGGCCCAGGCCACCATGGCCGAATTCACCCGGCGCGGAGG
>DATIYQ010000279.1:0-28232 GCA_035517515.1 Binatia bacterium
ATTCTTGTAACCACCCGGCTGGCACGCGCGTTTGACTATCCGGTGAACCTTTGCCCGCAGTCCGCTGCGGGAAACAGCAGGAAATTCTGAACGGGAGTGAATGATGCGCATCCGACTGACCAAGCGTTTGTCCGCGTTCGCCTTGGCGCTGGCCGCCCTGCTCGCGCTGAGCCCGGCGGTTTTCGCACAGACCAAGCTGCTGCGCTTTCCGGATATCCATGACGATCGAGTGGTGTTCGTCTATGGCGGGGACCTGTGGACCGCGTCCACCTCCGGAGGCATGGCCACCCGGCTGACCGCGCATCCCGGCCTCGAGCTCTTCCCCAAATTCTCTCCCGACGGGAAGTGGATCGCCTTCACCGGGCAGTACGACGGCGACGAGCAGGTGTACGTAATTCCGGCCACGGGGGGCGTGCCCCGCCAGCTTACCTTCTATCCCGCCCGCGGCCCCCTGCCCCCGCGCTGGGGATACGATAACCAGGTGTACGGCTGGACGCCGGACGGGAAGAGCATTCTCTTCCGCTCGCTCCGCGACCACTTTGATTTGGGCGATTGCCAGCTCTACACCGTCTCCGTGGAGGGCGGGATGCCCCAGGCATTGCCCATGCCCACCTCCGGCGCCGGTGATTTTTCCCCGGACGGCAAGAAGATGGTTTATTCGCCGCTGTTCCGCGATTTCCGCACCTGGAAGCGCTACGAGGGTGGCTGGGCGCAGCAGCTCTATGTGTTCGATCTGGCCACCCACGACGCGGAGAAATTCACCACCGGGCCGCGGGCCAACCGCGATCCCATGTGGATCGGCGGCAGGATTTACTTCGCCTCAGATCGCGACGGCACGCTGAACCTTTACGTGTACGATCCGGCGTCGAAACAAACGGACCAGCTTACCCACAGCAAGCAGTGGGACGTGCGCTGGCCGGGCACGGATCACAAGAGCCAGATCGTCTATGAACTGGGCGGCGAGCTGCAGATTCTGGACCTGCGCACCGGGCAGTCCCGGGCCATCTCCATCACCGTGCCCTCCGATGGCCTGGCCATGCGCCCCGCGCACATCTCTGTGGCCGAGCAGCTCGAAGGCATAGCCCTGAGCCCCAAGGGCGAGCGCGCCCTGCTGGTGGCCCGCGGCGACGTATTCACCGCGCCCATCGAGAAAGGTCCCACGCGCAACCTCACCCATTCCTCGAACGCCCACGACAAGTGGGCGCGCTGGTCCCCGGACGGCGCGAAAATCGCCTTCATCTCCGATCTCAGCGGCGAGGAGGAAGTTTATCTCATCGACCAGGAGGGCTCCGGCAAGCCGGAGCAGATGACCCAGGGCGGACATGCCATGCGCTATGCGCCGGAGTGGGCTCCGGACGGCAAGCGCCTGGCGTTCAGCGACAAGGACGGCGATCTCTACGTGCTCACCCTGGCCGGCAAGCAACTGGAAAAAATCGCCCACGACAAGAACGGCCAGCTCCGCGACTACACCTGGTCGCCGGATGGGAATTTCCTGGCCTTCTCTCTGGCCACCGTGGAAGGTTTTCGCGCCGTGAACATCTGGAGCGTGGCGGACGGGCAGGTCCACTCCGTCACGCCGCCGCTGTTCGATTCCGATTCACCCTCCTGGGATCCCGACGGAAACTTCCTGTATTTCCTGAGCAATCGCGAATTCCAGCCGCAACTGAGCCGCATCGAGTTCAATTTCGCCACCAACCGCGGCACGGGTATCTTCGCGCTCACCCTGCGCAGCGACGGCAAGAATCCCTTCCCGCCGGAAAGCGATGAGGTCACCGTTAGCAAAGAGGGCGAGAAGCCTGCGGCGGAGACGGCCAAGGCGGAGGAAAAGAAACCCGACACTCTGAAAAAAGAGGAAGGCAAGCCAGGCGAAAAGAAACCGGAGAAGGCCAGGGAGCCGCTGCGCATTGATTTCGCCGGGCTGGAGGGGCGCGTCACCCGCGTGCCCGTGGAAGCAGACAATTACGGCGGGATTCACGCCCTGCCCGGCTATCTGCTCTATCTTCGCTTTGGATCGTTTTACTACGGCCGAAGCAGTTATCCGGATTCCGCGCTGGTGCTTTTCTCCATCAAGGACCGCAAAGAGACGGTGCTGGCGGAAAAGGTGGACGGGTACGCGGTAAGCGCCAACGGCGCCAAGGTGCTCGTGCGCGCCGGCCGCGACCTGAAGCTCTACGACGCCAAGCCGGAAGGGAAGCCGAATCCGAAGCCGGTTTCCACCGCCGGGCTGGCCGAAGACCGCATCCCCCAGCAGGAATGGGCCGAGATTTTCAACGAGGTCTGGCGGCGCTACCGCGATTTCTTCTACGTGAAAAACATGAATGGCTACGACTGGCAGGCGCTGCGCGGGCAATATAGCGCCCTGTTGCAGTACGTCTCCAACCGCGCGGACCTCAACTACGTGCTCGGCGAGATGGTGGCGGAATTGAACGTTTCCCACGCGTATATCGAAGGGGGGGACCTGGAAATTCCCAAACGCGCCCCGGTGGGATTGCCCGGTGCGCGGCTGGAGCTGGACCCGGCCGCCGGCCGCTACCGCATCGCGCGCATTTTCCCGGGACAGAACGAGGAGGAAATCTACCGCTCACCGCTCACCGAAGTGGGCGTCAACGCCAAAGAAGGGGACTACCTGCTGGCCATCGATGGCCGCGAACTGACCGCCAGGGACAATCCCTACGAATTCCTGCGGAACAAGGCCGCCAACCCGGTGGAGTGGACGGTGAACTCCAAACCCAGCCTGGAAGGCGCGCGCAAAATCTCCTATCGCCCGATCGCCGCGGAAACCCACCTGCTCTATCTCGACTGGGTGGCGCGCAACCGCGCGTACGTTACGCAAAAGACCGGCGGACGCATCGGCTACATCCAGGTGCCGGATATGGGCGCCAGCGGCATCCGCGAGTTCATCAAATACTACTACCCGCAGATCCGCAAAGAAGGCCTGATCGTGGACGTGCGCGCCAACGGCGGGGGAAATGTTTCGCAGATGCTGATCAACCGCCTGCGCCGCGTGCTGTTGGGCACGGAGTTCGCCCGCACCGTGGAACAGACCGGCACCTATCCGGATGCCACGTTCGTGGGGCCGATGGTGTGCCTGATGAACGAGACCTCGGCCTCCGACGGCGACATCTTTCCGTACATGTTCCGCGAGGCGCACCTGGGCCCGCTGATCGGCAAGCGCACCTGGGGCGGCGTGGTGGGTATCACCGGCCACGGGCCGCTGCTGGATGGCGGCAACGTGTTCGTGCCGGAATCCGCCACTGCTTCCAACGACGGGAGATGGGTGATCGAAGGCCACGGCGTGGATCCGGACATCGAAGTAACCAACGAGCCGCGCGACGTCATCGCCGGCAAGGATGCGCAACTGGACCGCGCCATCGCCGAAGTCACCAAAGCGCTGGAGACCCATCCGCACACTCTGCCCTCGCGCCCGGCAGACCCGGTAAAGACTCCAAAAAGATAATCCATGGAGTAGGGGACAGCAGTGGCCGCGACCGGCCGCGTCCCGGCAACCGGCGGTCAGGACGACGAGGTGGATTTGGACGAGGAGCCCACGGCGCGGTCGCGGCGCCGGCTGCGGCTCTTCGGAGAGGTGGGAGGAGTGACTCCCGCCAGATCCGCCAGCACCCGGCGCAGCTTCAGGCGTTCTTCCAGGTCGATGTCCACGATTTCAAAGCCCATCATCTGGCTGCGCGAATCGCGCACAAATGCGGTGGCCCGCATGCTCTTCATCGTCGCGGAGAATTTCACCTGGATGAGCGTGCCGGGGGTCAGATAGCGCTCGCAAGTGGCGATGCCTCCGCCCAGATTCATCGAAGTTGTTTCCAGCTTCTGATTCTCGCGCAGATTGGTGGTCACCAGCGGCAGCGGCCGCGAAAGCTTCAGCCGCGCGTACCGCCGCTGCCGCAGGCAGGAGGAGATGGGCTCCTCAAGCGGCGCGGCGATGGCAAATTCCCCGGCTTCCACTCCGCTCTTGGGAAAGAAGGCCTTGACGAAATCCGGATCGAGTTTGTCCAGCGCCTGCAGGGCCACAATCCGCAGCTCGGCAGGGTACCCCCAGCGGAACATCTGGCGCGTCTCCACAATCTTCCGCAGGATGGGTATGGCTCCGGTGGCGCGCAGGCGCGAGAGCCCCTCAATGGCCTTAATCGTCAGATAGGGTGAAGCTCCCGGCGGATTTCCGGCGGCCAGTTCGAGCAGCATGGGAATGGCGGAGGCTTCCCCGCTCATGCCGATCTCATCCATCGCCAGCGGCTTCACCAGTGGATCCAGTTTGTCGAACATGGTGAGCAGCAGGCGGCAGCGGTGGGTGGAATCGGCCGCGGCAATCTGCCGCACCACGCGATCGTGGAAGGAACGCTGCCATTCCCCGATCTTCGGAGGCAGCCACAATTCCAGGGTCTCGGGGTCCAGGCGCGCCAGTAAGCCGACGCTTTCCACCGCCTGCGGGGGCGGACCGGAGCGCAATACGTCGCGGAGCGACGCGGCGCCGGCTTCTCCCAGGCCGCGCGCCATCTTCAACAGCAGGTCCACGTCTTCCCGGAATCCGGCGCGGCTGAAGCGCACCGCCAGTTGCTCGATGGCCGGCCCGGGAACGCGCTTGAGCAGTTCGGTCAGGCCTTCCGGCACCGCCTCGTCGCGCAGCCCTTCTTCAATCAGTTCCGGGATGCGGTTCTCCACGCCCATGCGCGACACCAGGTTCTGTCCCGAGCCGGGCCGGGCCTTTTCCACATCCTCCACCAGGTCCAGGCATTTGATCATCGCCGGGAAGGAGTGCATGCTCGCGGCCGCCTGGCTGAGGCGGATGAATGCGGCCCCGATCAGCGTTTGTAGCTCCGGCTTTTCCTCCACGGCAAGCTGCTTGCCCACCGTCTGGATGGCCTCCAGCAGCAGGTCGGAGGTCTCACCCATCAGCAGGTCGGCCACGTCCGGCAGGCCCAGCGCGGTTTCACGGCGCGCCTCCGGGTCCTCCAGGGCGATACACAGCACATAATTGCGCAGAACCTTGACAACGGTTTCTTTGTCGCCCTTTTTGCGCAACTCCTCGACAAACTGGCGGATGTTTCGCGAAGGCACGCACCACGCCTCGCCGGTCAGCAGCACTTCGCGCTTCTTTTCTTCGGGCACTTCTTCCCAGAAGAACTGGGTCATCAACTGCACATGGGATTCGTATTTCACGCCGGTCTGCGCCATCTTGTCTTCGTGCGCGCCGATCACGCGCCGCAGGGCTTCTATTTCCTGGTTCAAGCTCTCGAACATCTGCTTGATGGCGTTCACGCGCACTTCGCCGCGTTCGTAGCTCTCGATGGCAAACCGAATGGCGATGTGCTGCGCCAGCTTGAGCAGCATGGGCTGGTCCGGCTGGTCGGCAGGCGCCTGCGCGGCCAGTCCGGCCAGCGCGCTGTACAGCATCGTCTGGGCCTTCATGGGCATGGTGGTGAGCCGCTGCTGGAAGACCGCAGGCTCCGTGGCACCCGGGCCCCCCTGGGTGGAGCGCCCCAACTGCACCAGCATTTGCAGGATTCCGCGGATGTCCTCCTGCGCGATGGTAAACGTCGCGCCGGAGGCGCTGCCCGGAACGTAAACGCCTGCCGGCGGTGGCGCCGTTCCCGTGGTGCCCTTGACGTCCACACCCAGCCCCTTGGTGGCTGCCGCGGCCCACATGCTCGGCTTTACTTTTGGTCCGCCGCCGCCCCCACCGCCTTCACCGCCCGGTCCGCCGCCGGGCCCGCCACTTCCTCCGCCCGAACCCCAGCTCGCGCTTCCGCCTAAACCACCGCCCGCTCCGCCCGGACCCCAGCCTCCGCCGCCACCAGATCCGCCGCTGCCGCCTCCTGGACCCCAACCGCCGCCCTGACCTCCTCCGGAACCCGAGCCTCCGCCGCCTTGCTCGCCGCCGGAACCGCTCGGCACACCGCCGGCAGCCCCTTGTCCGCCACCATCCGTACCGCTTGCACCTCCACCGGCTGGAGCACCCGCGTAGGTGACCGCGGATCCAGCGACCAGGCCTCCGGCACCCGCCACACCGCCCTGGCCGGAACCGCCGGCTCCGCCAGGAGACATGACTACGGTTGCGTCCGTCGAACCTCCCGAGGCGCCGCCTGCGGGACCGCTGCCGGCGCCCTGTGCTCCGCCGCCGCCACCAGAACCTGAACCTCCACCACCGGGTCCGCCGGGGCTACCACTGCCGCCACCGGGTCCCCAACCGCCGCCGCCCTGTGCTCCGCCGCCACCACCGGGGCCAAAACCTCCACCGCCGGGTCCGCCGGGGCCACCACTGCCGCTACCGGGTCCCCACCCGCCACCCTGACCTCCGCCGCCCCCACCGGGGGCAGAACCACCACCACCATGTCCGCCGGGTCCGCCAGTGCCTCCACCAGGTCCCCATCCGCCGCCCTGACCTCCGCCGCCACCCCCGGGACCCGAACCTCCACCACCAGGGCCACCGCTGCCTCCGCCTGGTCCCCAGCCACCGCCGCCGCCCCCTCCGGGGCCGCCGCGTCCTCCGCCCGATCCGCCGCTGAAGCCTCCGCCGGAACCTCCAGGGGGCCCAGCGCCTCCGGGACCGCCTCCTCCCGGGCCACCGCCGCCGGGGCCACTCCGCGCGCCCTGTGCGGCGATGATCAGTTGCAACAGTTTTTGCGGATCATCGAACCATTGCTTCATTTGCGCGGAATCCGCGCCCAGAGCCTTGGCGGTCACTTGCACCGCGGTTCTCACCCCGGCCATGGCTGGGTCCTCGCGCACAAAGCGCACTTCGTTCACGCGGATGCCGGGATCACCTTCCAGGGCGGTGCGCAATTGTTCCGCAAGGGCGCCCGCAGTGGCCGCGGAAGCTCCCGAGCCGGAAGGGAAGGCGCGGATGAACCGGGCGAGCGTGGTCTGCGTGCACTGCGCGGTAAACATGATGCTGGCGATGCCCGCGCTGGAGAGCATTCTGGCAAAGCTCTTCTCGGCGGCCGCGGATTCCAGTGGAACTCCGTCCAGGTGGAGCTGGTCCCCATGCGCCCCCAGCAGCAGGCTGCCGGCGCCCTGTCCGTGGAGCACAGAGCGCAGCTCGTTCCAGGTGATTTCAAACTGCGCCGCGGTCCGCGCGTGCCCGAATTCATAGAGGCGGGCGAATTTCAGCAGGATGTTCAGGCTGCGGACAAAGGCGCGTGCCGCCGCGATTTTTGCATCAGAAGACATTCTGGACCGGCCTTCCGGCCGTAAGCCTCGCCAGTCCGCTTACGTTAGCGCCAATACGTTCCAGACGCAATCATCCCGCCGGAGTCTGTGGCCTATACACCAACCAAAATCACGGAGCGGATGACTGCCGGCGCGGCGGAGCGCCGGTGGCGCTTCGCAATTGGCCTTGAGTTCGCTTCCGTTTGTTATCATCTGGCCATCGTTGCGGCGCGAAACGCCGGCGGCGGCTGTGCTCGTGCTCGAACCCCGCTCATCTTCGAGATCCCCCGGAGTGGCGCAGCTACCGGTCCCGCACCCGCTGGGCCAGCCGGCGCTCCGCGCGGCCTGCTTTTTCGCGTTTCTTTATATCGGCTGGATGCTCTTTGCGGGGTGGATTCACCCTTCGGCCGATTGGCTGGCCGGCACCGGGGGCTCGCCGGGCGCGCTGCTGTTTTACTATCTCTGCCTCGATGGGTTGGCCCTGGGGCTGAGTGCCGCGTTCCTCTCCGGTTTGGACGGCAGGAGATTTGCCGCGCTGGGCTTCTGGTTTTTTCCGCGCTGGTGGCGCCAGGCCGCCGCCGGGACCGCCGTCGGCGCCGCAACCATCTCCCTGGTGGCGCTGGTCGTGGCCAGGGGGAGCGGAAGCCCACTCTTCTCCGCGTCCCCGCACCCCGGGCGGCTCGCCGCGCTGATCACCTTCTTCTTTCTGGCCGCCACCTTTGAGGAGCTCATGTTTCGCGGGTACGCCTGGCAGCGCCTCGCGGACTCGCTGGGCGCGGTCTCCGCCACGTTGATTTCGAGTCTTCTCTTCGGCCTGGCCCACGCCGCAAACCCCTATGCAACGCTGCTGTCGGTTGGCAATACCATGCTGGCGGGGGGATTGATGTGCGTCGCGCGCGCTCGCAGCCGGGCGCTGTGGATGCCGCTGGGTCTGCACTTCGGGTGGAACGTGTTCCTGGGCGTGGTCTTTCAATCCCCGGTGAGCGGCCTTCCCCTTTCCAGCTCTCCCGCTCACCTTGCCTCGTCCGCTCCCGACTGGCTGGCCGGAGGCCGCTACGGACTGGAGGGAAGCGTAGTGCTGACCCTGGCCGCCGCCGTTGCCATCCTGGCGCTCGCAAAGTGCCCCCGCAATTTGCTTTTTCCATTCGACTTTCAGGAGTAGACTATCGCCAAGACTTGTGGCGTGGGAGCCGGTACGATGGCACTTGCCGCATGTGTTGTTCTGGTGGTGAGTTTAGGCGCTGCAGCGGACGTCTCCCAGTCGTTCCGCTTCGCGTTCCAACAGGGCCAGCCTGCCGACCCGGAGAAAAGCGCGTCCCAGGCAAACCTCCGTCCCCCTTCTGCCGCCCGCTCTGCCGTGGATGTTCGCAGCCAGCCGGCCGCGGACCCGGCGAAGCCCCGGTCCGCCAGTCTGACCGAAGAATCCCGTATGGCCATCATCCGCGCGCTCTCCGGAGAATTTGTGCGCGCACAAGCTCCGCTGCCGGGTGGCAAGGAGGGGACTCACGTGCTTGCCGCCGGCGCGTCCTCCCCGGTGCTCCATGCCGTGGCTTCGGGAACCGTGGAAGCGGATAGCCCGCACGTGATGGTGGTGACGGAGGCGCCCACCATTCGGAGCGGTGACCGTGTTCAAATCACCCAGATCCAGTTCCGTCCACGCAGCATCGTCCTGCAACTGAACGGCGGGGGTTACAAGCCCTTCCGCTTGTGGGATCACATGCACATCGAAATGGTCGGGTCGGTCTCCGGCGGAAATAGTGTGGACCAGCCCGGGCAGCCCGTGGCCTACATTCCGGGCCAGGGCGCTACGCTCTTCCTCGATTTTGGCCGGCCGGTCCCGGACGTGACACCCGATGACGTCCGGCTGGCCTTGGCCGCGTACCTGGACTTCCATCAGTCCCGCAGCCCGGCCCTGCAATATGCCGAGACCCTGCCCCCGGAATTCCAGCAGGCTATCAAGGATCGGATCGCGGCGGTGGGCATGGACCGCGAGATGGTACTGGCCGCCATGGGGCGCCCGGACCGAAAAGTGCGCGAACGCGATGACGAGGGAATCGAGACCGAAGACTGGATCTACGGCGCGCCGCCCGACAAAACCGTTTTCGTCACCTTCCAGGGTGCCAAGGTTGTCCGCGTTCGGCAGTTCCACTGAGCCCGGTTGCGTTGACATTTTCCCGGGAAGCACCTAGCATGCCCTTCCGCGCGCCAGCCTGCCTGCTTCACTGCGTGGGCAACTATTGCAGCCGGATTGGAGAGGATTCATGGCCATCAAGGTGGGCATCAACGGGTTCGGACGTATCGGACGGAATATCCTCCGCGCCGCCCTCGGCTCTCACGACCTGGAAATTGCCGCCGTCAACGACATCACTGACGCAAAGACGCTGGCCCACCTGCTCAAGTACGATTCCATTCTGGGCAATTTAACTCATCAGGTGACCCACACCGCCGATACCATCAGTGTCGATGGCCGCGCGTTTCGAGTCTTCAAAGTGAAAGACCCGGCGGAGCTGGACTGGGCCTCGGTGGGCGCGCAGGTGGTGGTGGAATCCACCGGATTGTTCACCAGCGGGGCGGAAGCCCGCCGGCACATTCGCGGCCCGGTGAAAAAGGTGCTGATCTCCGCTCCCGCCACCGATCCCGACCACACCATCGTCCTTGGCGTGAACGATCAGACCTACGACCCCGCAAAGCACCACGTGGTTTCCAATGCCTCCTGCACCACAAATTGCCTGGCCCCGGTGGCCAAGGTCTTGCAGGACTCCTTTGGAATCGTGCACGGCACCATGACCACCATCCATTCCTACACCAACGATCAGAAGCTGTTGGACCTGCCCCACAAGGATTTGCGCCGCGCGCGCGCCGCCGCGCTTTCCATGATTCCCACCTCCACCGGGGCCGCCAAGGCCCTGCACCTGGTGATTCCGGCGCTCAAGGGCAAGCTGGATGGTTACGCAATGCGCGTGCCCACGCCCAACGTGAGCGTGGTGGACCTCACCGTGACCACCGAAAAGCCCTGCTCGGTGGATTCGATCAACGCGGCGCTCCAGGCCGCCGCTCAGGGCCCTATGAAGGGCATCCTCGAATACTGCACCGAAGAACTGGTGTCCATCGATTTTCGCGGCAATCCTCGCTCGTCCATTGTGGACGCCGGCTACACCCGGGTGGTGGGAGACCGTTGCGCCAAGGTGCTCTCCTGGTATGACAACGAATGGGGGTATTCGTGCCGTTGCGTGGACATGATCCGGCTGCTGGGCACGCGGTGACGCTGCGGAAACCGCCCTCGAGAAGGAAGTGAGGGGCCGGCCACCGGCCGGACAGGAATGCTGTACAAGCTGACCATTGACGACCTGACCCTGCGCGGACGCCGCTTGTTCATCCGTGCGGATTTCAACGTGCCTCTGGAGAGCGGACGCATCGTGGACGACTCGCGCATTGCCGCCACGCTGCCCACCCTCCGGGTCGCCGTCACTCGTGGGGCCCGGCTGATCGTCGCCTCCCACCTGGGCCGCCCCAAAGGGAAAGCGGACCCGGCCTGTTCCTTGCGTCCTGTGGCGCGCCGCCTGCGCGAGCTGCTGGACCGTCCCGTGGATTACGCCGTGGACTGCATCGGGACGGAGGCCGAGCAGAAAAGCCGCGCGTTGCAGGATGGCGGCGTGCTGCTGCTCGAAAACCTGCGCTATCACCCCGAAGAGGAAGCCAACGACCCGGTTTTCGCCCGCAAGCTCTCGCTGCTGTGCGACGGCATCTACGTGAACGATGCATTTGGCGCCGCGCACCGCGCGCACGCCTCTGTCGCCGGCATCACCAAGTTCGTCAAGCAGGCCGCCGCCGGCGCGCTGATGCAGAAGGAACTGCAATATCTGGGCATGGCCCTGGCCCGCCCTCCGGCTCCCTATATCGTCGTCCTGGGCGGCGCAAAGGTCTCCGAAAAGATCGAAGTGATCGAAAACCTGATGAAAAATGCCAGCGCCATGCTGGTTGGCGGGGCCATGGCCTACACCTTCCTGAAGGCCCAGGGGCACCCGGTTGGAAAATCCCTGGTGGAAGACGACAAGCTGGACGTGGCCCGGCGGGTCATCGAGCAGGCCAAAACCGGCTCCTGCAAATTGCTGCTGCCCACCGACCACGTCATCGCGCGCGAAATGAAGAAGGGGACGGAAGTCCGCATCTGCCCGGTCGCCGCCACCCCCGAGGATTGGATGGGCCTGGACATCGGACCCAGCACCGTCGAGGCGTTCAGCAAGGAACTCTCCGCCGCGCGTACTATCCTCTGGAACGGGCCCATGGGAGTCTTTGAGATTATTCCCTTCGAGCGCGGCACCGTCTCCGTGGCCTATGCCATCGCGGAGGCCACCAAGCGCGGCGCCACCTCCATTGTCGGTGGCGGGGATTCCGTCTCCGCCCTCCACAAAGCCGGCGTGTCCGGCAATATCACCCACATCTCCACCGGCGGCGGGGCCTCGCTGGAATTCCTCGCCGGCCACGCCCTTCCCGGCGTCGAAGCGCTCTCCAACCACTAGGCCGGACAGCCGTCCGAGGCTTCGGGACCGGCTTCCGCGTTGCGATAAAATCGGACTATTGTTCCGGGCAGAAGGGATCGGATTCCCTTCGTTTGAAGCCGCGGGCTTTCGGCGTTCCCTGGAGGCGCGGGGAGCGCAGACCGGATTGTCTGTGCTACCGTAGGCAGCCCATGCGACGCCCGGTCATTGCCGCCAATTGGAAAATGTTCAAGACCCAGGCGGAGACGCGCGCCTTTTTCGCCGCTTTCAAACCGCTGGCCGAAAAGATGACGCACTGCGACGTGGTGGTGGCTCCGCCGTTTACCGCCCTGGCCGCCGCCGTCGAAGCAGTGCGCGGCACCTACATTGCCATCGGCGCTCAGGATCTCTTCTGGGAAAAGGAAGGCGCGTTCACCGGAGAAGTCTCTGCACGCATGGTGGTGGAGGCAGGCTGCACGCACGTGCTGGTGGGACATTCCGAGCGCCGGCACGTTTTCTGCGAATGCGACGAGCACGTGGAGCGCAAACTGTGCGCGGCCCTGGCCGCCGGGCTCACTCCCATCCTGTGTGTGGGCGAAACGCTGGCGGAGCGCGAAGCCGGAGATATGGACTCCGTCCTCGGCCGCCAGTTCACCTCCGCCACGCGCGGTTTGACCCCTGAAGACTTCTCCCGTATTCTGATGGCGTACGAGCCGGTGTGGGCCATTGGCACGGGACGCACGGCTACGCCGGAGCTGGCCGCCGCCGCGCATCGCTTCCTCCGCAAACTCGCCGGGGAGGGTTTTTCAGCCGGGCATGCCCAGGCCCTGCGCATTCTCTATGGAGGCAGCGTGAAGCCGGAGAACTGCCGCGCGTTACTGGCGGACGAGGATATTGACGGCGCGCTGGTGGGCGGCGCCAGCCTGGACCCGGCCGCGTTTGCGGCCATCGCCATGAGCGCGCAGTAGCCGCGCGGAAATTCAGGAGTTTGGAGCGAACGATGGAAGTCGAAAATCCAGGGAAATGGGCGATTTCGCTGCTGGTGGGCGGGGCGCTGGTGGCGCTCGGCTGGCGATTCAACTGGCTGCTGGTCACGCTGCACGTGCTGATCTGCTTCCTGCTGGTCATTGTGGTGTTGCTGCAAAGCGGCAAGGCCGCGGACCTGGCCGGCGCCTTCGGCGGCTCGGGCAGCCAGACCGCGTTCGGCCCGCGCGGCGCCGCCAATTTCCTCTCCCGCGCCACCACTTGGTGCGCCGTCATGTTCATGGCCACTTCCATGGCCCTGGTGTTGCACCAGGTCAATGGCACCGGGGCCATCGGCTCGATCTTCGAGCGCATGGGGACCAAGCCCGCGGCCCCGGCCACGAAGCCGGCCGTGCCGGGGGCCCCGAACCTCCCCGTGCAGATTCCGGCTCCCCAGGGCCAGCAGGCCCCTGCGCAGAATCCCTTTACGCAGACTCCGCAGCAGCAGCCTCCGGCGCAATCACCGGCGCCTGCGCAACAAACTCCGGCGCAGCAGCCACCGCCCGCGCCGGCGAAAAAGCCCTGACCGCCCGCTTCTTCGTGCGCATCCACAGCAATTGCGATGTAACTGGATGGTTGGACAGCAGGGAATTGGTCTAGTTCGATTCCTTTTTCTGGTTGCTTCTGGTTTCCCTGAGCGACGTTCAGCGTCTCATTGAGCCAGGCAATCATCACCGGCTTCCCTTTCTCCCATTCCGGCCTGCCCTCCCAGGCCGGCATCCCGTGATCGGCGCCGTCCACCTCCACCACTTCGCATTCGACGGCGGACCTTCGTTGCCGCGTTCGTGGTGCTCGCAATTGTCCTCCAGGGCGCGGCCGGACTCTGGCTCGCCAGATGGGGAGCGCAGGTGGCATCCACCCTCGCCTCCCATCGGTGGATGTGCTTCCTTTCTCCAATCTCAGCTCGGAGAAAGAGCAGGAATATTTCTCTGACGGCCTGGCGGAAGACCTGCTCAACAACCTGGCCAAGATTACGGGACTGGGCGTGGTGGCCCGGGCCTCCTCGTTTCAATTTAGACCAGCAAACCAGGATCTGCGCAATGTCGGCGAAAAGCTGGATATCAGCACGGTGCTCGAGGGCAGCGTGCCTCGATGCGAGATTACTCCCGGAGGTCCCCGAACCGTGTCTCCACCAGCCGCTGGATGACCGCAAAGACCATCGCCGTCGTCACTCCAAACATGAGCATGCCATTCGCTGCTTCCAGCGGTCCCAGCATTCGCCACGTGGGCGACATCACCACGTCGCCGTATCCCAGGGTGCTGTAATTCACCGCGGAGTGGTAGTACGCCATTCCGAAATCGTGGAACTCGCCGCAGAAGAGGAACAACTCCGCCCACAGGGCCACCTCAATCAGGTGCGCGACCAGCGCGTAGGAGATTGCCCGGGCGACGATGCCGATGTCCGTCCAAAAGCTCGTGCCCACGCGGCCGAGTTTTTTCTCACGCCGCACATGATTGACCGTCGCGCTCAAGGGTACGGAGTGAATCAGGATGGTGCACCCAAACATGACCGCCCCCACAGCCAGCGGCAAGAGAACCGGGATTCGCTCGGATTGGGTCATCGTTCGATTGGAGCCTCCTGATTCTACCGCTCCTATGATTGCTTCAAATCCCTCAAAAGGATCGCCGGGGTATCGCTGCGATTGGGCTGGCGGTGGAACTGCCGTGGGGATTGAGTACGTCGGTGGAGTGGCCCACCTGGCTGCGCCCGGCGCTCACGCGCCTTACGGTTTCCTTCTGCAGCTTCCGATAAACGGCAGGGTATTCCACCGGACGCTCCTGCTCCGGGGCCTGCGCCGGCGCGCCTCCCGGTTCGTCACATCGTCAGAACCACGCGGAACTGCGCCTTGCCGCTCATCATCCGCGCGTAGGCTTCCCCCGCCTTTTCGAGCGGATACGTCTCGATCATCGGGCGCACTCCGGAGAGTTCCGCGAAGCGCATCGTGTCTTCGCTGTCCGCGGGAGTCCCAGCGGCCCACCCTTGCAGGTTGTGAACTCCGAAGATCAACTGCGCCGGTGTGACCTCGATCGGATCGAAGCTCGCACCCACCACCAGCAGCTTGCCGTTCGGCCCCAGGCCATCAATCAGCTCGGACATCGATTTCGAGTTCGGCGCCGTCGCCAGGATTACCTGCGCCCCGCCCAGTTTTTGCAGTTCATCCGCCGCCTTCGTCGCTTTGCTGTCGATGTAGATGTGTGCTCCCAGTTTTTTGGCGAGCGCGGCATTCTCCGGACCGCGCCCAATCGCCGCCACGCGGTAACCGAACTTGCTGGCAAACTGCACCCCCAGGTGGCCCAGCCCGCCGATGCCCTGCACCGCCACCAGGTCCCCGGGCATCGCTCCGCTGTGCCGCAGGGAGTTGTATGTGGTGATTCCCGCGCACAGCAGCGGCGCCGCTTCCACGTCGCTCAGGCTATCCGGGATCGCCGCCAGCGCCTCGATGGGCGCCACCATGAATTCCTGATATCCCCCGTCGTAGCTGATGCCTGGAATTTGCACATTCCGGCAGTTTCGAAAGTCTCCCCGCCGGCACGAAGGGCATGTGTTGTCCTGCCCGCCATGCCAGCCCACCCCCACGCGCTGGCCCTTTTTCCATGTGGTCACTCCCGGGCCCACCTCGTCAATCACCCCGGCAACTTCATGACCGGGGATGCGCGGATACTGGATCCCGGGCAAGGCTCCTTCCTTCGTCAGCGCGTCGCTATGGCAAACTCCGCATGCGTGGACCTTGATGCGCACCTGTCCCGCGGTCGGATTGGGAATCTCGCGCCCCACGATCTCGAACTCCGCGCCCCCCTTCGGCACCTGTGCCGCTTTCATCGTTGCTGCCGCCACTTTTGCCGTTGCCATAAGTCCTCCCTTGGATTTTCTGCTGCTGCGGAAAAACGGTGACTCTTGTTTGCCCTGCGGGCGAAATTCTCTCGCCTTTCTCTATCCCTCGACTTCGAAGATCAGCTCCAGCTCTACCGGCGTGCCCGGCGGCAGGCTCACCACGCCAAAGACCAGGCGGTACGGATTCTTATCCTTTCCACACACGTCTTGCAACTGCTCCGAGGCGCCGTCGGCCGCCTCCGGCAGCTCCTGCACCCCTCCCCGCGTCGCCACCGAGACCCCCAGCCGCGCGATTCGCTTCACTTTGTCGAGCGAGCCCGGATGCGCCCTCGCCACGGGAAGCGAATCGTTCTGTTGCTGCGGTGCTTTTCTCTTGGATCCGGCGAGCATTTGCGCAATCCGCGCCGCCGAATTCTGGAGACGGCTCCGGTTTGAACCCGCATCCGAAACAGTACTTGGCCGGCGAGTTCCTCGAGCAGTCCATGCCGGGATGGAATCTGAATGATTGGGCGCTTTGGGCGGGATATAAGCTCTGAAGCCGGGCGACACGAAGTGAGCGAAGGGGCCTGAACACTGTGGCTTGATCGATTGGTGCGGAAGGTGGGATTCGAACCCACACGCCTTGCGGCGCCACCCCCTCAAGATGGTGCGTCTGCCAGTTCCGCCACTTCCGCACGAGGGAGCTGAATCACCCTCAGTCTAGCAACGCCGCAGCGGAGCGGCAAGGCCCACCGCCTCTGCGCCGCGCAGATGGATTTCAGGTGCGCCCCGCGCCCACCGGAATGACGTAGAAGAGCACAGCAAAATAGTGGCACACGCTGCCCCCCAGCACGAACACGTGCCAGATGGCGTGATGGTAGGGAAGTTTCTCCCAGGCGAAAAATCCCACCCCCGCCGTATACAGCAGCCCTCCCGCCAAAATCCAAATCAGCCCGGTCACCGGGACCATGGCCACCAGCGGTTTAATCGCAATCACCGCCAGCCAGCCCATCAGCAGGTAGATCACCGTGGAGATCACCGGAAAATGGTCCACAAACCACACCTTGAATAGAATTCCCGCCAGCGTCAGTCCCCACACCACCCCGAAGAGAGACCAGCCCCAGGCCCCGCGCAGGTTCACCAGGGTGAAGGGCGTGTACGTCCCCGCGATCAGCAGATAGATGGAGGAATGATCAATGATCCGGAAAACGCGCTTCCACCGGGGCCGGCGCGCCGCGTGGTACAGCGTCGAAGCCGCATACAGGCATACCAGCGTGCCCCCGTAAATGCTGCACGCCACGATGTGCCAGGCGCTGGCGCGAAGCGCCGCGATCACCACCAGGATGGCGCATCCCGCCACAGAAAGCGCCAGCCCGGCGCCGTGCGTCAGGGAGTTGGCCAATTCATAGTGAGAAATGCGGTGGCCGCCCATGTTCCGCGTCGGCGCAGGCCATCGTCGCTCCATCGCCGCGCCTTCACAGAAGTATACCCGGAAACCGGCGGCGGCGAAGTCCGCCCGGCACGCCTCGCTCCCCGGGCTGCCCGCCTTCCCAGCCGGGAGAGACCGGTTGTGGGAACCTTTTGCCGCCCGGCACGTATCAACGCATGAGCGGTACCCATCAGTGGTTTATGGGAGGAGCCATGGAAAAGCCGGGCGACCTGTTGCCGGGAACCCTGGACATGCTGGTGCTGAAAGCCCTGGCCGGCGGTCCCCGCCATGGTTACGCCGTGGCCGAGTGGATTCATCAGGCTTCCGACGACGTGCTCCGCGTGGAAGAGGGCGCGCTCTATCCCGCCCTGCATCGCCTGGAATTGCAGGGCTGGCTTTCTTCCAAGTGGGGCGCCTCGGAAAATAACCGCCGCGCGAAGTTCTACTCGCTTACCGCGGCCGGACGCAGACAGCTCACCGCAGAGGCGGAACGCTGGCGCCGCATGACCGGCGCCATCGCTCGCGTCATGCAGTCCGCCTAGGAGCCGTGATGTCCTCCGCCTGGCTGAACCGGATCAAGCTTCGGCTGAAGGCGCTGTTCCTCCGCCGCCAACTCGAGCGCGACCTGGAGGACGAGCTGGCCTTCCATCTGGCCATGCGCGAGCAGCAACTCCGAGACTCCGCGGCGCAGCTGGCGCCCGGGGAAGCGCGCAGCGCCGCGCGCCGGCAATTTGGCAACGCCACGTATTTGCGGGAGGAGTGCCGAACCATGTGGACCTTTGCGTGGGTGGAAACGCTCTGGCAGGACGTGCGCTTTGGCCTGCGCACCCTGCGTAAGAATCCGGCTTTCACGGCCGTCGCGGTTGTAACGCTCGCGCTCGGCATCGGCGCCAATACCGCGATCTATAGCGTGGTCGATCGCGTGCTCCTCCGCCCACTTCCGTACCCCGATCCCGGGGAGCTCGTGGCCGCCCGTCAAAACGATTCGCTCATGAACGTGATCGATATCGAGCGGCAGAACCGCGCATTCTCGACAGGGGGCGGGGCCAACCTGATGCCGATGGACTACACCGGCGGATCGGAGCCGGTGCAGGTGCATGCGGCGCTGGTCAATGCGGGCATGCTGAAAACACTGGGAGTTCCGCCCATGCTGGGCCGGTTGATCGCACCCGAGGAGGACGTGAAGGGCGGCCCGCAAATCGTGGTGCTGAGCCACCATTTCTGGCAGCAATTCCTGGGTAGCGATCCCGGCGCGCTCGGCACATCCATCCCGCTGAGCGGCAATACCTACACGGTGATCGGCGTCATGCCCCCGGGCTTCGATTTGCCGGAGGGGCATGCGGACCTGTTCGTTTCGCTCTGGGTTGGTTACGCGGAGGCAGCGCCCTACCGCGGCGTCCATTTCATGCGCACGGTCTGGCGCCTCAGGCCCGGCGTGACCCTGGCTCAGGCACAAGCGGATATGGACGCCATCGACCGCCACCTCGCCGCCGACTACCCCGATACGGAGCGAGACCGGCAGACGGTTCTCGTTCCGCTGCAGAAACTGCTGACGGGAAACGTCCGCCCTGCCTTGCTGATCCTGTTCGCAGCCGTAGGGTTGGTGCTTTTGATTGCCTGCGCGAATTTTGCCGGCTTGCTGATGGCTCGCGCCATCGCCCGCCAGCGCGAATTCGTGATCCGCGCGTCATTGGGCGCCGGACGCTCACGGCTCGTTCGGCAATCCCTCACGGAATGTTTGCTGCTGGCCATCTTCGGAGGGGCCGCCGGGCTCGCCCTGGCATGGTGGGGCACGAGCCTGCTCGTCTCGCTCGAACCTCCGGAGCTGGAGCGCTTCCGCGGGATTCAAATGGATGCGCACCTCTTCTTGTTTGTGTTTTGCGCGTCTGTGTTGATCGGCGTGCTCGTCGGGATTGCGCCCGCGCTGCCCGCCGCGGGTGCCAACGCCGCGGAATCGCTCAAGGAAGGTTCGCGCTCCACCACCGCGGGACCCGCCAGACATACCCTGCACAGCGCGCTGATCGCCGGCGAATTCGCCCTGGCGCTGATTCTGCTCGCGGGCGCTGGCCTGCTGATCAAGGGCTTCTCGCTGCTCAGCGCCGTGAATCCCGGCTTCAATCCGGCGGGCGTGTTAACCATGCAGCTTCAACTCCCGGCCACCCGCTACGCCGAAATCCCATCGCAGATTCAGTTTCGCCGCCAACTGCTCGAACATTTGAACGCGCTTCCGGGCGTGCGGGCGGCGATGGTCACCGATCTCCCGCTGGGCGGAAACTATTTGAGCCACAGAATCGTCATTGACGGCCGTTCTCCGGTTCCCTCCGGGGCCGAGCCCCACGTGCAAACCCTCTCGGTCATGGGCGACTACTTTCGCGTGATGCAGATTCCCATCCGCTCCGGGCGGGGCTTCACGGACATGGATCGCGAGGGGCAGCCGCTGGTGGCCCTGGTCAATGAAGCATTTGTTCGGAGATTCTTCTCTCACCAGGATCCGATCGGCGGTCGATTGGATTGGACGCGAAGCCAAACCTCTCACGTTTGGATGACCATTATCGGCGTGGCCCAGGATGTGAAGCAATCCGGCCTCTCCGAGGATCCCGATCCCGCCGTCTACGCCCCTTTCGCCCAGTCCGACGAGCCCTGGCGCCGCTGGATGGCCCTGGTCATCCGCACGCCGGGCCCGCCCGGGAGCTTGGTGGAGACCGTCAAGAAGCAGGTGTGGCGCGCGGACCACGAGCTTCCGATCAACAAAATACAATCCATGGAAGACGTCATGCGCATTTCTCTCGCCCAGCGGCGGTTCAATATGCTGCTCCTGGGGGCATTCGCGGCGCTGGCGCTGGCTTTGGCCGCGGTGGGAATCTACGGAATGATGGCTTACCGCGTGAGCCAGCGCACCCACGAGATTGGCATCCGCATCGCCCTGGGCGCGCTTCGGCGCGACGTCCTGTGGCTTACCGTGGGCGAAGGTGCGCGGCTCGCCTTCGTTGGCCTGGTCCTCGGTATCGCTGGGGCCTTCTGGCTCACGCGCTGGATGGCCAGCCTGCTGTTCCAGGTTACCCCCACCGACCCGGCCACCTTCGGGTGCGTGACCTTGCTCCTGGCCGCTGTGGCGCTCGTGGCCTGCTACCTGCCCGCGCGCCGCGCCGCCCGGCTGGACCCGGCAATCACCCTGCGCCACAATCAGTAGGCGCGGACACGCCGTGGGTACTTCTCCGGACTGCCCCGGCTCCCCTGGCCGCGGCTGCCTACTGTCCGGTTCGGCGACAGCCATGTCCTGGAAACGGGCACTCTGCCGGGTTGGGGTCGCCCGCAGCCTTTCTAAATTGCCCAATTTCAGTGCCCCTATTCCCCGCTTCCGGGGAATCCCGCGTGCTCAAAGTCCCGCCGAAGCAGTCTATCCGTGCGTCCCGGCGGCTTGCGGGAGATCGGCGCCGCCGCGTCCACGGGCAGGGGAGGGTCCTCATGGGCCGGACCGAACGCGTGCGCGAAGCGGCGAAGTCGCCTCTGGAATTGAATTATTTTACTGAGCGCGCCGCCGCCGGCTGGCGCCTGGTGGCGCTGGAATGGGAGCGCGAGGTGGTCGGCGATGCGCCCCCGGAGGCCGCGCCGCACGAGCACCTCACCCCAGTGCCCTACGGTCTGCGCGTTTCCGACGACTGTCTGCATCTCGAGGATAACCCCCTCGAAATGCAGGTGCTGAAACTGATGATGGAAGGAATCGTCCAGGATTTCCCGCTCTCGCGCATCGCCGACGAATTGAACCGCCGCGACCTGCGCACCCGCGAGGGTCACGCCTGGACACAGGTGTCTGTCTTCCAGATGCTCACTCGGGTAATCGACGTCGGCCCGCAGGTGCATACCAGCGAAGACTGGGCCGAGCGCCGCAAGCGCCTGGAACGCGTGGCCTGGAATTCCTAAGGTGCACAGGCATTCCTGCCTGTTCCCACCGGCTCCGGCTCGGTAGCCGCGGTCAACGCTTCATTGACCGTGGGTTCGTTCCGATCTCTCTTCTGTTGTTCACTGTCTCCACCGCTCCGGCCAGTTGGCCGCGTGCCCACGGTCAGAACCGCACTGACCGTGGCTACCCCTGCACTGTTTGCAGCGCCCACCAATCACCACGTGTAGTGCACCATATACGTCACTTTGGTTTCGCCCTCCGCCGGCACATTCACGCGGAACTCGATGGTCTGGCTGTCGATTTTGCTGTACGGCGCGGACTTCTGTGAAACCTCCCAGTTGGTCCAGCGGTACAGGTGCTCGACCACGCGAATCTCCGTGGCCGCCTTGGTGTGGTTGCGCAGCTTGATTTCGAAGGCTTCGTCCATCCAACTGTCCGCGTTATCCACCTTGTAATAGGTGCGCCGGCGCTCGCCCACCAGATCAAACGCATTGCCGGTATAGAAGCGCAGCAATTCGTCCTTGGGCGTGTGGTCGATCACGTTTTCTCCGGTGAATTCCACCTGCCCATCCTTGTCCCGCCGGTAGAAGCGCACGCGGCCCTTCGGCAGCGGCATGCCCAGGTGGTTCTCCTCGCTGTTCTTGATCTCCTGCATCACCCACACCTTGGGATTGGATTGCGTTCCGTAGGACGGCGTGTTGCGGATGTTCTCCATTCCCCAGCCCATGGTGTTGCGGTCCATCTTCAACCCGTCATAGACGTACAGCCGCTGCGCCTTTACGCCGGTGGCGCGGATGAACTCCACCTGCTTCATTTCCCGGTCGCGCAGCGTGCTGGGCCGCTCCAGCGTGTACAGGTGATATTCGTCGAATTTCCGCTCGGTCACTCCCGGGCCCGGCGCTGCCTCGTTCGCATCCAGCATCGCCTTGGCCGCCGCGTACGGCATGGCCCCCGGCTGCAGTTTGCTCACGTCTCCGGCCATCAGTTTGATGCGCGCGTTCGGAAACGTTTTTCCGCTCTGGTTGTCCAGCGTCACCCAGCCCACCACGTCCAGGATGTCGCCTTGCTCCGGAGCCACGATGTTGTAATCCGCCTGCCAGCGCATTCCCCCGGTCACGTAGCTCAGTTCCGCCGTGGTGGCGCCGGGCTTGTCGGATTGAATCTGCCAGTCGAGTGTGGGCTTCAGGATGGTCTCGTCCGCCAGGGCCGGAAAAATGGGCATGCCGGGCAGCGCAAATTGAAGTTTTCCGTTCACGTCGATGATCGGCTGGCCGGAGCCGCCCTGCGCGTACCCGTACTGCTGCATGGCGTAGTTCTGCCCGTACTGCGACATGGCCGCATAATGCGGCACGTAACCGCTGCGAATGATTTTTCCCTGCACGATCACGTCCCGCCCGTCGCGGTCTTTGGTCAGGAACTCGATGGTTTTTCCTTCGTTCAGCGAGAGCAGCAGTTCCTGCGAGACCGGGTCGTTGCGATAATTCTGCTCCAGGATTTCCAGGCGGCGCGCGCCGGTGGGATCGCGCAGGATTACCGAATCCGGCTCCAGATGCGCGGTGATTTCGTTGAAGCGCACCTGGTTCACCCCGGCGTGCAGCTCCAGTGGAAACACCTGCCGCACCACCGCAAACATCTGGTTGTAGATGGTGAGCGAAGCCGGTGCGGACGTGGAGACGGATTCATCGCCGTCCGCCCGCGCCGCCAGGTTGCCCGCCAGGCCCGCCAGCGTCACAACCGCTAGTCCCAGTATGAGTTTCCGCCACATCGCGTTGCCTCCTGTGTCACCGGTCCCGGAATCTTAGATCCGTTCGTGAGCGCCGCGGGCAGAACCCGGCCTGCGCACCTGGTCCTGCTCCTGTCACCGCTCCCTGTTCCTGTAATGTCGCAACACGGCATTTAGTTCCCGGAGGGATTTCCGGTGTGTGGATTCTTAGACGCCGTTTCCGCGCGTAAGTTTTGCGTCCGTCCGTCTGTTGCCGAGTATCGAACAGCGGCCACGGCGGGCGGCGGGAACTTTTCCCGGGCTGTGTCAGTCTATACAACAATGCTTGTGCCTCTGCGCCGCTCATTTCCTGTCCGGCCCTTCCGGCCTGCCGCGCTCGCTGGGGCGGCCGCGTTGGCGCTCTCTCTTCTGGCATGGCTGGGCCTCGCGCCTGCGCGCCCCGCGGATTTCGACGCCCAGCATTCCGAAGCGGCAGCCCGCAATCCCTCCGATCTGCACCTCACGCTCGCCCTCGCCGGCGGGCGCACCGAGTTCCATCCCGGAGAAGCCATTCAGGTGGAATACGCGCTCGCGAGCGACACGCCGGAGAAATACAAATCCGGCGATCTCTGGTTCGACGGCAGCAACCGTTCGCGCTTCGAGGCGTTCACTTGCGACCGCCCCGCCGAGTGCCCCGATCCGCTCGAGGGCCACTGGCTCATCTGGGAGATTCTCTACAACGCGCACTACACGCGCCGGCTGGGTTCCTGGAAAATGCTGGGCGCCTCGCCCACCATCGAGCGCTGGGACTTGAATGAATACCTGCGCTTCGACCGCCCGGGAAAATATCGCATCTACGCCACCACCCGCCACGTGGTGGCAGACTGGTCCCCCGGCCGCGATGCCTATGCCGGCGGCCCGCCGCTCACCTCAAATGTTCTGGAGCTGGAAATCCTTCCCGCGGATGCCGCCTGGGCAGACGAGCAGCTCCAACACGCGGCGGAGGCGCTGGTGCTCTCGGCCAAGAACGAAAAGCTGCGCATGTCCGCCGCAAAGACCATCCGCTACCTGCAGACTCCCGCGGCGCTCGACGCGATGGCCGCGCAGTACACCGGAGAAACCCGCGACGTGGATGAACAAATGCTCGCGGGCTTGATCGGCTTCCACGACCGCGCCGCCGCGGTCGCTCGCATGGAGCGGCAGCTCCTGGCGCCCGATTTCGGCGTCTCGCGGCAGTTCCTGTTCAGCCTCGGCGTGATGAAGTTGCGCCTGGCCTCGCCCGAACTCAACGCCGAAGAACTCCGCGCCGCCGACAAGCCCGGCCAGAAGCGCTGGCGCCACGCGCTCTTTGACGTGCTGCTCCCGTATTACTCGCAATTGATTCCCGCCTCCGAGCAGAAAAGCCCGCGCGCCCGCGCCCTCACCGTGGATACCCTCTTCCACACCTCCGCGCTCGAATCCTTCGACTTCGAGCGGCTGCCGCTCTCCGCGCAGCAGGTGGAGGCTCTGCGCGTCCGCGAACTGGCCATCCTTCCCGATTTGCCGCAGTACGAACAGTTCGACCGCATCGCCAATTTCGGCTGGGCCAAAAATCTTCCTCCCGAGCAGGCTCTGGCCGTGCTGCGCAAGATTTACGAGCATCCCGCGGCGGAATCCACCGGTAGCGTCGAGCAGTCCCGCAAGTACGTGATCAAGGCGGTGGCCACGATCTCGCCGGAGGAGAGCCAGAAGCTGCTGGCCGCGGCGGTTTCCGAGCCCCATGCCGCGCTGCACGCACGCGACGTTTCCAACTTGCCGCTTACGCCCTCCGCCGATCTGGACGCCATGCTCATCGGCAAGCTCGAAGGCCGCCGCACCGAAGAGATGAAGTCGGCCGCGCCGCTGGTGGGCAAGGCCGCCAGCCCCGCGATTCTTGAGCGCGTCCGCGCGGTCTATGAAGTGGAAGGCGAAGCCTGGCCCTGCGACATCGAGGCCGGATTGCTCGCCTATTTCCTGCGCGTGGACGAGCCCTATGGAGTGAAAGCGCTCGCCCCGGCGCTGGCCTTTGCGGCCGCGCGGTCCCGCCTCAGTTGCCAGCGGCCCACGCTGATTGGCGCCATCGCGGAGCTGTATTTTGGTCCGGCGGTTGAAAAGGCCGCGATCGCGCAGCTCGATGACCCTTCGCCCATCGCCGTCTCTGACGCCATCCAGATCCTGCGCGCGCACTTTTCCGCCGCCGCTGCGGCCGCCCTGCTCGACCGTTTCCGCCGCTTCCACGACGAATGGAAGGATTTTGATCCGCAGAAGCCTCCTTCCGACCGCCGCCGGCAGTGGGATGCCCATAATCAGGGCAGCATCGAGCTGGCCCTGGTCCGCGCGCTGAGCCAGTCTTCAGACTATCGCCGCGATGCCGAAAAGCTGAATGACCTCGCCCGGCTCTGCGTCACCGATGCTTGCCGCTCCGAAGCCCTGCGCATGGCCCGGTGACGTGCCTTTTATGGAGTGCGGCTTGTCCTGGGCGAAGTCGAAGGGCGGCTTGACGCCGCCTTTCTCGGCTCTCCCCGCTAACTCTTCTCCGGATTCCTCCTCCCCAGCGACCGATATACCTCCAGCAACGCAGCCGCCAGCTTTCCGGTTTTTGCGAGGCTTTCGAGCTGTTCATAGATTTCCGCCCGGTGTCCCTGGTCTTTCTTCCCGATGCCCACCACGGTCACCGCGTTCATCTCCTCAAACACCCGGTAGATCACGCGGTATTCGCCGAAATGAAAGCTCCGGAATTCCTCCAGCAGGCCGGTGAGCGGTTCAGAACATCCCATGGGGTCGCGGTGAATTTTGCGCACAAACTCCTGTTCCAAGCGGTTCCGGACGTTCTTGGGGAGCCTCCGCAGGTCCTTGAGCGCCTCATCCGTAAACTGGGAGCGGTACACGGCCTAACCCTTCCCAAACGCCTCCTCGAAGGAATGCAGCCGGCCCGCCCGCGTCTTCTCTTCCAGCTTTGGAGCAGTGCGCAGAATCTGCTCGAAAAGCCTCCGGTCCATGGTGATCTCCAGCGTCTCCGCCAGGGAGCCGATTTTCCCCACCAACTCGTCGAAGTACTGTTTATCCAGCAGCAGCTTTTCCTGCTCCGGCTCGGCCGCGCGGATCACCACCACCGTGGTTCCTTTGGCCTTCTCCAGGGTCTTGCGCTGCCGCTGCCGCAATTCCGTGCGGTTCACCGACACCCGGTTCGGCCGCGCCAGGCCTCGTGCGGTCATCGAATTTCTCCTCTGTACAGAATAGACGTATGGTCTGTACATGCTGACGGTACCGCCCCCCGCGCCCGCCTGTCAATCGCGCCTCCATTTGGAGTGCGGCGTTTGGAGTGCGGCCCGCCCTTCGGTTTCGCCCAGGGCAGGCCGCACTCCAAACGTGGACGAACCTGTGGACAGATCCTGTGCAAACATCACCATCCTCCCCTCCTTCCGGTAGTGGTGCAGTTTGAGATTTAAGGCAGGGGAGAGTGGCAGGCAGCGTGCATTGGTTAGCGATGCTTCGCGGCGGCGCTGCTTTGCTCTTAGGATTCAATGACCAAGCCGTTTGGAGAAAAAAGGGATGGTGGTATGCCCTTGCGGCCCATTCTTAGGGAACACCCCTTGCTCTGGACGAGTGCGCCTGCTTCGTCGAGGGATTTGACCTTCAAGACGGAGGGAGCGAGCGCCGAGAATCGGACCGAAGTGCCCCACCCTTCCGTCCAAACCACGGACGGAAGAATGGACCATCCCCCGCTACAGTACCGTGCAGGAGATTCGTGCCTTCGCCACCCGCCAAAGGGCCGGCCACCCGCCCAAACAATGGAAGGCCGCACAGTCAGCTCTTGGGCTTGCCCATCGCTTTCGCCTTTTCCGCCTCCTGCTCGGCCACGAGCTTGTAAGCCACGTAGTACTTGTAGATGTTCGCAACGTAGGTGACGGTCTCCATGCCGATCTTGTCGGCCGCCACAACGTCCACGTTGTAGAGCCACTTGTTGGGATCGAGACCGCGCTTCCCCGCCTCGACTCGCAGGGAATGGACCTTGCCGGGCCCGCAGTTGTAGGCGGCAAAAGCGAAGAGAACCTTGTCGGTATCCGTCATCGGCTCGTTGGCGAAGTACTTGTCGACCATGAAACGGATGTATTTGACGCCGGCGTGAATATTGGATTCTTCCTGGTGTATGTCGCCGGCCTTCATTTGTTCGCCAGTGGCCGGCATCAGTTGCATTACACCGATGGCGCCGACTGGGCTCTGAGCGGCCTGGTTGAGGGTGGATTCCTGAAATCCCTGCGCCATCATCAAGAGGTAGTCCATGTTGTACTGATCGCCGTATTTCTTGAAGAAGCCGACGGTGGCCTGAAACTTCTTCAGCTGTTCCGGCGCCGCAACGTTTTTGAGCATCCTGGTCGGGCTCACGTACCGGGCGATCAGCGCATTCCCGTACGCGGTACCCTGCTTGTGCGTCTTGATGAATTCATTCGCCACGGCCATCAGTTTCGGGCTGTTCTTCCGCATGGCCCAGCCAAATTCGCCGCCCTCGTGCACGGGCATATCCGGATGCGACTGGATCGCCGTATAGACTTTGCTCCAGGCTTTGGGGAGGTACGCGTCAGTCACCACAATCGAAACCAGGCCAGCGTTCAGCATCTCGAGCAGGTCGTCGTCTTCGAGATCTTCAGGTGCAGGCGTCAACCGTACCTCCGCCTTCCCCTCCTTCTTCAACTTCGCGTTCAGCTCCTCGAGGTCTCTCCAGGCGCTGGACGTTTTTCTGACGAACACCTCCTGACCCGCGAGATCGTCGAGGGTGTGCAGCGCCGGTGATTTCGGTCCGGTGACCGCGACCTTGGTGGTGTTGGTCGCAGTGGGATCGGTGAAATCCACCTGCTTCTGCCGCTCGGCCGTCACGCTGATTGTGCCCATCGCCAGATCCGCGTTCCCGCGGACCACACGCGAAAGGATCTCGGCCCGGTTGGCAGGCCGAAATACGACGTGAAAGCGAAGCGACTTGTTCTGGTAGGGGAACTTCCGGTTGATGAAGGTCTCGAACTCCTTCATGATCTCGTAGCAGGCGCCGTGCTGCACACCGTTTACGACGTAATATAAAGTTTTGTTCACCGGAACGGCGACGCGCAGATAGCGGCGCTTGATCATCTCGTCGAAGTCGCCGTTCCAGGCACCCTGGTCAACCTTGATTGCAGGCGGCTTACTCGAGGGCGTTTTAGCAGGCTGCTGCTGCGCGTAAAGCGCCGGCGCCAGGAAGGCGACTGCCAGGCTCAGCCGTGTTGCTCTTCCGATCCAGTGCGCGCTGAGTTGTCTAGGCTGGTTCATTGGGGTGGACCCCAAAACTGAGACACGCAGTCAAGCCTCTTTTTGCCGTTCGCTGACTTTTGATTGTACGGCCAACGCCGCTTCCCGCAAGATGCCCCCCGGCTGGTGAAGCGGAGGCGGGCTTTGCGGGAGCGCAACCCGCCAAGGAACAGCCAGCCGGAAACTCATCGTGCCGATCCCGTCCGGGGCGGTTCCGCTTCTGGCGGAGCTGCTCCGGGCGGTTCCGGATGGAACGGATCGGACGATAGATTTTCTCATGCCTCGGAAAACTCATCCGGTCGCCTCCAGAGCGGATCCCTGCGGGTGGCCCGGGCTGTTCCGGCCGATTTTCTGCTGACTTCCGCACACCGACAGATGATACCACCGCAATAATTCATCGCGCAGTTATGGCAGCGGGGTGCCCAATCCTT
>DATIYQ010000280.1:0-5852 GCA_035517515.1 Binatia bacterium
AGCCCGACCAGGGCCGCGCTTCCCGCGCCCAGAAATCTGCGGCGTCCAACCTTCAATGCGTGATGTCCTTCCAGTCGTTTTCGTAGGTGCGCACCAGCACCTGGGTGTTCAACTGATTGGGAGGCATGGGCAGCGGCCCCATATCCGGAGGAAACTCGAAGAGCGCGGAAAGCCCGGCGACGCTTAGAAATCGCAATCCCGCGGGCAGCGCGGCCGGCGGCACGTACGCGCGGAAACCGGCGAGCACAAAACCCCATTCGCCGAATGCGGGCACGTACACGTGATACGGGCTGGTGTGCAGCCCGGCCTGCTTCAGCGTCTCCACGATGCACCAGAAGGAATCGCGCGCGAACATGGGCGAAGTGCTCTGCACCACCATCAGCCCGCGCGCGCTCAGGTGCCGCGCCGCCGCGCGGTAGAAGGCCGTGGTGTAGAGTTTGCCCAGCGAGTAGCTGGTGGGGTCTGGAAAATCCACGACGATGAAGTCGAAGCTGTCGGTATTGGAGTCCAGCCAGGGAAACGCATCCGCGTTGATCACCTGGACGCGCGGAGAGCGCAACGAGTCTCCGTTCAGCTTCACCAGCATGGGATTCGAGGAAAAAATCCCGGTCATCTCCGGGTCCAGGTCCACCAGGGTGACGCTTTGAATCCCGGGATATTTCAGGATTTCGCGCACGGCCAGCCCGTCTCCTCCGCCCAGCACCAGCACGCGGCGCGCCGCGGGAATCGCCGCCAGGCCCGGATGCACCAGCGCCTCGTGGTATCGGTATTCATCCCGAGAGCTGAATTGCAGGTGGCTGTTGAGAAAGAGCCGCAGGTCGTCTTTGAACCGCGTGAGCACGATGTGCTGGTACTTGGTATCGCGCGAAAAAATGATCTCGTCCGCGTAGATATTGTCTTCCGCCGCGGCGGTGATGCGCTTGGCGTTCACCATCCCCGCGCCGAGCAGGCAGAGCACCGCCAGGCAGGCCACGCGCAGGCCGCGCGCACGGGAGAGTTGGCCGGCAAACAGGAACGTGCTCCACAGGGCCACGCCCGCGTTGATCAATCCAAACAGCATGGCCGAGCGCACCAGGCCCAGCCGCGGCACCAGCAGGATGGGGAAGAGCAGGGAAGCCCCCAGCGCACCGAGATAATCAAACGTCAGCACGTGGGCAATGACGTCGCGGAATTCGTAGCGCCCGCGGACGATGCGCATCAGCAACGGAATCTCCAGCCCCACCAGCACGCCCATCACGCCCACCAGCGCGTAAAGGATCAGCCCGAAGCCCTCGGTGTAGGCAAAGGCCAGCATCAGGGCCGCGGAGGAGAAGCCGCCAATCACCCCCAGCAGCAGCTCGATGCACACGAAGCGGTACACCAGCCCGCGGATCAGATATCGGGAGAGGGCGCTGCCCACCCCCATGGCGAACAGATAGGTGCCGATGACGGTGGAAAATTGCAGCACGCTGTCGCCGAGCAGATAGCTGGCCAGCGTGCCGGCCACCAGCTCATAGACCAGCCCGCAGGCCGCCACCAGCAGCACGGAGATGAACAGCAGGATGCCCATGGCCTAATGGATCGCCGAGGCGATGATGATGCACAGGCCCAGCGACATGGCGCCCACCAGGATGGCCAGCGCCATGTTGTGCTCCTGCACGATCTCCTTCCACAGGTGATAGGGCGTCAGTTTGTCCATCACCGCAAACGCGATCACGAAAATCAGCATGCCCAGGAAAGCGAAGGCCAGCGCTGCAACGATATTTCCAAGCGGTACGAAGTTCATTTCATTTGCCTCCGGTGTAGCCGTGATAGCTTCGATAGATGGAGCGGTAGGAGCCGGGATTGTCGCGCACCGATTTCGGCACGTTTTTCAGCTCATTGACGCGGTTCGGACTCCAGCCGCGGTATTGCGCAAAACCCGCGGTGCTCAGAACCGCCATTCCGTACAGCAGATACAGTTTGCGAAACATCACTCGTCCTCCGAACTTCCCGACCCGGCGGTCACTATCGGGTGATCACTCTCTGCCCAGCGGCGGGCTTCAAAGCTCAGCCCGCGAAAACTCAGCGCGATGGCGGGAACCAGCAGGGCCAGAAAGGCCAGGAGATAGATTCCCAGCACCGGAACATCCCGCTTGACCCGCACCGTGTACTGAACCTGCGGATGTTTGGGGTCCACCTCCGGCTCGACGCGCAGATAATAATGGCCCGCGGGAACCGAAGGGACCACCACCGAATCCTGCCGGCCGCCTTCGCTCCAACTGCCGTCGCTGTCGCGCCCGTGGTAATAGCTTACTTCGCGTCCGAAATCCCAGGCTTGTCCGGTGTCCTGGTTGATGAGCGCGTAGTTCACGTAGATCCAGGAGTTATCCACGTTGGCCGTCGTTTCCACCTCCACGTTGGACGTTCGCCCGCCCAGTTCGAACAGGTCGGTCACGAAGGAGGCTTCATTGGGGGCCGGGCTCGGCACGGGGCTGGAATTCGTCGAGTAGTTGCCCACGAACACCTGCTGATTGCTCGCGCCGAAGAGTGTGTATCCGACCAACAGGGCGATCAGCGCCAGCACACACAGGGCGAACACGGCCCAGATGCCGCCCACCGGCTCCTTCACCGGCGAGGGCTGGTTCTCGAACACGCCCTCCGCGGGCGGAGGATTTCCCGGCAGGTTGAACGCCTTCCAAATCTCGCTGCCGTACAGATACTCGCCGATGGACCAGGTCACCTCGTTCCCGGTCGTTTCCGAGGAAAGCACGCGGGGCGGGCTCACCAGATCCGTCGCTTCCACTTTTTCGCCGACGCGCACCTGCCAAGGGAATTCGCCCACCACGTAATCGGTGGAGGCGGTGCAGGTCTGGAAGTGTTTGTAGGTTTCGCCAAGATAGGTGGCTTTCGGAGGCGAGGAAGGGACCAGCGTGGGCAGCATCTTGCAGAGGGTGACGTCGTTCCAGTGGCCGTGGTATTCGGTGAGATACCGGAATCCCTTGTAGGGATTGAAGAGCACGTATTCGTGCCACAGATAGCGGATTCCTTCCACCTCCGTGCTGCGGCGCTGGAAGCCGATGACCTCGTAGTCTTCCCCGCGCAGCTTTCCGCGGCGTCCCAGCGGGATGAGCGGAGCAGCCTCGCCCACCACCGCTTGAAACTTCTGCAGGATTTTCAACGTGGGATCCTGCGCGTCCAGGATGGAGTGGCAACTGTCGCAGGCCACCGTCTCCGCTTTTCCAAAGGTGCGCAGGGCGATGGCTGCCCCGCAGTTCGGACAATTGACCGCTTTCACCTGCGGGGCCGCGGGAGCCTGCGGCGTGCCGGGACGCCGCGGCGGTGACGGAGGCGCGGCGCTCATCACCAGCCCTCGAAGCGGCGGAGATTTTTCAGTTTCAGGTCCTCGAACCCCACGGATTCTCCCAGATAGAGCGCGGGTTCCGCGTCGCTATAGTCCAATGTGGCGAATTTCCCGGATTCGCTGCGCAGGTCCGCAAAGGTGACCGTGTTTTTGTCCCAATACTGAAAAGGCAACTCGCCCTCCACCCCGCGGTACTGCGCCGGAGTGATCACGCTTACGGTGTACCGCTCGTGGTTCCAGTTGTACTGCTGGCCCACGGCGAGTTGCTCGGCGGCGGGCAGGCTGGCCTGCCGCGCCGCAAAAGAGACCGCGTATTCATCCTGCGCGTCGGAAAGCCAGGCGCTGGTTCCGTCGCTCATCATGGCGTGCCACTCATTCCAGCCGCCCTGCTTGTATTCGTAGAGGATGCGGCCAATCACCACGAAGGCTTTGTTGCAATAAATGCCCTCGGTGTTGAGCTGAATGGGGGAACTATCCGGAGGCAGGTCCGCCACCTGGCCCACGCGCTTCAAATCCACGTCCGTGCGCACCAGGATGCTCTTGCAGTAGGTGCACACCGTTTGCACACTGCTGGACCATTGAAAGATGATTTTCGCACCGCAATTGGGACAGTTGGCGGCCGGCTGGGTCATCGCTAATCGCTCGCCGCCTGCTGCCGTGCCTCTTCGTAGGGCCGCACCAGCCGCCGGATGGAGACGCGCTGCGCGGCAAATAGCTGCTGCAACGCGGGTTCAAAGGCCCAGTCCGGCCGCGGCGCGCAGCAGAACAGGTTGAGGCAGAGCGAGCCGTGCTCGGGAAATGTATGGCAGGCCAGGTGCGATTCAGAGAGCAGGCAGAGGCCGGTGATGCCGCCGGTGCCGGGAAACTGGTGCCACTGCGTCTCCCCCACGGGCCGCAGCTTCATCCCCCGGATCATGCCGTGAAACAGCGTTTTCACGGCGCGCAGGTCGCGCAGGGATTCCGGAGAGCAGCCGAAAGCCTCGACCACCCACTCGATCCCGCCCATTCCTCCCCCACCCCTCGCAAGATGCGAAACAGCTCGGGCCATCGTCATCCCGAGCCCGCCCCGGCGGGCCAGGGATCTGCTTTTGGCCCTATGCAAGCAGATTCGTCATCCCAGCCCCGCCGAGGCGGGACGCCGGGGTTCGGAATGACCGATTCCTGAGCGGCCCGCTACGATTGCGGCTTGCCGCACTCCGGGCAGAACTTGCTGCTGCGCGGAATGGGTTTGCCGCACTCCATGCAAAACTTGGTGGCGGCCGCGGCCTCGGCCGGGCCGCCCGCCGCCGGCGCCGCCGGGGCAGTTCCCGCCGGAGCACCGGCGGTGGACTGGCGCACCGCGTCCATCATGGCCTGGCCCATGGCCATGCCCGCGCCCAGCCCCGCGCCCACGCCCACGCCGCCTCCGCCCTCGTTCGACGCCGCCAGGGGAATGGCCTGTGCCACCTGATACTGAGTAAACTTGCCCATGTCTCCCAGCACGTTCATGCTGATGCGCTGGTCCAGCACTTTTTGCAGTTCCTCGGGCAGCGAGAGATTCTCCACCACGAAGGTATCCAACGAGAGGCCATAGGAGGCAAACGCCGGCTTCAGCTGCTCGCTGATTTTTTCCGCCACCATGCCCTGGTTGGCGGCCATATCCAGGAAGGGCACCTGGCTCGCGGCAAAAGCATCCGTCATTTTGGCCACGATGGTGTTGCGCAACTGTCCTTCCAGCTCGGCCACGTGGTAGAGGTCGCGGGTCCCGCTGATTTTCGAGTAAAACGTTTTCGCGTCGCTCAGATGATAGGAATAAATTCCGAAGCCGCGCAGGCGGATGGCGCCGAATTCCTTGTCGCGGATGGTGATGGGATTCGGCGTGCCCCAGTGCTGGTCCGTCTGCGTGCGCGCCGAAAAGAAATACACGTCCGATTTGAACGGCGATTTGAAGGCCTTATCCCAGTTCATGATGTAGGTGAGGATGGGCAGCGTGTTCGTGGTCAGCGTGTACAGGCCGGGGCCGAACGCATCGGCCACGCGGCCTTCGTTGACGAACACGGCGAACTGGGATTCCCGCACAGTGAGCTTTCCGCCATTCTGGATTTCGCGGTCCTGCATGGGGAACCGGTAGGCCAGGATGCCGTCTTCCGGCTCGGTCCAGTCGATTACGTCAATGAACTGCTTGGCGATAAAGTCACGCAGGGTCATCGGAGTTGTTCCTTCCTGTGCGGATGATGGCAGGGCCAGCCATGGATGAGGCGATGCTACGGCCCGGCCGCAAAGGTGTCAATGCAATCCGGCAGGGGCGGGAAAACCGTTATTGCGATTCGTAATGCGCTGCTTCGTAATGCGCTGCGGGGGAACGCTCTCGCTATTCGTGGCGCAGCGCCACAAGCGGGTCCACGCGAGTGGCCCTCCGCGCGGGGATGTAGCAGGCGGCGAGCGCGACGAGTAGCAGGATGGCAGTGACCACGGAAAGCGTCACCGCGTCGTCCGGCTTCACCCCGAAGAGCAAGGAACCAAGAAAACGAGTCAGTCCGGACGCGGCCGC
>DATIYQ010000281.1:0-7322 GCA_035517515.1 Binatia bacterium
CGTGCTGGAGCGTGCCTCGGCCCGGGAGTCCGCGGCGCGCACCGCCGCGGGGGCGCTGGCCAAACTTCTGCTTGCGGAGTTCGGCATCCGGGTGCTCAGCCATGTGATCCGGGTAGGCCCGGTGGCGCTGGAGCGCGAGGCAGGCTGGGAGGAAATCGAAGCAGCGTGCGCGAACCTGGAATCACCGCTGCGGTGCATTGATCCGGCAACGGAAGCGAGAATGAAAGGGGCAGTGGACGAGGCGTTGCGCGGCGGCGATTCGGTGGGCGGAGTGTTTGAGGTGGTGGCGCGCGGCGTTCCTCCGGGCCTGGGCACGCACGGGCAATGGGATGAGAAGCTGGATGGCCGGCTGGCCGGAGCGGTGATGTCTCTGCAGGCGGTCAAAGCGGTGGAAATCGGGACGGGCGTGGCGAATGCCGCGGCAGCCGGCTCGACCGTGCAGGACGAAATCGGCTACGATTCGGCGGCGCGGCGATTCGTGCGCCGCTCGAACCGTGCCGGCGGGATCGAAGGCGGGATGACCAACGGCGAGCCGGTGGTGGTGCGGGGATATCTGAAACCGATCTCCACGCTGCGGCGCGCGCTGGAAACCGCGGACCTGGTGACGAAAGCGCCGGTGAAGGCCGCGTATGAGCGTTCGGACGTGTGCGTGGTTCCGGCCGCGGGCGTGGCCGGCGAGGCTATGGTGGCCCTGGTGCTGGCCCAGGCGTTTCTGGAGAAATTCGGGGGCGATTCGCTGGAAGAAACGCGGCGCAATTTCCAGGGCTTCGCCCGTCAACTGGCCGAATTCTAAGCCGAAAGAGCGCGAGGCCGCGCGGCGCGCGAGGAAGCAGGAGGAGCGAAAGCAAGCTCATGATTCATCCGATCGTAAAGTATGGGGACGCGGTGCTGGAGCGGCCCACGCCTGCGGTGACGGTGTTCGACGACGAATTGCGCCAGCTCACCGACGACATGTTCGAGTCCATGTACGCGGCGCGCGGGGTGGGACTGGCGGCCACGCAGATCGGGAAGTCGCTGCGGCTGGCGGTGGTGGACGTCTCTTCCGGCAAGAACGCGGAGGCGCGCATCGTGCTGGCCAATCCGGAGATCATCCACGCGGAAGGCGAACAGCGCGAGGAGGAGGGTTGCCTATCGCTGCCGGAATTCCGCGGGATTGTGGCCCGGCCAATGTACGTGACCGTGCGCGCGCAGGACGTGACCGGAACGACGTTTGAGATGCGCGGGGAGCAACTGCTGGCCCGGGCCTTCTGCCACGAACTGGACCATCTGGACGGCATCCTGTTCATCCAGCACCTGAGCATGCTGAAGCGCGATCTAATCAAACGGAAGATCCGCAAGCTGCGCAAAAACGGGGAATGGTAGCGGGCGAGGTCCGGCGCGGATGCGAATCGTATTCTGCGGCACGCCGGCCATCGCGGTTCCCACGCTTCGCCGCCTGCTGGACACGCCGGAGTATCAGGTGGCGGGCGTGATCTCCCAGCCGGATCGCCCGCGGGGGCGAAATCAGGAGAACGCGGAATCCGCGGTAAAGGCTGCCGCGCGGGCCGCCGGCCTGGAAGTTTTCCAACCCGAAAAAATCCGCTCGCCGGAAGCGCAGGCCTGGCTGGAAGCGAGGGCGCCGGAGGCCGCGGTGCTGATTGCCTACGGGCAGATCTTGCCGGCGCGGCTGCTGACGATTCCCCGGCTGGGTTGGATCAACCTGCACGCATCGCTCCTGCCTTGTTACCGGGGCGCGGCCCCGATTGCCTGGGCAATCGCGCGCGGCGAAACGCACACCGGCATCACCACCATGCAGATTGATGTTGGAATGGATACCGGGCCCATCCTGCTGCAACGGGAAATGGACATCGGCGGGGACGAGACCGCTCCGGAACTGGCCGCGCGGATGGGGGAGGCCGGCGCGCCCCTGATCCTCGAGACCCTGGAAGGACTGCAGCGCGGCACGCTGCACCCGCGCGCGCAGCCAAACTCCGGGGCCAGCTACGCGCCGATCCTGAAGCGGGAGGATGGGCGCATCCGCTGGGACATGACCGCCGCGGAAATCTACAACCACATTCGCGGCTTCACCCCGTGGCCGGGAAAGTTCGCGGAGTTCCGGGGGAAACGTGTGCACCTGTGGGGCCGGCCGGCGGAAAGGCCGGGAGTGACGGCAGTCGGGGACACGGCGGCATGCGCAGATCCGGGCGCGATTCCCGGGTCGGTGTTCGCGGGAAACAATCGTTGCTGCGTGGCATGCGGGGCGGAGACCTGGTTGGAAGTGCTCGAGGCGCAACCCGAAGGCCGCCGGAGAATGACCGCGCGCGAATTTCTGATCGGGGCGCGCATTGCCGCGGGCGAGCGCTTCCAGTGAAGGTATCCCCGGCGCGCGCGGCGGCGTTCGATGCCTTGCTGCGCGTGGAGCGCGACGCCGCATTCGCCACGGATGCGCTGGACGCCATCCTACGGCGCTCGGCCGCGGCGCGCGACGACGCAGCGCTGGCCACGGAGCTGACCCTGGGCGTACTGCGTTGGCGCGGCCTGCTCGATTTTCTCATCGAGCGGTGCACCTCGCGGAGCGTCGAGACTCTGGACCGCGAAGTGCTTTTGGCCCTGCGCCTGGGACTCTACCAACTCCGGTATCTTTCGCGGGTTCCGGCCTCTGCGGCGGTGAACGAGAGCGTGGAACTGGTGAAGCGGGCGCGAAAAAGCTCGGCAGCCGCGCTGGTGAACGCCGCGCTGCGCCGGGCGGCCGCGGACGCAACGCTGCGCGATGCCGCCGAGGGCTTTGTACCGCCGGACTATTCCGTCGCGGAGCGGCTAGCCCTGGCCGGCTCCCATCCCCGCTGGCTGGTGGAGCGCTGGCTCGCACGCTTTGGAGCCGAGGAAGTGCGTGGGCTGCTGGAGGCCAATAACCGTCCGCCGCGATGGACCGCGGCCATCCAAAGCCCGTCCATGGTGGAGACGGCGGTGGCAGAACTGAACCAACTGGGTTGCCAGCCGGCGCCGGGACGTTGGCTGGCATCCGCGGTGGAGTTGCACTCCCTGCCCAGGCGCGGGTCCGGCCGCGGCGGCGCCACGCACGCCGCTGGTGGCGCCTGGTGGTTCCTGCAGGATGAGGCTTCGCAGATGATTCCTCTGTTGCTGGACATTCGGCGGGGGCAATACGTGCTGGACTTGTGCGCCGCGCCGGGCGGGAAAACAGCGCGACTGATCCAGCAGCGGGACGCGGGGCCGGGCGGGATCATTGCCTGCGACGTGCATTTGCACCGCCTGCGGCAGATGCGTGCGTTTTTGACTTCAGTTGGGGCCGGCGCCGCAGATTACGTGGCGCTGGACGGCACACGCCCGTTGCCGTTTGGCACGCGTTTCGACCGCATCCTGGTGGACGCACCGTGCAGTGGCACGGGCACGCTGGCACGCAATCCTGAAATCCGCTGGCGATTGAAAGCCGAGGATTTGACGGCGCTGGCGGAAAAGCAGCGAGCCCTGCTGCTCCGTGGGCTCGAACAGCTCGCGCCGGGGGGACGCCTGGTGTATTCCACCTGTTCGCTCGAGCCTGAAGAGAATGAAGAAGTGATTGCGGCGGCGCTCGCGGCGCATCCGGCAGCAAGGAGGGTGAGCGGAGCCGAGGCGCTCGCGCCACACCTGCGGCCGGGGATCGAAGCGCGCGCGCTGTTTGATTCCAGGGGAGATTTCCGGACGCTGCCCCGGTCGCATGGCACCGACGGTTTTTTCGCGGCGGTGCTGGAAACCAGGCGCTAACTGCGCGCATGCGTTCGCGAAGGGTGCGGCCGCGGCCGGGCGGGTCCAAATTTCGAAGACACGCAGGCCAGGAGCCTGTGCTGCGCGGCATGCCCTGGTTTGCGGGGCATGGCGCCGCGTGCTAGCCTCGAAGCGGACTTCGATCGATGCCTCACGATTCCGTTCCCTGGGCCTTGCGGGTGGCTCTGCGAATCTCCGTGCTCCTGGCCGTGGGCTTCTTGAGCATGATGGCGGCCATCCGCTTCACCATTCACGGCCGCGAAGTGATCGTGCCGGACCTGAGCCGGCTGCACGCGGGAGACGCGCAGGCACGGCTGGCCGAACGCGGCCTCACCATCAAAATCGAGGATCGCGCTTACAGCGAGCTGCCGCGGGACGCGGTGATCCGCCAGAGCCCGAAGGCTGGGGAGAGTGTGCGCAAGACCCAGCGAGTGCACGTGGTGGTCAGCCTGGGGCCGCAGGCGCTGCCTGTGCCGGACCTGGTGGGGAGAAGCCAGCGTTCGGCGCGCATCGCCCTGCTCGAGGCGGGAATGCAACTGGGCCATGTGTCCAGCGCGTACCTGGCCGGAGTGGAAGCGGACACCGTGGCCCAACAGGATCCACCCGGCAACGTGCGGTCCACCCACAGCGCGCGCCTGGACCTGCTGGTCTCCCTCGGAGATCCGCCGGAGGCGTATGTGATGCCGGACCTGGTGGGACTTTCTCCGGTCCAGGCACAGGAGCGGCTGGTTGCGACGGGACTGGCGCTGGGGAAATTCCAGATGGTCCTGGGGCCTCCGGAGCGGCGCGGTTCGGTGGTGGGACAATCCGTTCCGCGGGGCAGCCGGGTGCTGGCGGGAACGATGGTGGATATTCAATTGGGGACATGAGGGGCGCCGCCGGTGCGCCGGCCTGTGGTAAACTTTCAGGGGTTCGGGGGATGAAGACTCACCTGGAGATTGCGCCTTCCATTCTGGCCGCGGACTTCGCGGCGCTGGGGGCCGCGGTGCGCGCCATTGAGGCCGGCGGCGCGGAATTGATCCACGTGGACGTAATGGACGGGCATTTTGTGCCCAACATTTCCATCGGCCTTCCCGTGGTTGAGTCCCTGCGCAAGGCAACCCGGCTTCCACTGGACGTGCATCTGATGATCGAGCAGCCGGAGCGGTACGTGGACGCGTTTGCGGATGCCGGGGCGGACAACCTGATTGTGCACCAGGAAGGGAATCACCATTTACAGCGGCTCCTGGCTTCGATCCGGCACCGGAACCTGGGGGTAGGGGTGGCCATCAATCCGGCGACGCCGGTGGACACGCTCAGCGAAATCCTGGATCAGGTGGATACCGTGCTGGTGATGTCGGTCAATCCGGGGTTTGGGGGCCAGAAATTCCTGCCCGGGTCGCTGGCAAAAATGCGGCAACTGCGTGAAACGCGGGAGCGCCGCGGGTACTCCTTTCACCTGGAGGTGGATGGAGGGGTCGCTCTCGATACAATTCCCGATATCGTGCGCGCCGGAGGAGAGATTCTGGTGGCGGGCACTTCTGTGTTTCACACGCCGGATCCGGCCGAAGCGGTGCGGAAACTGAGACAATCCGGGACCGAAGCGCTGGCCCAGAGGGTGTAATGGACAAGAGAGCACTTCGCGCACGATCCGCGGCCGTATTGCTGGCCGCGAGTCTAATCCTGGCGGCCTGCGGCAAGAAGGAAGTGGCGGTCAAGGCCAAGGGGGCGGACACCACCCAGGAGCCGGATAAGGTGCTCTACGAGCACGCCATGGCGGAGATCAAGAGCGGTCATGATGACGTGGCCCGCCTCACGCTCAAGACCCTTCTCAACACCTATCCCGACAGCGAGTATGTGGCCAAGGCCAAACTGGCCATCGCGGACTCTTATTACAACGATGGAGGGACGGAAGGCCTGGCCCAGGCGATCGCCGAATACAAAGATTTCGAGACCTTCTTCCCGTACCTGGAAGAGGCCTCCTACGCGCAGTACCGGGTGGCCATGGCGCATTACCGGCAAATGGAGAAGCCGGACCGGGACACCACCCAGGCGCAGTTGGCGGAGCAGGAGTTTCAGACCTACCTGCTCAAGTTTCCCCAGGGGCCGCAAGCCGCCGAGGCCGCGCAGCGACTCCGTGAAGTTCAGGAAGTTCTGGCGGAGGGCGACTATCGGGTGGCGCAGTATTACTACCGCCGGGGCTCCTACCACGCCAGCGCCGCACGGCTGACGGAAATCGTGGACCGCTATCCGCTCTACAGCAATTCCGACCAGGCGTTGTGGATGCTGGCGCAGGCGTCCGAGCGCTACGAGGCCACCAAGCACTATGCGGCCGAGTATTATGCCCGGATCGACCGCGACTATCCGCTCTCCCCCTACGCGGCGCAAGCCAAGAAAAAACTGGAAGAGGCCGGCTACCCGGTTCCTCAACCCAATCCCCAGGCGGTGGCTCGCATGGAGGAGGAGAAGAAGCACGAGAAGGAGCGGCCAGGGATGTTCAAGAAATCCCTGGGAATGGTGAAGACTGGGCCAGACGTGAGCGCCGCGGCCCACTCCGGGACGCCGCAGATGAACTCTCCCGGGGAAGATCCGGGGAATGAAACTTTGGGTGGCGGCTCGGGCCAGACTTCCATCGTGGCGAGCGGAGGCGGGGTCACCGGCTCGAACGCAACTCCGGTGCGCACGGTAACCCCCACGGAGACTGTTTCGGCAGCGGCGGATTCCGGCGCGGACGCTTCTGAGGAACCGGCCGCGGATGTGCCCAAGCAGCCGGCGCTGGCGGATCAACTTCCCAATCACGACGATGGAAGCGCGAAGAAGCGCGAGCAGAAGAAAGAAGAGTCCTCCAGCAAGAAGAAGAGCAGCATCTGGAAGATTATCCCGTTCTGAACGGCCGGACCCTTCCGGCGATGGACGCCGACTTCCCCCACGCTTCCCCCTGCACTGCCCGAACACTGCCAGTGCAGTCTAAATGAAACCCTCTCTGCCGAAAGCCGAGCCCGGACTTACGGCCGGGCAGCCCCAGCCGCATCCGACCTGGACCAGAAAACGGGTGTGCGAAGGGAAATAGATTGCATAGTCTGAAAGCACCGCCGAGACGAGAAAAATCTAACCCATTGACTGACAATGAGTTGCGGCCAGCCCCAGTGGCATCGGGATTGCTCCTGCCAAGCTAGCCGCGGGCCTGTTTGGATCCAGACCCCCCCCGCAGCGGTTGCTGAGGAGAAAAGGAGCAAGGAGGTGCCATTGAGGGCACCCAGGGTAGTTTCCCGAGTCTTCCCAATTGTCCTCGGCCTGCTGGTTGCAACGCTCTTCGCGCAAGGGGCAAAAGCGGATGATGTTTATCTGGACTTTGCCTGCTCCGGCGTGCAGAACTGCAACGGCACGGTGAGCAGCTCCGGCGGTAATTACAGCACCACCGGAATCACGGTCACCGAGGGCTCCGGCTTTTATCCCTCTTCAGAAACCTTCACGCTCGCATTTAACAGTGCGACCAACGCCATCACCATCAGCGGACCGGGAGGCGAGGATTTTGCGGGCCAGATGACGGGTTTTACGGCCACGCCTGCCGGCACTACCGTAGACCTGAATTTCATGGCCAT
>DATIYQ010000282.1:0-6092 GCA_035517515.1 Binatia bacterium
CTGACGCTGCCGGAGCGCCTGGAACAATCCTTCATGATGAGCTACGCGATGGTGCCGGCGCGGCTGACGCATCTGCTGGCGGCTCCGCACGTTCCGCTGCAAATCGCGCTGCTGCCGTTTCTGACCAGCATGTTTCTGCACGGCGGGTGGCTGCACCTGATCGGAAACATGTGGTTCCTGTGGGTGTTTGGGGACAACGTGGAAGACCGCCTGGGGCACGTGAGCTATCTGGTGTTCTATCTGGTGTGCGGCTTCGGGGCGGGGCTGGCGCACGTGCTGGCCAACCTGGGCTCGAACGTGCCGTCGCTGGGGGCCAGCGGGGCGATCTCCGGGGTGCTGGGCGCGTACATCGTGATGTTTCCGCGGGCGCGGGTGCTCACGCTGGTGCCGCTGATCATTTTCTGGTTTACGGTGGATATCCCGGCGTTCGTGATTCTCGGTTATTGGTTCGTGATTCAGTTTTTCAGCGGAGTGAGCACGCTGGGGTCGCGCGCCGGAGGGGGCGTAGCCTACTGGGCGCACATCGGCGGGTTCGTGATCGGGACGATTTTGGTGACGATGTGGCCGCAACGGCGGCGGGTGATTCCCTACTGGCAGGCGGACGCGTAGCGCTTCGGCGCAGAAGGCGAGATGCGCCCGAAAGGCGGCGCCTCTCGCACGCAAAGGCCTTCGGGCCGGAACCACATCGCTCTGCGCTGGTGCTGGCGGCCGGCAGGATCGACAAAATCGCTTTTCGAGGTAAACGGTTAGAGGAAAACAATCTGGTGGCAGGGGGCGCCGGCGGGATTGGCGTCGCATAGGGTGCGCTGCTCGAGCGCGTCCAGCAACCCGAGACCCTGGCGGGCCAGAATGGGGAGCGCGCAGACGGTGCGGGATTGCAGGGCGCCGTGCGGGGCCAGCGACTCGCGCAGGATGCGCTGGTGACGATCGAGCAGCTCGGCGCGGCGGTCTGCGGCGCGGCCGGCGCGGGCGCGGAGTTTTTCGAGCTGGTAGAGAATCTTGCGTTCGGAGGTATTGAGCGCGCCTTCGAGTGTGGCGTCGAGCTTGCGCAGGGGCCGGCGCAGGCGGGTGAGGTAACGCCGAAGGTTTTTCTCGCCGGTGGACATCTGCCGGGCCAGGGCGCGGGGCACGGACTCGAGCTCCAGCTTGCGGCGCAGATGCTGGCGGCCGCGCAGAACATCGGACACCTGGACGCGATACTTGCGCAGCAGGCGGGCCACGTGCGGCTCGACCAGGGTGAAGTCCGCACGCGGCAGGACCGCGGGCATGCGCCCCAGCAGGCGCTGGTAAACCACCTGGGACTGCGCGAAGTAGGCCAGCTCGGCGGGGCCGACCAGGCAGGCGGCGGTGGGCAGCAAGGTATCCTGCACCACAGGACGCAAGAGCGCGCTGGGAGAAAGCACCACGCCGCGCGGACCGGGGTCCGCGGCCAGCGTTTCGAGCTCGGCCAGGGTGAAGGTGCGGGCTCCGGCCTGGAAGCTGTCGCCATTTCCATGCCGCAGAGGAAGGCGCCTTCCGTCAATCACCGCGAACAGCAGGGTTGAACCCGGGGCTACCTTTACCTGCGCGTGGTATCCGGCCCGTTCCAGGGCGCGGCTGCGGGAGAGCAATTCGGGAGCCAGGGTGGAGCTTTCGCGCAGCGCTTTTCGCAGCACGGGAGCGGCGAGCGCGGCAATGGCCGGGTCCATGGGATCCAGCAGGAGCAGACCGCGGCCGGCGAAGATCCGGGCCATCAACTTTCCGAACGCGCTGGCGTAGGTCTCTCCGGGACCGTAGCAGGCGCGCAGCGCGCCGGAGATGGCTTCGCCGCCGGGACCGTCGAGAGCGGCGAGCGCGGATTCGAGGGCCGGGCCGATTCCGGGGCCGAGCGCGAGATCGCCCACGCGGCGCCCTTCCTCGTCCGGTTCGTGCGGGAGCTCGATGCGTTCCAGGCCGTCGCGCCCGCTCCAGTCGCAGTGGTCCACTTCGGCGAGGTCGTGATCTTCGCTGGCCAGCCAGAAGATGGGAACGGCATCGGTGCCGCGGCGGGTCAACTCCCCGGCCCAGCGGAGCACGGAGAGCGCCTTGTAGAGCGTGTAAGCCGGGCCGCTGAAGAGTCCAGTCTGCTGGCCGGTGAGCACGGCGACGGCGCCGGCTTCCAAACGGTTCAGATTTTGCTCGACGCTCGCGTCGGCGCCAAACGCGGCATTCTGCGAGCGCAACGCGGCCAGCAATTCCTTGCGGCCGGCTCCGGTGCCGCGCGCGGCGCGGGCGGAAGCCTCCACTCCTTCGAGCGTGGGCGGAAACTGGTAATACTGCTGGAGGCGCGGGAAATCGGTGTGATAAGTGAGAGCGAGCCGATTCAAATGCGGCTGGGCGGCCGGGGGGAGACATTCGAATCGCATTGGAGGCATGTTAACGGGCAGCGAACCAGGCAGCAAGTCCGTGCAGGAGGATGGGCACGGCGTGGCCACTGGGCGCTGCGGGGCCGGGAGCGAGCGGGAGGACGGAGGGACGGGAACAGACAGGAATGTCTGTTCTAGGGGGACGGACAGGGATGGATGGGACAGGGGAGACAGACAAGAATGTCTGTCCCACAGACGCGAGCGCGCGGCTACCGTTCGATTCCGGGATTCACTGGCAATGCGCCCGAATTTTAGATAGGCTGTTTCCGCTCTTCTTAGTATTCCGTTATGTACGTGCAAAGCTGGATTCGCAATTTTCCCCGCGCTGTTGCGCTGATGCTGCTGCTGGGTGGGGTGTGCCTGATCTCCGCCAGGCGCGGAGCGGCACAGGCCGCGCAGGGCGGGCCGCCAACCGCCGCGCCAGCACCTCCACCGGCTGAGGCGGCGCATCCCGCGGCCAAGCCGGCCTCCGCGGCTCAAGTCACGCCACCTCCTGCGATCCGCACCACCACGCGTCTGGTGCAGGTGAGCGTGATTGCTCACGACAAGCACAGCGTGGCGGCGGGGGATCTGACCGAGCAGGACTTTCGCGTTTTCGACAACGGCCAGGAGCAGAAGATCGCGTTCTTCGCGAAGGATTCTTCGGAGGAGAATTCGGCCCCGGCGCCGCGGCTGCCGCCGAATACCTGGAGCAACCGCTCGGGCGGCCGGGGCGGAATTCCGGTGAACCTGACCATCCTGCTGTTCGACGGGCTGAACACGCGCCTGGCGGACCAATCGCGCTCGCGGCAACAGATCCTGACGTTTCTGGGCAAGCTCAAGCCGGAAGACCGGGTGGCGCTCTATTACCTGGGAGACACGCTGCGGGTGCTGCACGATTTCACCAGCGACACGAATTCCCTGCTGCGCACGCTGGCCAAGGCCGGAATGTACAACGGCCACCTGGTGAGCGATGAAGAGCCAGACGCCAGCACCGAGGAATCCACGGGTGACGATGACATGGATCAGTTCATCCGCAACTCGGACGTGTTCATCCAGCAGTACCAGACGACGGACCGGGTGCTGCGGACCACGGACGCGTTTGAGGCCATCGCCGCGCACGTGGCTTCGCTGCCCGGGCGGAAGAGCCTGTTCTGGGTATCCGGGTCGTTTCCGCTGCTGCTGGGTTCGGACGTGACCAGCCTGAACACGCAGTTTCCGGCGGCGGACCAGCGCCTGTTTACGGACGAGATCGAGCGCGCGTCGCGGGCGATGAACGACGCGAATGTAGCGGTGTATCCGGTGGACGCGCGCGGGCTGATGACGCAGACGCGATCGAACGCCCCGGCGATGCCGGTGACCAGCCGAACGCGGCCCAACGTGCCCTCCCTCACCCCGGACGCGGCGCGGCTGGGCACCATGGACAACCTGGCGCAACTTACCGGGGGAATCGCCTATCACGACAACAATGATCTGGCCGGGGCGATGCGGAAGGCGCTGGACGATTCCCGGGTGGTGTACACGCTGGCGTTCACGCCGACGCACAGCGAATGGAACGGGGAGTTCCGCAAGCTGCGTGTGGAGACCAGCCGGCCGGGCGTGCAACTGCGCTATCGCAGCGGCTACTACGCCTTTCCGGACAAGCCGGTGGACGCGGGGCAGAAGGATCAGATCCTGGCGCAGGCGCAGTGGAGCGTGATGGACGCCACGGAGATTGGACTGACCGTGAATGCCGCCCGGGTGACGGTGCAAGGCGCCGCCAAAATCAGTTTTGCCGTGCTGGCGGATCCCACCGGAATCCGCTTCCGGGACGCGGAAGGGAAAAAGGCCGCGGACCTGGTGCTGACCCTGGGACAGAAGGCCGTGGATGGAAAGCTGGTGCAGGAGGAAACGAAGACCGTAAACCTGCGCTTGCCCGAAGAGCGGTACCGCGCGGTTGCGGAACACGGATTGCGGTTGACGGGAAGCATGGCCCTGGACCCGGCGGCGACGCAATTTCGCGTGGTGATGCTGGACACGGCCACCGGGCATGTGGGCAGCCTGGAGATTGCCATGGCGAAAGTGGCCGCGGCGGCCCCCGCACCCGCAGCGGGTGGCGCGGCTCCGGCCTCCGCGGCACCACCGCCGCACGTGGAGAAGCCGTAGGGCGAAGGAATCAGCGGGCTACAGGCAGCGGAGCGGCCTTGGCCAGCACGGAATCCACCTCCGCGGCCGCTTGCGGGGTGAGGGGCAGGAGGGGCAAGCGCGCGGGCCCACCGTAATATCCCCGCTGATCCATGGCGTATTTCACTCCCGCGGGCCCGTGTTTGGAGACGATGGTGCGCGCGAGCGGGGCAATGATTTCCTGCAAAGCCTGGGCGCGCGCCGGGTCGCCGTGGTGATGGGCTTCGTAGAGTTCCAGACACAGCTCAGGCAGCACGCAGGCCAACGCGAGAATTCCGCCAAGGGCGCCGGCGGCGAGGGAATCCGCAAAGATGTGCGCGGAGCCAACCACGGTCTGAAAATCGGCGCGCGACTGCCGGACGATCGCCGCAGTGCGCTGGGCATCGCCGGCGCTGTCCTTGATGCCGAGGATGTTGGGATGCTCGGAGAGGCGCGCGGCCAGGTCTGCCTCCACGGTGATGCCGGTGAACGGCGGCATAGAATAAATGAGAATGGGAATCGGAGAGGCGTCTGCAACGCGGAGGAAATGAGCCTCCTGCGCCGCTGGGGTCATCATGGGCTTGAAGTAGTAGGGAGTTTTCACCAGCGCGGCGGCATAGCCCAGTTGCGCCGCACGCTTGGTGCGCGCGATGGTTTCGGCGGTGGAATCCACTCCGGTGCCGGCAATCAGGATTTTTCCGGGGGCGGCAGACTGGCGAGCGATGCTCCAGACGCGCTCGGGCTCCTGCTCTGAGAGCATCACCGCTTCTCCGGTTGAGCCGGTGACGATGTAGCCCGAGAGCGGGAGGCGGTTGTATTTGGCGATGTTTGCCGCCAGGCGATCCAGGGCCAGTTCCCCATCGGCGGCAAAGGGCGTGGTGAGCGGCGCAAAGACTCCCTGCAAAGACAAATTGGTGGTCATCGAAGCTTCCTCCCTTTCCGATGCCGCAGCGCGGCTCAATCGCCGGGCGCGGCGCTTTCCACTCCGGCCTTGTCTCCATTGCCTGCCGCGGGGGCGTGAAGCGCCTGGAGCGCGGCCACCGGGTAGGTACCTTCCTGCAATGCCTGGATGCCCTGAGCGGCGGCGAACGCCGCAGACATGGTGGTGATGCAGGGGACGTTGTAGCGAATGGCGGCACGGCGGATGGAGCGTTCGTCGTAAAACGATTCGCGGCCCAGGGGCGTGTCAATCACCAGGTGGATGCGGCCGGTCTTGATCTGGTCCACGATGTTGGGGCGGCCCTCGTTGACCTTGAAGACCGCCTCGGCGGGAACACCGGCGGCGCGGATGGCGGCGGTGGTGCCTCGGGTGGCCACCACGGAGAAGCCCAGGGTGTGAAATTCGCGGGCCAGGGCCACCACGTTGCGCTTGTCGCGGTCGTTCACGCTGATGAATACGGTTCCGCCGCGGGGCAGGCGCTGGCCGGCGGCGAGCTGGGCTTTGGCAAAGGCCTGGCCAAAGGTGGCGGCCACGCCCATGACTTCGCCGGTGGAGCGCATCTCCGGACCGAGGATATTGTCCACGCCGCGGAATTTATTGAAGGGAAAGACCGGGGACTTCACGGAAAAATAATCGCGAGGGACGAG
>DATIYQ010000283.1:0-37985 GCA_035517515.1 Binatia bacterium
GTCCATCAGCCAGGGATTGGGAGAAATTTTATTGCCGCCCATGGGCACCATGGTCATGGACTCGGTGCCCCCGGCAACGATCACCTCGGAGCCGCCGCCGCGGATGCGTTCCGCGGCCATGGCAATGGCTTGCAGGCCCGATGAGCAGAAGCGGTTGATGGTCATGGCCGAAGCTTCCACCGGCAGGCCCGCGCGCAGTGAGCAGATGCGCGCCACGTTCCAACCCTGCTCGCCTTCAGGCATGGCGCAGCCCAGGATCACATCCTCAATTTCTTTGGGGTCGAGCTGCGGGACGCGGGCCAGCGCGCCGCGAATGGCCACCGCGCCCAGATCGTCCGGACGCACCGTGCGCAGCGCGCCTTTTCCGGCCTTGCCCACGGCGGTGCGCACCGAACTGACAAGCACTGCTTCACGCATGTCGATTCCCTTCCCTTCTCTCTTCGCGCAGTCCTACGTATTTGACGCCGGAGACCGGAAAAACGCAACATGGTGGAAATGCGGACGCTTCCGGACGCAAGGCTGAGCACCGAGAATCGCTGGGCAAGGACACCTTGACAAATTATCCCAGAAGTGGGATAGTGCAATGAGCAGGGAGCATCGGGCGCCGGACGAACAACTTGTGATCTGGGCGGGATCGTCCAAACGCGACCTGCTTGCCTTTCCCGAGCCGGTCCGCCGTGGGATAGGAAGCGCTTTGAGCGTCGCGCAATTTGGAGGGAAACACCCGAAGACAAAGCCTTGGAAAGGTGAGGGGAGCGGCGTTTTCGAGGTCGTTGAGGATTACAGGGGAAATACGTACCGGGCGGTTTACACGGTCAGATTCGATGAGGTGGTCTACGTTCTGCACGCGTTCCAAAAGAAATCCCCGTCGGGAATGAAAACGGCTCGAGTAGACGTTGAATTAATCGCGCGCCGCCTGGAGTGGGCGCGGCGCGACTATGAGGTCCACTATGGCGAGAAAAAGGAATAGTGTTCGCATGACCCCATCGTCGGGAAATGTGTTCGCCGATTTGGGCCTGCCGAATGCAGAAGAAGAACAGACGAAGGTACGGTTGGCGGTTTCCATCCATCGCATCATCGAGCATCTTGGACTCTCACAAGTTGCCGCCGCGCGGCGCCTGAAAGTGAACCAGCCGAAGATTTCCGCGCTGATGAACTACAAGCTGAATGGTTTTTCTGTTGAACGTCTGATCCGCTTTTTGAACTCACTGGACCGTGACGTGGAGATCGTGATTCGCCGTAAGCCCCGGTCGCGAAAGGCAGCGAGGGTCCTGGTCACTGCGGCCTAAGTCCCCTGTTCCTGGGATGAAGGCGCTCACTTCGCGCGAATCCCCCGATGTCACGATTCTCAACTTGAAGCGGCTGTTTGAGGCATTCGATTGCCAGCCAGGCTTTTGTGGCGCTCTCACCCCAGATTAGCCCGCGAAGAACGCAGCGGATGCGCCGACCCATTCGAGGTCGCGATTGTGGTCTACGCCCATCATTGTGCCGCGGCCCATGCGTACGATCACCGGGCCGGCCTGCAACTCGTCCAGCCAAATGAACATGATGCGCAGTTCGGCCTGCGTGGGCCCGTGCGGAGTGGCGATCACCGGCTCAAATCTCATCCGCGCCTGGAGCAGGTAGTTGTGGCGCTCGCCGGCAGGAATTGCGTCCAGGTCTGCGCGGGCGGGACCGACGATCACGCCCAGGCCGGCGAAGGAGTAGAGCGGCTTCAGTACATAGTTTTCCAAGCCGGCGGGCCATTGCTCCAGGTGATTCAGGAAATTTGCGCGCGGCACATACGGGTGGTCCAAAAATGGTATCGAAAATTTGCTGATGCGAAAGAACCAGTTGGGATGGCCGGCCCACTCGACGTCCAAATCGTCGCGGAAGGAAAACGGCAGGGTGAGATTCTTGCGCACCAGCTCGTCCACGATTACGCGGTTATAAATGCGATGGATGGGGATGCGGCGGCCATCGCGCCGGTAAAAGAGGCGCCGGCCTTCCTTTTTTACTTGCGTGACGCAAACGGGGCGCACACCGAGAAGCCTCTCCGTGGCGGTGAAATCGGGCAGGGTTTTCTGCTCCCAAGGCTGGATTTCCAGCAGCACCACATTTTCCGCGTGGTGATCGCCGAGGATGGCGCGGCGCAGCGCGTGGAGATAAGCATCGGCATCCGGAAAATCCACATAGGCGCCGAGCGCAGGATCGAGCGCGTAGGATTGGCGATACGCATCCAGCAGCAAGGTCTGGTAGGCGTAGAGCGAGGGAAACGCCTGGATTTCCACCAGGCGCGGCTCGATTTCCCCGCCGGGGCCGCGTACCAGGCCGAAGTCGGCCTGGATGAAGAGCGGCCGGGGATCCTCCCTGGGCACCAGAAACTCGGGTGGGATGGCGGCCTCAGAAGCCTGGCGGTAGGCGGGGTCGTCCACGAGCCGATGGATCATTTCACGTCCGGCGCCCGCCAATCGAGCGACCAGATCGCGAGGGAAAAAACACGGGGTTTCGCAGACGCGGAATTTCACGTGTGCGCCGCAGGCGGAATCCAGCGCGGAGAGAAATGCGCGGTACTGTTCCGGGGTGAAGCCGCGGTTAAAGCGTTCGCGCAGAGCGGGGATCATGGGCCACGCCGGGCGGTAGGATACAGGAAAAAGCGCGGGCGGACACGCGCGGGAGGACGCGCGGGTCCCCGACCTTACAGAAGAAACTTGCCGTCCTGCATGATCTGGCGGTCGTCGAGCCAGATGCTGAAGCGCGTGCCGACCACGTCAATGTGCGTGCCGGAATACCATTCCGCACCGGTGTGTTCGCCGTAGGGATTGCCAAAGGCGATGTGGATGCCGGGGAGCTTTTCGTCCTGGAGGATATGGCCGATGACGCCCTTGAGCTCGATGTTGGTGCCGATGGCGAACTCGCCCACGCGGTCGCTGTTCTCGTCGGTGTGCGTGTACTTCCAGAACTCGTCTTCGAGGGCGCGATTCTCGGATTGCACTTCGCGGATGCGGTTGCGCTCGACGCGGATGGAGAGCGGCTCGGAGGCCAGATTGCCGTACTTGGAGCAGAGATAGTCCCCCACCACGCCGTCCACCACGAAGGTCCCGTTCACTTCGGCCGGGGTGGTAAACACTTCGCCGCCGGGCAGATTGCCCCATTTTTCAGGGCTGATGATGCCGCTGGTCTTGATCCAGCGATATTTCGAATCGAGGTCGGCTTCCAAGCGGGTGCCGGCGGGCGTTTCCGCGCGGACATGGTGGGACTGTCCGGCCAGCTCCCAGACGCGGCGGGAAAGCTCGTCCACTTTGCCGAAATCGGCGCGCATGCCCTCAAGCATGATCTGGCGGTTGATGTTGACCATGTGGGCGTGGCGGATGCGGCGGCGATTCACCACCGCGGTCATCTCCATGCGGGAATTGAGCTCGCCGGTCTGTGCCTGTGCGGCGAACACGCTGACCTGGCTGGAGTCGAGATCGTCGAGCACCGGCTGGGGCATGTGGCGCAGGGGACGTTCCGCTTCCTCTTCGAGCGTCCACAGGCGGTGGGGCGAGCCCACGGCGGCAACTTCACTGGCGATGCTGCGCGCAATCTCCGCGGTCGCGCGGTCGGTAATCAGGGTCACTTTTTCATCAGGACGAATGCGCAGGCACACGCGCACAGCGTTGCGCGCGCCGGGGAGGTATTCCGGGTCGAAGGCCGGGGACGCGGGCACTAGGCGGCCCCCGCGGATTTGGGAACCGGTTCGATGAGGCCGGCCTGGGTTTCTTCGATGATGTATTCCATGACCTTGCGGAAGTCGCGGGTTTCTTCGTACACGCGCAACTGGCGATCGGCGCCGCTGCCGCGGTTCAGGATTTCGTAGATGTACTCAATCTCCTGGCGGCTCCCGAGCTGATCCACGACGTCGTCCACAAACGCCAGGTACTCGACCAGCAGGTCGCGCACCGGCACTTCCTCCTGCTTGCCGAAGTCAATCAGCTTGCCATTGAGGCCGTAACGAGCGGCACGCCATTTGTTCTCCATGATCAGGGCGCGGCGATAGGGGCGAAAGGTCTGGTTGGAGGAGAAGAGCTGAAAGAGCTTGGCGAAAGTGGCCTGGATGAGCGCGGCGATGGCGATGGTTTCGTCCAGGCGCATGGGGATATCGCAGATGCGGACTTCCAGGGTGTTGAAGCTCGGGTGCAGACGCATGTCCCACCAGATGCGCTTGGCGTTGTCAATGCACCCGGTCTTCACCAGCAGCTTGACGAAATTCTCATATTCGCCCCAACTGGCGAAAAACTCCGGAATGTTGGTGCGCGGGAACTTGTCGAACACCTTGCAGCGGTAAGACATCAGCCCGGTGTTCATGCCCATCCAGAAGGGAGAATTGGTGGAGAGCGCCAGGAGGTGCGGCAGAAAGTAGCGGCCCACGTTCATCAGGTGCACGGCGGTTTCGCGGTCCTCGATGCCCACGTGAACGTGCAGGCCGAAGATCAGGTTGGCGCGGGCCACCATCTGCATGTCTTCCAGGATGTCGTAGTAGCGCTGATCCGGATAGACCTCCTGGGTGCGCCAGTCTGCGGTGGGATGGGTGCTGGCCGCGGCCAGAGCCAAGCCGTTTTGCCGGGCCAACTCGATCATCTGCCTGCGCAGATTCATAAGATCGCGTTTGGCCTCCTTGATATCGCGGCAGACGGCAGTGCCCACTTCGACCACGGACTGGTGCATCTCCGGCTTGACTTGCTCGGAGAGCAGCCGCTTGCCCTTTTCCAGGATTTCCGTGTGGATGTGGGAACGCAGCTCGCCCGTGGCCGGGTCCACAGTCTGGTATTCCTCCTCGATGCCGATGGTGAAGCTGGGCTTCATGCCTACATCCCGTTTGACGTCGTTTCCCAGGGAAAGCATTTCGCTCCGGTTCTCCGCGCTCAGTGGGACCCGGCGGTGGCGCGCAACTGCACGCCGCGCAGCAGGGGCGCCCAGCGCAATTCCGCGGCGGGATTGGCCTCGCTTTGGGCGGCGCGCACGGCCAGATCGGCCACCGCATTGACCACCCAATCGAAGCTTTCCGCGCCTACGGAATGATAGTCGGCATCGGGCGCAGGGTTCAAGAAGTCAATGGCGTAGGGAATGCCGCCACGGACGGCGAACTCGACGGTATTGATGTCGTAGCCCAGGGCGCGGCAGAGCTTCACGCAGTCGCCCACGATGCGCTCGTACAGCGGCGTGCCGACCGGCGCGGGCTCTTTTACATAACGCTCGGCGTGCGGTGCCCTGGGTTCATAGCGCATCACCCGCACGTGTTCCTGGCCGATCACATAGCAGCGGTAGTAGCTTTCGAACTCAATGGCCTCCTGCAGGGTCATGCAGAGCTCGCCGGTCTTGTCGTAGGCCTGAAAGAATTCCTCGCGGTCGTGGACTTTGTACACGTGCTTCCATCCGCCGCCGGAATGGGGCTTGAGAAACGCCGGCCAGCCGACATAGGAGAAGATCTGGTCCCAGTCCAGCGGGTAAATCATGTTGCGCATGGAGCGGTCGGTGGTGTCGGGGGGATGCTGCTTGTGCGGCAACAGCACGGTGCGCGGGGTGGCCACGCCGATGCGCGAGGAGAGAGCGTAGTTGAAGAATTTGTCGTCGGCGCTCCACCAGAAGGGATTGTTGAGCACGATGGCGCCGTTGAGCACGGCATTCTTCAGCAGAGAGCGGTAGAAGGGAATGTCCTGCGAAATGCGGTCAATGATCACGCGGTAGCCGGAGGGCTGGGCCATCACCACGCCGCCGGTCTTGAGCATCTCCGCGGAGACGTCGCGGACCTTCATGGAGTTGATGCGCTCGATGAGCGCGGGAGGAAAGGTTTCCTCCATTCCGAAGAGTACGGCGATGCGCTTCATGGTGCGGCTCCCTTCGCGTTTGCGTTCCCCGGATGCAAAAAACAAGTCCCCGGCTCCGCCGGGCTAGGCGAAATACTTTTGGGCCATGCGCTGCCACCACGGCCAATCGTGACCGGTGCCGTTGCCCCAGACGTCCAGCCAGTGCGGCACGTTTTTGTCGTGCAACATGCCGGAAAGCCGCCGGTTTTCCCCAAGGCACATGTCTTGCTCTCCGGTGCCCAGCACAATGCGCATTCCGCGATAGCGGTCCAGATACCACGGATCATTCATGCCCGGCAAAAAATGCGCCGGGCAGTGAAAGTAGCAATCCTGGTCGTAGTAGCCGTCCAGAAATTGCTGAATATCGAACGCGCCGCCCATGCTGATCGCGTGGGTCACCAAGTCCGGATGGCGCAGCGCGAAATTCATGGCGTGATAGCCCCCGAAACTGCACCCGGTGACGCCCAGTTCGCGCGCGGGGTTTTTCACGCGGATGAGCGGCAGGACTTCGTCGAGCAGATAGGCCTCGTAAGCCATGTGCCGCTCGAGGCGCTGGCGGGGATGCACGCCGCGGTTGTACCAACTCTCCGCGTCCACGCTGTCCACGCAATACGCCTGCATGGCCCCGGATTCATAGCGCCCGCCGACCGCGGCAATCATGCCGCGGTCTTCATACTCGAAAAAACGGCCGCAGGAGGTGGGAAAAACGAGCAGCGGCGTTCCGGAATGGCCGAACACCAGAAGCTGCATCTCTTTTCCCAGCCGCGGGCTGTACCAACGGTGAAACTCCCGGTTCATGGGCGCAAGGGAGAGCTAGTGTACACCGCAAAACGAACGAAACGAAAAGCCGGGGAGGGAGCGCTGGCCCAGGCCACTACGGAGGCGCAGGCTGGCACTACAGCCCGGAGGGCCGGCCCAATCGGAAGAAGCACAGGCGCGCGGCCCAGGGGGGCCGCGCAAACCACGACCCAGTTTGAACCTTTCCCCCGGGAATCGTGAGGCGCGGCTACGGGCGCTTGCTGTATTTCTCGAAGAGCTGCTTGTGTTTGTTGTCGGTGGAAGTGGGGCGCCCGTTGATGTACAGGTTCTTGACTTCGGTGCGCAATTCGAGCGGGTCGCCATTGGTGAGGATGATGTTGGCGATTTTCCCGGTCTCCAGCGTGCCCAGATCCTTGTCCAGACCCAGGATTTGCGCGGGATAGAGGGAGATGGCTTTCAGCCCGTCTTCGTGGGAAAGCCCGTAGGCCACGGCGTTGCCGGCCTGCTGCGAGAGCCGGCGCACGAATTCCACGTCGAAAGAGGCCAGGGCAAAGCGGATGCCTTTCTTTTGCAGGTCTCCGGGCAAGGTGAAGAATTTATCGTAGGGATCGTCTTCGTCGTTGGAGAGGCGCAGGGTGGGTCCAAGAATCACCGGAATGTTTTTGGCTTTCAGCAGGTCGGCCACTTTCATGGAGTCCGCGCCGCTGCCCACGATCATGCGCACCTTCTGCTTGTCGCAGAATTCCACGGCCCCGCGGATTTCGCGGGCGCGGTCCGCCAGGACCAGCAGGGGCAGCTCGCCCTTCAGCACCGGAATCATGGCTTCGAGCTTGAGGTCGCGAATGTAGTTTTGCGCCGAGCCCTTCTCCACGGCCTGCTGGTAGTGCCGGGCCTCTTCGAAGAAGTCGGTGAGCTCCTGGACCTTCTTGTCGTATTCCTTTTTGGCTTCTGTGAAGGAGCGTTCTTTGACGCTAAAGGTGGAAAAATCAAACGAGCGGGTGTTGAAGTCGGGCCAGTTGACGACCATGGCCACGGAGCGGCGAACCATCATCTCTTCCACGGTCCAGCCAGCCAGGTTGATGACGGTGGCCTGGCCGAGGATCACGCCTCCACCGCCACCGCCAAAGCCGCCCGGGGAGGGCGCGGACACGACTTCTGTGATTCCGGCAGCGCGGGTGACCGGGATGTGCTCGCTGGCGGGATGGACCGCGGTGAGGGCGTTGAGCTGGGGATTGAACTGGCCCAACTCATGGGAATCCACGGTGGCGGCGACCGCGCCCACCTCCTGGAGGCCGATCTGGTCCACGGCGTCGAAGAAGCCCGGGTAGGCCTCGAGGCCGGCGGCATCCAGCACTTCCGCATCCGCGGGAATGGCCGCATCCGCTCCGATGGCGACGATGCGCCCGCCGCGCATCACGATGTTTCCCTTCTCGATTACCGGACCGGCGAGGGTGGTGATCTTCGCGCCGCGGATGGCGTAGGTCTTCTCCGGCTGCTGCGACTTTGACATTGCCTGGGCCAGAGCGCGCGCGGGCACCAGGAGGGAGAGGACGAGCGTCAGTCCGGCCAGTCCCTTGAGGACCGCCGGGCAGCAAACTTTGCGTGGAGACTCGTGGGTGTTGTTCATGGTGATCTCTCCGCCCTCAGTCCAGGAAGCCAGCGACCGCGACTTGCTGTGGGGGCTTGGGCGGCTCTTTGGGCTTTTCGTCTTTTCCCTGGGGAGGGGCAGCCCCGTCGGGCTTCTTTTCCGAATCAGGTTTCCTATCGGCTCCGGGTTTTTCCCCAGCTTTCTTTTCGGCCTCAGCGGCTTTCTTCGCTTTTTCGAGCAGGGCCTTGCGTTCCGCGGCCTGCGCCTCGCGCATGGCCAGATCCTTCTCGCGATCGAAATAGATGTGGCCATCAATGAACACCTTTTGAGCCACGGCATAAACACTCAAGGGATGGTGGTTGTAAATCACCAGGTCCGCGTCTTTGCCCGGCTCGATGGAGCCCACGCGCTTGTCGATTCCGAGCTGGATGGCCGGGTTGATGGTGACCATGCGCAGCGCTTCGTCCTCGGTCATGCCTCCGTACTTCATCGTCTTGGCGGCTTCCTGATTCAAGTGGCGAGCTTCCTCGGCGCTATCGGAATTGACAGAAACGATGACGCCGCGGCGGGTCATCATGGCCGCGTTGTAAGGGATGGCCTCGTAGGCTTCCATCTTGTAGGCCCACCAGTCCGAAAACGTGGAGCCGCCCGCGCCGTGCGCGGCGATCTCATCTGCCACGCGATAGCCTTCCAGCACGTGCTGGAGCGTCCGAATCCGGAAGCCGAATTCCTCGGCCAGGCGCATGAGCTGCAGGATTTCATCGGCGCGGTAGCAATGCGAATGGACGTAGCGCTTCCCCTCGAGGACTTCGACCAAGGGCTCAAGTTTCAAGTCGCGCCTCGGGGGAATGGCCGCCTTATCTCCGGCCGCCACGCGCTTGTTGTACTCGTCCCAGGATTTCTTGTACTCGCGCGCGTCCACGAAGGCCTGGCGGATCACATCCATCACTCCCATGCGGCTTTCGGGATAGCGGCGGGGAATTCCCGGCGGCGGATTGAAATTATTGCGCTTGGGATTTTCGCCGAGGGCAAATTTGATGCCCGGAGGCGCGCCTTCAAACTTCAGCTCTTCGGCATCCTTGCCCCAGCGCAGTTTGATCACCTGGTTCAAACCGCCGATGGGGTTGGCGCTGCCGTGGAGGACGTTTGCGGTGGTGACGCCCCCGGCGAGGTCGCGGTAGATATCAATGTCATCGGGGTTGATCACGTCTCCCACGCCGACCATGGAGCTGACCGCGACGCTGCCCTCATTGACGTTGCCTTCGACGGCAATGTGCGAGTGGCAGTCGATGATTCCCGCGGTGACGTACATGCCCTTGGCGTCAATCACCGTTGCGCCCTCGGGCGCCTTGATATTTTTCCCAACCTGGGCGATTTTTCCGTTGCGGATGAGGATGGAACCGTTCTCTATGGTGCCTTTTGTGACCGTGAGGATCGTGGCGTTTTCGATCAGGGTGACGCCGGAATCCTGCGCAGCCAGAGCGGGAGCGAGCAGGCCCGCGAACAGGCCCGCCAGAAGGATTGTTCCCAGCACGCTTGGATTTTTCATGTTCATCCTCCTCTACTCGCCGGCCGCGAGCGCGGCGCCCGGGCGCGTGCCGGTGAATTCGGTGGCAAAACCCGGGCCGTTGATGTGCCCCTTGATGCTGTTTCCTTCCACCGTGCCGGAGAAAGTGAACTCCTGCGGGCGGCCGCCGGGATCGGCGGAGATGGTAAAAGTGAAGGAGTTTGCGCTCAGATACCCGGAGAGCAGTGGAGACGTGCCGAAGGGATGGGTGACCGTGCCGGAAACGCTCCCGCCGGGAGACATGGCCAGGTCCGCGGTGGCCTGCATCTGGCCCTGGTCGGTAGAAAAGGCGAGGGACCATTTGCCAGTCAGGTCGCCCTTGGGCGGCTCCTTGGGTTTTTCCGCTTCCTTGATTTCAAACTTGCGACCGTCCACGAAGACCAGCTTGATTTTGGTCTTCTCGCCGAAGAGGTCGCCATCGGTGACCACAAGATTGGCAATTTTGCCCACATCGATGCTGCCCAAGCGGTCGGCCACGCCGTAGATTTCAGCCGGCGTGAGCGAAAGGGCGCGCAGGGCGGCCTCCGGCGGCAGGCCGGCATCAATGGCCTTCTTCACATTTTTCAGCATGTCCTTGGGCCCGGAAAGGCCGCCGTCGTAAAAGGCAAAGCGCACGCCGGCCTTGGCGAGGGCCGCGGGAGTGCCCGGAGCACGGTCACGCGCGCGCAAGGTGCGCAGCGGTTCTTCGGCTTCGGGGTCCGCGTCTTTTTCTCTCTCCGGCCACTTGGCATTGACCAGGGCAACGGCTTGTTTTCCGGCCAGAGCGGTGGCCACGGCATAACCCTGCTGCACACCGTAGAGCACCGGGCGAGCCTTGATTTTTTCCGCCAGCACCAGGCCGCGCAGAATCTGCGGGGAAGTGTTGGCGGGGATCAGCACCGGCTCGCCGGCGGCTTGAGCTGCCTCGAGCGCGCGGAGCACGCGATCATAGTCCGGCCGTTCGTTGGCCCGGGGCGCGGCCGCGTAAATGCGCTGCGCCGCAGTGTCCTGCTCGGCGTCCAGATAGACCTGTTCGATGTAGGCAATCGCGCCCATCAGCGAACCGGGAAAGCCAAAGAAGCCTCCAGGTCCGTTCAAAGTGACTTCGACGGAGGCGGCCGGCTTGACCACCAGGTCTCCGGGACGCTCGCCGGCGAGATCAATCACCGAACCCTGTCCGGGGAACAGGCCCCTGGTCGGCGTACTGAGCGCCGTGGTGAAGCCGCCGGAGCGCCAGGTTTCAATTTTCTTGTCGTCCGCTTTCAATTCGTCCGCGGCTTCCAGCCACGGCGTGGAGGCAGGACGGTCCTGGGGGCCACGGGAAATCATTTCCGGCGTCACCGCCGGTCCTCCGGCGCCACGACCGGCGCCGCGGCCTCCCGCCGACTCGGCCGGGGCGGCAACGCCCAGGCCGATGTCCGAGAGGGCGTCGAAAAGACCCGGGTACACGGTCAGCCCTTTGCCGTCAATCACCCAAGCTTCCGGAGGGATTGCCACGCCGGTGCCCAGAGCGGCAATGCGCCCCTTCGCGATGACGAGAGTGGCGCCTTCGATGGGCGGCCCGGAAACGGGTACTACCTTGATGTTTTGCAGTGCGAAGTAGCGAGGCTCATCCGCGGATGCGCTGCGCTGCAGGGAGCCAAGCCCGCCGAACCCAAGGGCCAGCAACAGGACCCATGCCAGCACCACCGGCAGACTTCGGCCATTCTTGCTTTGCTTCATTGCCCACCCCCTCAATGGTCCCCTAGTGCCCTCACGCCGCAGGCGCAGACCAGCCCGTGCAAATACAAACGTAGGTCAGGCCGCACAGGTTTCCACAATTTCTGCAAGCAATCAAGCGAAGGCGGGGCGGGCCCAATTGCGTGGCGCAAGGAGAAGGGGAGAGAGGAAGCCGCACACCCCGAACAAAGAGGGCGGGACGGGATCAAGTTGCGAGTGCTTTAGATTCTCAGTCCTGGGGACTCGCGGGCTTTGCCGGCGGGGCGGGAGCCGAGGAAGAAGCCGCGCCCGCGGAACCAGCATCCGCCTCTGGAGCCGGGGGGATCTTGTACTTTTGTTTATCATCCACGGTGAAGAGCAGATAGTCGCTGAAGCTATGCCGGCGATGGATTCGCTTTCCCTGCCAGTCAAAATAGACATCGGCGGATTGGGGGAGCCAGAGGCTGAGGTTCTTGCTCCGAAAGTGGACCGGGCCGTATTCGATGACGGTGTGTTCCGTTTTGAGCCGCACTTGCGGGAGGGGGCGTACCAGATCGGATTCCAAGCGCACCACCTGAAAGGAGTCCGCGGCGATCCATGCGCGGCCCTTCAAGAGGATGGGATAACTCTGTCCTCCGGAGGTGTAGGTCTGCAAGGTATACGGGCGGTCCGGCCTGGGTTGAAAATGGACTTGCCAAGCGAGCCCGGAAGAAAGTTGCGCCAGGCCTTCGCACGCAAAACTGAAATTCTCCTGCTGGAAGGGATGAAAGACCAACACCAGGCCCGGCAGCCCCCTGGTCGCGAGATTGTCTGGAAAGTCCGCCAGCGATCCGAGACCACGATACTCCTCGATGGACAGCAAGCCGGGATGAACCTCGTCAACAGTCACAAGATAGTTGAACTTGCGTTTTATGGGGGGTCCGGATAACCCGCCGGAATTAAACAATTCGTGGTAGAGCTGCTCGGTGGCGGTAAATCTCTCGACGTTTTTCACCAGCTCGACCACGCGCCGCCCGGCCTGGCGCAGCACGTTTTCCTGCCAGCACGGCACGCCGGCCTTGACGGCCGGGACGGAGTCGTCCACATCCGGAGGCTTCCAGGTGGAGTTCAAGATGGGCGAAACGTCCATGATCGCGGCGGGCGGTGGCGGAGGCGCAGGGGCCGCGTCCGGTGCGGCGGGCGGCGCCGTTAATGAATCGAGGACCCTTCGCGCAGGAATGTCCGTGGGACGCTCTTTCAGGTACCCCTGAAGCACCTCGATGGCGCGAGACTTGTCACCTTGTTTGAGCAAGATCTGGGCGAGGAGAACCTGGACGGCAATGGCCTGGCTATGGCCGAGCTCCAGGGCGCGGTCCGCTTCCTTCACCGCCTGCGGATACTGGCCCTGCTCGTACAGGGCCTGGGACTTCAGCGCGTGGGGGCGCCAGGAGTTCGGTGCATCTTCCGTGGCCTGCTCCAGGTAGGGCAGGGCCTCGGCCGGTTGTTTTTCGCGGAGCGCCGCCTGGCTCAATTGCAACAGAGCGCCGACATGCTTGGGATAGATCTCCAGGGTCTTTTTCCAATAGGACTTGGCCGCAGCCCAGTCGTTGGCCTCGGCCTCGTACAGCCCGTAGAGGTAGTTGACCTCCGGGTTCCCAGGGGCCATGCGGTAAACTTCCTGCAGATGGGATCGGGCTGCGTTCAGATCCGAGGCACGCAGCTCTTCGATCACCTTGGAAAAGAGCTTTTGCGCCTTGGGAGAGAGCGTCGGCATGCCCGGTGGCTTCTGGGCGGCGGCGGTGGCATCGCTGAGGGGCCGCAAGGTGAATTGCGCGATCGCCACCCCGCCCTCCACGTTGAGGGATTGCTGGGAATCGTCATAACCGGCAGCGGACACCCTCACTACGTAGGAGCCGCCCTTGACACCATCAAATTGGATCTGACCGGCCTGAGTGGTGCCCTGGTTGACCAGCCCGCCATCCATTCTGTACAGGGTGACCAGGGCCATCTGGTTTCCGATGCTGCCGGATTGATCCCGAACGAGAACCATGACGGTGGCGTCGAAACCCGCATCGGGACCGGCGCCCGAGGCCGGAGGAGCACCCGCAGTCCGTTGGGCCAGCCCCGGCAGGGGCATCAGCAGGAGCGCAGCAACACCCAGGAAGAGAGAGAGGGCAAAACAACGGCGAAGCTTCATCTTGCACCCCGGGCGAACGAGGGAAGGATATCGCGAGAGTCATCTTACACCCGTACCGGCCGAATCAATAGCAGCAATTGGAACGGGCCCGGGGGCGACCGCGTGGCCTGGTTCAAGGACCCGGACGGCATTGTGTGGAGCCTGGCGCGGCACGCGGGGTGAGCACCGCGAAGGCTCGGCGCATTGAGTTGAGGATGACCGGCGCGCCGGGCCGGGGCTCGCAGCGAACGTGAACCTCCGGCTAATTCCTCAGCGGTTTTCCGGTCTTCAGGGTGTGGGCGATGCGCTCTTGCGTCTTCTTTTCGCCGCAGAGGCTGACGAAGGCTTCGCGCTCGAGATCGAGCAGATACTGTTCGCTGACCATTTGCGGGGAAGAAAGCGGGCCGCCGGCGAGAATGTTGGCGAGCTTGCGGGCCACGTGCGCGTCGTACTCAGAAATGTAAGCGCCGCGCAGCATCATGTGGATGGCCAGCTTGGCTCCGGTGAGGAATTGCTCCCCTAACACGCGAATGGAGGGCTCCGTAGGCGCGGGATGCGATGGGCGATACCCGGCGCGGACCAGTTCGAGAGCCGCAGCTTTGGCGTCTGCCACCTGGCGATCCCGGTTCATGGAAATGGAGTCCGAGGGGCGGAGGAAGCCCAGCCCGCGCGCTTCTTCCGCGCTGGTGGCGACTTTGGCCATGGCCATGGACTCAAAGATCGGCTTCAGCGCGTGGAACAGGTCCAGGTCGGCTCCGGAATCGGCCGAAGGCCCGGCGGGATTGACGCTCGCGGCGTGCTCGTTGGAGCGCACCACCATTTCCTTGGTGCCGCCGCCCCCGGGGATCAATCCCACGCCGGTCTCGACCAGGCCGATGTACGTTTCCGCCGCCGCCTGCACTCGTGCCGCGTGCAGCGGGATTTCGCAACCACCGCCAAGGGACATGCCGAAGGGCGCGGCCACCACGGGTTTTGGAGCATGCTTCAGCGCCAGATTGACCTGCTGGAACTGGCGCACGGCGAGGTGCACGTCGTCCCACTCCTGCTCCTGCGCGAGCATGAGCAGCATCATCAGGTTGGCGCCCACGGAGAAATTCACGGCCTGGTTGGCGATGACCAAAGCGTCGAAATCCGTTTTCAGGCGGCGCAGGCCGGTGTGCAGCATCTGCACCGTGTCCGCGCCAATGGCATTCATCTTGGAGTGAAACTCGCAACAGGCCACGCCGTCGCCCAGGTCAATCAGGCTGGCGCCGGAATTCTTCTCCACCACCCGGCCGGCCTGGCGCAGGCGGTCCAGCACGATCACGCCTTCGGGCAGGGATTCCTCCTGCTCACGGGCAGGAGCTGCCAGGTCAAAATAGAATTTGCGGCCGGCTTCGGAGCGATAGAAGGATTTGCGTCCGGAGGAAAGCAGCCCGCTGACCAGCGGAGGCAGCGCGCGGCCCTCCTGCTCGATGCGCCGGGCCATGGGTTCCACCCCGGCCGCATCCCAAAGCTCGAAAGGACCCATCTCCCAGGCGAAGCCCCAGCGCATGGCGCGGTCCACATCCACGACGTGGTCGGCAATTTCCGGCACGCGGCGCGCGGCATAGAGACACATTTCAGAGATGGCGCGCCAGAGGAAGCGGGCGCCTTTATCGCCGTCACGCCCGGCGAGCGCGGGGCCCAGCAGCTCGCGCAGGCGCTCGCGGGTGTCTTCAATTCCCTTCCCCGCCTCGAGAGAACCGAACCGCGCTTTGGCGCGCGGGCGGTAGTCCATGGTCTTCCAATCGAGGGTGAGGATTTCCTTTTCGCCGGAGCCTTTCACGCGCTTGTAGAAGCCCGCGCCGGTTTTTTCTCCCAGCCAGCCGCGCTTCATCATTTCTTCCACCAGCGGCGGGACGCGGTAGCGCTCGCGCATTTCATCGCCGGCGGCGTTCTCATAAATGTTGCGCACTACGTGGTTCAGCACATCCAGGCCCACGATGTCCGCGGTGCGGAAGGTGGCGGATTTCGGCCATCCCACCGCCGGACCGGTGCATGCGTCCACTTCTTCGATGGTCATGTCCAGCTCCTGCATCAGGGAGAGGACGTTGAGCATGGAAAATGTGCCGATGCGGTTGGCGATGAAGTTGGGCGAATCTTTGGCCACGACCACGCCTTTGCCCAGCACGCGGTCACAGAAGTCGCCCAGAGCGGCGAGCGCCTCCGGCCGCGTTTCCGGTCCGGGGATCAACTCCACCAGCTTCATGTAGCGCGGCGGATTGAAGAAGTGCGTGCCCGCGAAGTGCCGCCGGAAATCCTCCGAGCGGCCCTCTGCAATCAGGCGCACCGGCAGGCCGGAGGTGTTGGTTGAGACCAGGGTGCCCGGGCGACGATGCTGCTCGACGCGCTCCAGCAGCTTGCGCTTGATCTCCAGGTTTTCCGCAACAACTTCGATGATCCAATCCGCCTCGGCGCACCACGCCAGGTGGTCGTCGAAGTTGCCAATGGTGATGCGCATCGCGGATTCGGGAGTAAAAAAAGCGGCCGGGCGGGACTTCTTCGCTCCCTCCAGCCCGGCGCGAGCGAAGCGGTTACGCACCTCGGGGGAATCGAGCGTCAATTTGCGCGCGATCTCTTCCGGCGCCAGCTCTGCGGGACGAATGTCCAGCAGATAGCAGGGTACGCCGGCGTTGGCCAGATGCGCGGCAATGCGCGCGCCCATGGTGCCGGCGCCCAGAACTGCGACTTTTTGCGGAGAGTGAAATGCGGGTTTCACCGGATTCTCCCGGAAAACAAGCTGGGCCACGATGGGACGTGCAGCCCGTTCTCTGGCCGGGGCGTAGTGCCTTCCGGCGCGGCCTGCGATTATAGACCGGTAACACGCGATTGGCAGCCGGGGGCGGCGGGATTAGCATCTATAGGGATAAGCTTGGCGGAATGCCCGGGCGCAAACGCGGCACAAGGGCCAGGGAAGCGAAGGCGGCAACCGGATGGCGAAACGCAGCCTGAAAGAACTGATGGGGCTCGGCGTGCGCCGGCTGCGCGAGTTCGCCTACGGCGCGCCGGCGGAGCCGCCCCGGGCCCCGCGGCTGGGCCTGGCGCTGGGCGGAGGATTTGCGCGCGGCATCTCGCACCTGGGAGTGCTGCGTGTGCTGGAGCACGAAGGCATCGCGGTGGACTGCCTGGCGGGCACCAGCGTTGGCGGGCTGATTGCGGCCGCCTATGCGAGCGGGGCGCCGATTGAATCGATTGCGCGGCGCGCCATGGCCACCTCCTTTCGCGACTTCGCGCGCTGGAGCCTGTCGCGCTACGGTCTCGCGTCCAATGACCGGCTGAGCCGATATGTCCAGGAGTTTTGCGGCGCGCAGCGGATCGAAGAGCTGAAGCGGCCGCTGGCCATCTGCGCCGTGGATTTGCTTTCCGGAGAACCCTACTACTTCACGCGAGGCGATCTGGGAGTGGCCTTGCGCGCGTCGTGCGCCTATCCCGGCCTCTTTCAGCCCGTGGAGCACGACGGCCGGCTACTGGTGGACGGATTCCTGGTGGGCCCCGTGCCGGTAGAAGCGGCGCGCACCCTGGGCGCCGAACTGGTGATTGGCGTCTATCTGGGCACGCCTGGTCCGGTGGCGCGCCCGCGGCACATGGGGGAAGTGCTGTGGCGGTCGTTTTCCATCATGCAGCAGCGGGCGCTGGAACGCGGGAGCCGCGCCGCGGAGGTGATGATCGCCCCGGACGTGGGGGAATTTGCCTGGGACGATTTCTCGCGCTCGGACCAGTTGATCGCGGCGGGTGAAGCGGCGGCGCGTGGGGCATTGCCGCGCTTGCGGGAACTGCTGGCGCCGCCCAGCTCCTCCACCTCCCGGCAGCCTTCGGTGCGGCCGGTGTAAGCGCCGTGGCCAGCCGGGGGCCGGCCATCCAGGACGCGGGCAGAGTTGCGCCTGGAAGCCGCGGTGTGCACTGCTTGTTTCGCCGCAACGGGACGGCGCGGCGATTCCTGTTCATGATTGCTGACGAATTGTCACCCGCACGGGCTGGCCGCCGGCTTTGCCGCGCCTAGTAAGCCACGCCTCGAAAGCAGCGGCAAACCTCTCTGGGTCCACGCGGAAACTGGCTTCCAAGCGGCCTTCGCCCACGGGCAAGGTGTCGTCGAATTCCGGGGAGTTTGTGAAATTGCGCATGCAGAAGGAGTCCAGCCACTCCAGAGGACAGGAGCGCCGGTCCCCGGCAATCTCTACCTCGACGAGCCATTTCCCGGCGTACACCAGGCAAATATAGCACCGTCGAACCGGTCGCCGTCCGGCGGCCAGTCCATCACGAGCCAAGTCCCACCCGGTGTCGCCGCGCACAGCCGGAAGTGATGACGGTCACGGAATCACCGGAACCGGGGGACTAGCTTGAAGTCGAGGCGGGGAACGGAAATCACACCGCCGGGAGGACATCAGGCCATGCCCCGCCGGCAGGCGGCCTGTACGGCGGTGGCGAAGGAGGTTGCAATGGCCACGCTATCAACGGTGAAGAGTAAGAGTGAGGAGAAAGCATCAGCAAAGGAACTGTTTCCCCTGGCCAACATTCTGGTGGCCACAGACTTTTCGCCCACTTCCACGCGGGCGGTGGATTATGCCGTCTCACTGGCGCGGCGATTCGGCTCGCGGGTCTATGTGACGCATATCATCGGCTACGCAGGACACGGCGTGATGGAACCCGATCTGGGAGCCGCGCCGGCGGAAACTCTGCGCCTGCAAGCGGAGAAAAACGCCCAAGCCCTGGAGGAATCCGGACGGCTGTTCGGAGTGCCCTACGAAGTGGTGATCGAAGAAGGAACCCTGTGGCCGGCTCTGGAGCAATTGATCCAGCAGAAGAAGATCGACCTGGTAGTGGTGGGCACGCACGGAGCCAGCGGAGTGTTGAAGGTTCTGACCGGATCCTCGGCGGAAGCCATCTTCCGGCAGGCGCGCATTCCGGTGCTTACGGTGGGGCCCGAAGCCAAGCAGGACCCGCTGTTCGAGGCGGAATACAAGACCATCCTGTGCGCCACGGATTTCGGTCCTTCGGCGGAGCGCCAGGCGGCGTGCGCGTTTGCCCTGGCGCAGGAACACCGGGCGCGTCTGGTGCTGCTGCATGTGAGCGGGCCGAAGGAAGGCCTGAGCGAGCGGGATCTGGTGTTCGAGCGCGAAGCCATCGTGCGCACGCTGGAAGAACTGGTTCCCACCGGCTACGAGCCCACTTGCCAGAAGCAGTACCACCTTGCGTTTGGCGATCCGGTGGAGCAGATCCTGCGGGTAGCGCAGGAAACGAAGGCCGACCTGATCGTGATCGGGGCGAAGCAGCGGGCAAACCTGGCGGGCCACATTCCGCATACCAAGGCGTACCGCGTGGTGTGCGGAGCGAAGTGCCCGGTGCTGACCGTGAAATCGTAGCCCCCCAGGGGTGAGGCGCGGAGCAAACGGCGGACGCGCTCCAGCCTGGCGCGCGAAGGGAGGGCGTTAGCCGCTTGAGAAACATTTGCGCGGGTACCCTATGCTGTGGTGGAAGCGCCGGCACCGCGGGTTTCTTGCAATTCCCAGCCGCGGGGAATACGCTACTCAGATTGATTACTGCCCGCTGCCCCGTTTTCCGGCCGCCGGCGGGCCAGGAAATTCCCCGGGGATCCGGTTACGCCCGAATCCTCTTGCAAATCCTCCGGAGGAAGCATGGCTTCAGCAATTGAGCGCTGGGTGGAAGAATCCGCGCGGCTCACCGAGCCGAAGAAAATCGAATGGTGCGACGGCTCGAAGGAGCACCACCAGCGGCTGATCTCGCAGATGCTGGCGGATGGGACACTGGTGGGGCTGAATCCCCGCACCCATCCGAATTGCTACCTGCACCGGAGCGACCCCACGGACGTGGCGCGCACGGAGCAGATCACGTTTATCTGCTCGCGGTCCCAGAACGACGCCGGTCCCACCAACAACTGGATGAAGCCGGAAGACGCCAAGGAAAAGGCGGGAGCGCTCTTCCGCGGCGCCATGCGCGGGCGGACCATGTACGTGGTGCCCTACTTGATGGGCCCGGCAGCATCCCCCTACTGCAAGGTGGGTGTGGAGATTACGGACAGCCCTTACGTGGTGGTCAGCATGTACATCATGGCCCGGATCGGCCGGGTGGCCCTGGATCGCGTGGGGAATTCCGATGAATTTGTTCCCGGGCTGCACTCGCTGGGGGATTTGAACCCGGACCGGCGGTACGTGCTGCACTTTCCGGAAGAAAAACTGATTTGGAGCATCGGCTCCGGCTACGGTGGCAACGCGCTACTGGGAAAGAAATGCTTCGCGCTGCGCATCGCCAGTTGGATGGCGCGGGAACAAGGCTGGATGGCGGAGCACATGCTCATCCTGGGGGTGACCGGGCCGTCCGGCAAAACCATGTACATGGCCGCGGCGTTTCCTTCCGCCTGCGGGAAGACCAACCTGGCCATGATGGTGTCTGCGCTGGAGGATCAGGGTTACAAAGTGACCACGGTGGGCGATGACATCTCCTGGATGCACGTGGGCCCAGACGGCATGCTGCGAGCGATCAACCCCGAAGCCGGATTTTTCGGGGTCGCGCCCGGAACCAACGAAAAAACCAACCCCAACGTGATGAGTGCTCTGCGTAGCAACTCCATTTTCACCAATGTGGGGCTGACTCCCGCGGGCGAGCCGTGGTGGGAGGGCATGGGCGGCGCACCGCCAGCGGGTACGATTGACTGGCTCGGCCGGCCGCATGCCGGGGGAGCGGAGCCGGTGGCCCAGGCAAATTCCCGGTACACAGTTCCCGCGGGGCAGACTCCTTCCATTTCCCCGCGGTGGGAAGACCCGCAGGGGGTGCCCATCTCCGCCTTCCTCTTCGGCGGGCGGAGGGCGCGAGTGGCGCCGCTGGTGTATGAGGCGCGCAACTGGCAACACGGGGTATTCGTGGCCGCGACCATGGCTTCGGAGACGACCGCAGCCACGACCGGGCAGATTGGAGTCACCCGGCGTGATCCCATGGCCATGCTGCCCTTTTGCGGCTACCACATGGCACGGTACTTCGGCCACTGGCTGGAAATGGGCCGGCAGATTCCCAAACCCCCGCGCATCTTTCATGTGAACTGGTTCCGCAAAGGCGCGGATGGAAAATTCCTGTGGCCGGGCTACGGAGAAAACGTGCGGGTGCTGAAATGGGTGATGGAGCGGGTGGAAGGAACCGCAGCCGCGACGGAAACGCCGATTGGCCTGGTGCCCACGCGTGAGGCGCTGACGCTGGACGGGCTCTCCATCGGCCGCGCGGCCGTGGATGAATTGCTGCGCGTGGATCCGGCGGATTGGACCGCGGAGACCGAGGCCACGCGCAAATTCTTCGAGCGATTCGGCGATTCCCTGCCCGCGGAGATCCGTGGGGAGCAGGAGCAGCTTCAGGAGCGGTTGGGCCGCGTCGCCGTATCCACGAGGTAACGCCGGGGTCCCGCCGGCCCCGCATGCCGGCGCGTCCGGAAAAACCGGGCCGGGGCCAGGAAGCCCGCGCAGCCATTGCTCAGAGCAGATCCAGGATGGCTTCTTCGAAGGCCACGTGTGTCTGGGGAAATCCGTTGACGGAAAATTCGGCTCCGCTCTGGCGGGAAAATTTCAAGTAGCGGCTGATCTGATAGTCTTCGTCCAGCGCGCTGAAGACGCGCGCGGTTTCTTCCGCGCCCAGGGCGAAGGAATCCAGGCTGACCGCGCGGCCGAACTGCCCGGCCAGAAGCAGGTAACGTTCCACGAGTTGGCGAAGATCGTTCACCACGTGGGCGGGCCGCGGGGGAAATTTGCCACCCGCCGCGGGCTTCCGCTATCATACGGGCGCCGCAAGAAATTGCGAATGCCATTCTGATGCAGGGACGCGGCACGCCGCGGCCCTGCCCAAGCCGCTCCCGAGAGGAGGAATCATGTCCGTTGCCGTGGGCCAGCCGGCCCCAGAGTTTACCCTGAAGGACCAGAACCAGCAGGAGGTGAAGCTGGCGGATTACCGCGGAAAGAAAAACGTAGTGATCATTTTTTACCCGCTGGATTGGAGCCCCACCTGCACGAAGGAGCACGCCTGCGTGGTGAACGAAATGAAGCGCTTCGAGCAATTGAATGCGCAGGTGCTCGGCGTGAGCGTGGACAGTGCCTGGTCGCACAAAGCCTACGCAGAGAAGATGCGCATCGAATATCCGCTGCTGGCGGATTTTCAACCGCGCGGCGCGGTGGGCGCACAATTCGGCGTGTACCTGGCGGATAAGGGCATCACCGGCCGGGCCATCTTCATCGTGGGCAAGGACGGGAAAATCGCCTGGGCGAAAAACTACGACATTCCGGTGGTGCCGGACGTGGAGGAAGTGGCCAAGGCGCTGGCGTCCGTGCATTAGCACGAATCAAACGCAGGTTTTCGAGCGCGCCGTCATTCCCCGACGTGGGATGGCGGCGCGTTTTGTTTTCCCGTGGCTTCGTTGCGGTTCCGGTAGCCACGGTCGGTCCAGGGGCTTCGGGACTGACCGTAGGATTTTCTCGGTGGTGGACTGAGACCTGCGGAGGACCTGGAGATACGGCAACTCGGAACGTGCCCACGGTCAGGAAAACACTGACCGTGGCTACCCCCGCGCGGATCACACGCCGCGGAAGATCTGCCAGAGGAGCAGGGCATTCAGCAAAACGATGGCGGCAGCGGTGAACCAGGCAAGCGCGGTCACCGCCGGGTGGTTGGTGAACTCACCCATGCGGGCGCGGCTGGAAGTGAACTTGACGAGCGGGATCACGGCGAAGGGCAACTGAAGGCTCAGCACCACCTGGCTGAGAATCAGCAGCGCCGTGACTTTGTGGTCGCCCATCAGGCCGATCACCAGCGCCGCGGGCACGATGGCGGCGAGCCGGGTGACCAGCCGGCGCAACCACGGCGGCAGCCGGAAATTGATGAATCCTTCCATGACGACCTGGCCGGCCAGCGTGCCGGTGAGTGTGGAGTTCTGTCCGGAAGCGAGCAGGGCCACGGCAAAGACGGTACTGGCCAATCCGGCGCCCAGCAACGGGCTGAGCAGCTTGTAGGCCTCGCTGATTTCCGCCACCTGGTGCATGCCGCGCGAGTGGAAGACGGCGGCGCCCAGCACCAGGATGGCGGCATTGATGAAGAACGAGAATCCCAGGGCCAGCGAGGAATCCAGCATTCCGAAGCGGATGGCCTCCCGCTTGCCCGCAGCATCCAGCGCAAAGGAGCGGGTCTGCACCAGGCTGGAGTGCAGGTAGAGATTGTGGGGCATCACCGTGGCACCCAGGATGCCCACGGCGATGTAGAGCATCGCGGGGTTGCGCAGGATTTCCGCCGAAGGCACTAGCCCGGCGGCGGCCACGCCCCAGATGGGCCGGGCGAGCAGCAATTCGTAGGCAAAGCAGACGCTGATCAGGCCGATCAGAGAAATGACAAAGGCCTCGACGCGGCGGAAACCACGGCCCTGCAAAGCCAGGATCAGCAGGACGTCTGCGGCGGTGAGCAGCACGCCCCAGAAGATGGGAATCCCGAACAGCAGCAGCAGCGCGACCGCGGAGCCGAGCACTTCGGCCAGATCGCAGGCCACAATGGCGATTTCCGCAAGCAGCCACAAGCCGATGGCCACTGGGCGGGAATACTCCTGCCGGCAAGCCTGGGCCAGGTCGGTGCCGGAGGCCACCCCCAGCTTCACGCAGAGGGCCTGCAGGAACATGGCCATGAGGCTGCTGAGCAGGATCACCGAGAGGAGCGTGTAACCGAACTGCGAGCCGCCGGCCACGTCCGTGGCCCAGTTGCCCGGGTCCATGTATCCCACAGCGATGAGGTAACCGGGCCCGGCAAAAGCCAGCAGGCGGCGGAAAAAACCCGGACCGCGAGGCACACCAATGCTGCGATAGGCCTCCGGGAGCGAGGGCAGCCGCACGCCGGGGAGGGCGCCAGCGGGACTGCTGGTGAAGTCCAATCCCGGTGGCGAAGAGAGCACGTCTTGGAGCGCGTCGGGCAAGGCGAAAATCTTGTTAATCAGGATTAATCCACGTACTAAAGTAGCGTTAATCACCAGGACCAGTCAAGATTTGTTTCCCCCCGTGTTCCCCGCCGGGCCGGCAGGGCCAGGGACGGAGCCGCCGGGAGGCGCGGTCGCAGGGGAGAGTGGAAGCGTTCGACGCGGGCGTTGCGCGGGCTCTGCTATAGTGATGCCGGGCGCGAGGAGGCCAGCATGTCCGACCAGCCGAAGACGGAACCACAGCTCCAAATCAAGGCGGACGAAAAAGAGTTACAGGGGGCGTACTCGAACCTGGTGATGATTCACCACAACGCGGAGGAATTCACGCTCAACTTTATCTACGTGTTTCCGAACGCCGCCCAGGGAAAGCTCATGGGCAGCATGATTGTGAGCCCGGGACACGCCAAGCGCCTGCTGCGCGCGCTGGCGGAAAATGTGGGCCGCTATGAATCGCAGTTTGGCCCCATCCCGGAATCACCGCAGGGGGCGGTGGAGCCGAAAGTGGGGTTTGTGCATTAGGGCGCAAGGCGCGCTACGCCAGGCGTCCGGACACGAGTTGTAGCACAGGACATCCGGCGCCGCTGCCTGCTTACGCGGCGGTGACGATCATCCCCTACAGTCGGCGGATTATCCGCGGAACGGAGCCCTGCGGAACGTTTCGGCGGCGGTGCGAGGGAAAAGCCGCGGGGCAGCCGCCCCGGGTACGTCAGGATTTTCGCTCCAGGAACAGCACTCCGAAGGTGAAACGGCTCTGGGGATGGCGGCGGTCGAGGGCGAAGCGCCTTCCGGTATCTTGAAACGGTCCCCGGTCCAGATAGGCCAGGCCACTGGCTTCCACCAAGCGCGTTGCTTCTTCCACGCTGCGCACCGCCAGCGGTTGTGGCGCGTCCTTGCCAAAATCGAAGGACAGGACGAACACGCCGCCCGGACGCAACAGGCCGGCCAGCCGCGCCACGGCCACCTCCTGCTGTGCCTTGGGAATGTGTTCCAGCACGCTGGCAGAAATCACCGCATCGAACGGGGCCCAATCCGCGGGAGGCGGCGTTTCCACCAGGTTGAGCGAGGAGATGCGCAACGGCCAGCGGTGCCGGGCAGCCGCGCGCCGGGTGGCCTCGCAAAGCCGCGGGTCAATGTCCAGACATTCCACCTGGTGGCCCCGCGCCGCAAAAAAGTAGATGGGCAGCGTGGCCGCTCCGCCGAAATCCAGAATGCGCAGGGGCTTTGCGGGCGCGGGACCATTCAAGAGGCAGGCGGCGCTGGCCGCGTACTCCCAGAGTTTGTGGGCGCTCACCAGCACTCTGCGGTGCAGAATTCCATTCACTGCGAAGGGAGTGCCGCGGACGGCCAGTCCTGCTGCGAACCGGCGCATGGCGCGCGCCCAGGGACGGATGGGGGGAAGGCGCAAGTCCGCAGGATCAAACGTGCGGCTGGTGAAGGGCGGGGTGCGCATGGGCTGAGTTCTTTTACCGTTTCGCGCCGGGCGGCGCAACCGCCAACGGCCCGGCGTGTTCAGCTATGTTAGAGTGCTTTCACAATCGCCATGAAGCAGTTTGGCCGCTACGAAGCGCTGGAAGAAGTCGGCAGCGGCGCCATGGGCGCGGTGTTCAAGGCCCGCGACCCGGTGATGGACCGCGTGGTGGCGGTGAAGACCATCCACGCCTCGGCGCTGGTTGGCCCCATGGCCGACCAATACCGCGAACGGTTTACCCGTGAAGCGCGGGCCGCGGGGCGGCTAGCGCACGCCGGCATCGTGACCGTGTTTGACGCCGGGGTCGAGGGAGATACCCCCTACCTGGTGATGGAGTATGTGCCGGGACGCACGCTCGAGGCGGTGCTTCAGAGCGGGGAACATTACGCGGTCGAAAGAGTCTGCGAGATCGGCCAGCAAGTTGCTGAGGCGCTGGGCTACGCGCATGCCAATGGCGTAATCCACCGCGACATCAAACCCGCCAACATCCAGCTCACCGGCACGCCGGAACGCGCGAAGATCATGGACTTCGGCGTGGCCAAACTCATCCAGGCGCAAGTGACTTCCACAGGCACGCTGCTGGGCACTCCTGCGTTCATGGCGCCGGAACAGTTCACGGGGACCCCGCTCGACGGCCGCTCCGACCTCTTTTCCCTGGGCGTAATCCTCTACTGGATGGCCACGGGCGACAAACCGTTCAGCGGAGACACGATCACCGCGGTGTCCTACAAAATCGTGCACACCGAACCGGTCCCGCCGCGGCAGTTGAATCCCGGCGTTCCGGCGGCGCTCGAAACGGTAATCCTGCGCTGCCTGGCAAAAGATCCGGCGGCGCGTTACCAGACCGGCGAGCAGGTGGCCGCGGACCTGGCCGCGCTGCGCGGGCCGACCGCAACCGGGTCGGGCATCCGCCTGGGGCCGGGCACACCGGCGGGAAGCGCGACCATCTCCGCGGCGGTGACCATTCCGCTTAGTTCGAGCGCCGAGGCGCGGCGATCTGCTCTCGGCGCATCGGCCGCGGCCAGGCCGCCGGCGGCAGCGGTGGTGCCGGGCGCGTCGCAGATGGGCAGTACGGCAGATGTGGGGCGGTCCGGCGCTGGAGCCGCGCGGGCACCGGAGATTCCGCGGCGCATCGCTCCCACGATTGAACGGAGCCGGGGCTCGAAGACTTACGTGTACGTGTTCATGGCCGTGCTGGTTGTGGGACTCGCCTGGGCCGGAGTCACTGCGAAACGGAAGAGAGAACAGTCCGGAGAGCAGATCGCCGCGAGCGAGCGGGCGGCGCTTCCCACCGCCGCCCCCGCGGCGGCAACTCCGCCGGCCGTGCCGGCGGAAGCGCCCCCGGCCAAGCCGGATGTCGCACCGGCCGCGGCAGCCGCGAAGCCCGCTGCGGAGGCCCAGCCAAAACGAACTTCGCCCATGAAGCCGGAGACACCCGAGGCCCAGCCGGATCTGAGCGCCTACGCTCTGCGGCTGGAGATCTCCGCCGTCGCGCCGGCCAACGTGGAAGTGACCGCGGACGACAATGCCCCGCAGACACGCTCGCTGCGCGCGGGCGATTCCTACCGCCTGGGCGCGGACAAGATTTTCCAGGTGCGCACGGACAATGCCGGCGCGGTGCACCTGAAACTGAACGACAAGGACATGGCCGAACTGGGGCCCGCGGGCTCTCCGCGAACTGTGCGGCTGACCGCGCGGAATCTGGCTGGGGGAAGCGCGCCGGCGGCCGCCACTCCGGGATCCACCCCAGCCGGAAACGGCAGCGGAGGCGCGGCAAACCAGGCGCAGTTGGACGTGGAAGTGACCCACCTTGCCAACTTCGCGGACCTGACTGTTTGGGTAGACGGAATCATGCTGGTGGAACGCCCTGGAGAGATGAAGGCCGGCGGGGAGGCGTTTTCCAGAATGGCCCCGTTGGCACCCGGCAGGCACACTATCGCCGTGTTTATCGGCAAGGCCGGGAAAGGCAAGCGCCAGGAAATCTCCGGGGATTTTTCAGCCGGGCAGATGCGCAGCCTGCGGGTGAGCGGGCACTTTCAGGGGCGGCGCGAGCCGGGCATGTTCGGATTCGATTTGGCGCTGGAGTGAGAAACAGTCCGGGGGGAAGAGCGGTGTGATTTACGCCGCCTGGGAAGGGTCCGCGGGCGGTGCTTCGATCACCCATCCCGCAGCACGCTCCAAAAATTCGAGCCCAAGCGCGAAACCCTGTCCGGTGAGCGACTGGCAGTAGGTGACGCGCGCCAGCGAACGGAACCCGCCCGGCAAGGAAGCCAGCCACAGGCGGTCATTCTTCCGCCAGGGGCGGACGGAGTACACGCGCGCGCCATTGGCGCTTACGTTTTCCGTGAAGGTGCTTTCCGTGCCCTGAACGTTGGCATTGCCGGAAAGCTGGACGGCAATGGCCATGGGCACGCGTTTCTCGCGCCTTTCGGCGCCGTAGGACTTCGTCATCAAGCCCCCGAGGTCTAAGATGCCTTCGAGGCGGAAGGGAGCCACAAACGAATCCGCCCCGGCGGGCTGGTGTGCTGATGGTGCCCCGCCCGTACCCGAATGTACAACGGGAAAGTCGCCGAGAGCTACCAAGGGGTAAATGGGAAAACGCTAGGGCTTGGGGGCCGGGGGAGGCAGGTCGCGGGCCTGAACCACGCTCTGGAAACCGACCTTTTTGTGGGAACCGTCGCAGAACGGCTTGTTCTCGGAGTGGCCGCAGCGGCACAACGAAATGACGGTACGCCCGGCGAGCCCGAAGGCTTTGCCGGTGGAGTCCACGATGGAAAATTCGCCTTCGACAGACAACGGGCCATTGTCGCGCGGGGTGATTTTAGTTTCGGACATGTACTTGCCTCCTCCGTGGACTCCGTATCTTCGACTTCTCCGTGTAGAGATCTGTTGGCACGTGCTGGATTCTGCCCGGCCCTTCCACCCGTTCGTAACCGGGACAGGCTAAAAGCCCGTCCCACCTAATACTTCGGGACCTTTGGATCCACTTCGTCGGACCAGGCCAGGATGCCGCCCTTCAGGTTCCAGATTTTGCGGAAGCCGGCCTGGCGCAGAAAATCCACGGCGTCCGCGGAGCGTTTGCCGCTGCGGCAATGAGCCACGATTTCGCGCGAGCTGTCCAGTTCATTGACGCGGCGCGGCAGGTCGCCCAGCGGGATCAGATAGCCCTGGAGATTGGCGATCTGGTATTCGTGGGGCTCACGCACATCCAGGATGAGCAAATCGTCTCCACGGTCCAGCCGCGCTTTCAATTCTTTGGGAGTAATTTCCGGTACGCTCACGGTGGGTGCGGCCTCCTGGCCGCGGATGCCGCAGAATTCCTGGTAATCAATCAGTTTGGTCAGGGTGGGATGCTCGCCGCAGACCGGGCAGTCGGGATTTTTGCGCAGCTTTAATTCCCGAAAGCGCATGCGCAGCGCGTCGAACAGCAACAGGCGCCCCACCAGCGTCTCCCCACTGCCGAGAATCAGTTTAATCGTTTCCATGGCCTGGATCGAGCCGACAATTCCGGGCAGCACGCCCAGCACCCCACCCTCGGCGCAGGAAGGCACCAGGCCCGGCGGAGGCGGCTCGGGATACAGGCACCGGTAGCAGGGCCCGCCGGGCGCGCCGAACACCGTGGCCTGGCCCTCGAATCGAAAGATGGAGCCGTACACGTTGATCTTCTTGGACAGGATGCACGCGTCGTTCACGAGATACCGTGTGGGAAAATTGTCCGTGCCATCCACGATCAGATCGTAATCACGGAAAAGCTCCAGCGCGTTGGCGCTGGTGAGCATGGTCTCGTGAACGGTGATCTCGATGGCCGGATTCAGATTGGAAAGCCGCTCGCGTGCCGCTTCCACTTTGCGCCGACCCACGTCCGCGGTGACAAAGGTCACCTGGCGCTGGAGATTGGTAAAATCCACCACGTCAAAATCCACCAGGCCCAGATGACCTACACCCGCAGCGGCCAGATACAGGCCCAAAGGCGCGCCCAGACCACCGGTGCCAATCAGCAGAACGCGCGCCTGCTTCAGCTTGAGCTGACCCTCCATGCCTACCTCGGGCATGATCAGGTGGCGGCTGTAGCGCAGGATTTCGTCTTTGGAAAGTGCTGCAGCGGGAGCAGCCCCAGGGGGCGCTGATTTAGCGGCCGTGGTCATGGCTCCCCTGCGAGACAGACTTTCCTGCGTGTCCTCAGTGCCACGTTGTTCCCTCCTGGCAAGCAAGAGGCAAGGACGGCGGTCCCACCGGCAATGGAGGGCACGATGCTGACAATATCTCCGTCGTGCACCGGCGTGGCCTCCTTCTGAAGGTAGCGGATGTCGTCGTCGTTCACATACACGTTGACAAAGCTGCGCAACCGGCCATCGTCCTGATAGAGGTGGCGGCGCAATTCGGCATGCTCGCTGAGCAAGAAGGCCAGGGCTTCGCCCACCGTGCTGGCCGCGACATCCACGTGGTCGCGCTTGCCGGCATACGGCCGCAGCGGCGTGGGAATCATCACCCGTACGGACATCAATTTTCTCTCCCTCCCACCGCTTCTTCGATGCGTTCGGCGGCGTAACCGCTGCGGTCGTCCGCCAGGCGCCAGGAAGTCATCTCGCCGGGGACGCGCGAGGTCACGCTCAGAATCACGTAGCTGTACCACGGCCAGGCATGCTCGCGGTCGAACTCGCTGGGGCGCGCGGGGTGGTCCGGATGGGTATGGTACCAACCCACAACTTCCAGGCTGCGCTCGCGGGCGGCCCGTTCGGCCTGCCGCACATCATCCGGAGCCAGCGAAAACCGGTTGTGCCGCGACTCCTCGCGGCGGTTCTCGAGCGGCAGAACCGCCAGCACTTCGCGCAGGGTTCCGTTACCGCCTCCGGCCGACTCGCGGCCCAGCAGCGCGCCGCACACTTCGTGCGGATATCCGCTCGCGCCATGCCGGCGAATCTCCTCTCCCAGCGCCGCGGTGATGCGGATGCCCATGGTCATTGCTGCTCCTGCCAAAAGCGCTCGCTGAGGTATTTCTCTCCGGAGTCGGGGAAGACAGTGACGATCACCGCATGCTCTCGCTCGCCGATTCCGGCGGCGACGCGGAAGCTGCCCGCCAGCGCGGCCGCGCTGCTGGGGCTGACCAGCATTCCTTCTTCGCGCGCCAGACGCATGGCCAGGTGGTAGGCCTCTTCCGTCTGCACTTCGTGGTTCTCATCGGCCACGGTGGGGTCGTAAATGCCCGGCACGAGGGCCGTGGGCATGTGCTTCCATCCCTCCAGGCCGTTGAAGGGCCCGTCCGGTTGCAGGCTGACGCAACGGATGCCCGGGTTGCGTTCTTTCAGCCGCCGGGCGGTGCCAATAAACGTTCCACTGGTGCCCAGCCCGGCGACAAAGTGGGTGATGCGCCCCGCTGTTTGCTCCCAGATTTCCTCGGCGGTGGTGTGGTAATGCGCCTGCCAGTTGGCGGGATTGCTGTACTGGTCCGGATAGAAGTATTTCCCGGGGTCCTGGCTGTAGAGTTCACGGACGCGGCGAATGGCGCCATCGGAACCTTCGTCGCCGGGGGTGATCACGAGTTCGGCGCCGTAGGCGGCGAGGATGCGTTTACGCTCTTCGGAGGCGTTGGCGGGAAGGCACAGCTTCACCGGATAGCCCAACGCCGCGCCCAGCATGGCATAGGCAATGCCGGTGTTCCCACTGGTGGCGTCGAGAATGATCTTCCCGGGCCGCAGTTCGCCACCCTGCTCCCCGGCTCGAATCATGCTCAGCGCCGGCCGGTCCTTCACCGATCCGCCCGGGTTGTACCATTCCGCCTTGGCGTAGAACTCGGCGCGCGAATATTCGCGCCCCACGCGCTCCAGGCGCAGGAGCGGAGTATGGCCCACACGGTCCAGCAGGGACATCCCCAGTCGTCGCGCGGCTACGGCCGCAGCCGAGGTAGAAACACCCGTCGATTTGGCTATCCCGTGCATGAAATTCAGCGAGTGGAGTACCCGAAACTGGCGCAATCGGCGACGCCTGCAGCGGCCCGGCCCCCCACTCGATTTCCGCTCCCCCGCTTCTGGGATGCGCTATCCAAGGCGAGCCTGCGTGCGCTTCTTGTTGTTAGATGCGCGGAACCCGTCGAAGCTACACAACTCTCTGACCTGCGAGAGTAGCAGAACGGCCGTGGAAACCCAAAACCAGATGCCCGGCGGGCGACCCGTGGGCCTTCCTGCGCCCTGGATGTCAGGACCGGACAAGAAGCGACGCCGCCGGGCCTCCTGCGATATACTCCGGTTTCCATGGCCCGAGGATGGGAGAGCAAAGCGGTCGAGGAGCAGCGCGCGGCCGCAGAAATGAAACCGTCCCAAAGACCGGCCTCCGCGGCCAGCCCGGAGGAGAAGGAAAGGCAGCGCAAGCGCGAGGAACTAGAACTGGCGCGCAAACGCGCACTTGCGGATCTGGCCGGGGCCCGGAACCCCCGCCACCGGGATCTGCTGGAACGCACCCTGACTGCGCTGGAAGAACGCATCCGGGGGCTCGAAGACCAAGCGAGGTAACCGGCCATGTGGCACGTCACCGAGCGATTCACCAAAGAGCAGATGGACGCGGTGCCGCGCGCCGGGTTTGCCGTGAGCAGCACCGGGGGCGTGGTGCGCGTGGAGCGTTACTCGTGCGGAGCGGAGTTTCGCCGCACGCCCGAGGGCCGGTACGAGATGACCGAAGTGCCCACGGTGATATCGGGTGGGCTCTTCACCCGGTTGTGGGACGCCGGCTATCAGAAATTCCTGGTGCGCTCTGATGGAAAAAAACTCCCCGCGCTTGCCGAGCAACTCGCCAACCTGCGGCGGTTCAACGAGGAGCTGCGCAGTACCCTGGGTCTGACCACGTATTACAACGAGGCGCTGGGCTCGGTCTGTGAGATCTCGGAGTACGACCGTGTGAAGGGCCGGCCCGGGGCGGTGCCGGACGAATCCGTTGGCGTGAAGGCGGAAGCAAGGCACTAGCGGCTCGGCGAGGGACTATCGCGCGGCGTGCGCGCGAGCCAGTTGGCGGCGCAACTGGGCGGCATCCAGCCGGTGCTTGGCGGCCTTTTGCGCGGCAAGAAATAAGACCGGGACATCCATACCGTATAGAGAGCGCAGGTCTTCGTACTGATCCACGTCCACCTCGGTCAAACGCGCGCCGAATTCCGCAACGAGCGGCGCGAGCGCCGCTTTCATATCATCGCAGAGATGGCAACCGGAGCGGGTGTAAAGCGTCAGGTCGCACGGGCCTGCCAGCGCCAGGCGGCCCGCTTCCGTGCGCCGAAACGCGGATTGAGGGTTCTCCGAGGTGATGAGCTTTTCCTCGACGAGCTCGGCGAGTAGGCCGCCGCAAGTTTCCGGGCAGAGCGCGCCGGCGCGCGCCAGGGCATCCTCGAGTGCGCGGCGGGGGAGCACGTGGGCCCCCGCGCGGTCAAATTCTTCCAGGGCGGCGCGGGCGTTAGGATTCACGGCGCGCAAATCTTATACTTCTGGATGACAGGCTGCCAACCCGCCGGGGCGAGGGGCGGCGGGAGTTTTGCGGAGAAACCAGAAAATGGCTCGAGTGCTGGCGCTGGTGGATGATTTGTTCTTCCAGGCAAAAATCATGGAGGCTTCGCGCCACGCGGGGGTGGAATTGCGCTGTTGCACCACTGCCGAAGCCCTGATGGAAGAGGCGCGGGCGGCCGCTCCGGGCCTGGTGGTGGTGGACTTGAACTCTCGCGCCAACGCCCTGGGCGCCATCGAGCAACTGGCCGCGGGCAACTCCATCCCGATGGTGGCCTTCCTATCCCATGTTCAGGTGGACCTGGCGGAGCGGGCGCGCCGCGCGGGATGCGCCGAAGTAATGCCGCGCTCTCAGTTCTCGCGGGACCTCCCGGCGATCCTGGCCCGGGCCAAGACAACCGCATGAAATTGCGATTCCTCTTCGCAGCCGCGGCGCTGGCGGCTTGGCCCGGCGTGCTGCACACGCAGGACGGCGCTCCCGCTTCCCCGGTGGAGGCTCTGACCGACGCGTTCTCGGCCGCATGCCGGCAAAAGGCCGCGGAGTTTGCAGGCTCTTTGCCGGAAGAAAGCGCAACTGCCTACCGCAACCTGCCGGCGGCCCGGCAGAACGACCTGATGCAGCGGCTGACGAGAATCAATGGGGAGGGCAAACCGCTGCGTTCCACCGCCGTGGACGGCTCCAGCGTGTTGCGATGCTCCACTCCCTCCGAGACCACGGAGTTGCGCCTGGGAAAGGAGCGAATCCACGGCAACCTAGCGTTTGTGAGCGTGGCGGTTACGGGCGGGAGGACGGCGGATTTCGGCCTGGTGCGCGAAGGCTCCTCCTGGCGCCTGCTCTCGCTGGGCCTGCTGATGCTGAACATTCCGGAAATCGCCAAGCAGTGGGCGGTGGAGGAAGTTGTGGCCCGCGAAATCCGCGCGGTGGGCTTTCTCCGGCAGATCGCCGCGGCTGCGGAAACCTATCAGAAGGGCTTCGGAGTATTTCCCGAGACGCTGGCGCAACTGGGTCCCCCGGCGACTCAGCTGGGCGCGTCCCCGGACGCGGCAGATTTGATTGACTCGGAGCTGGCCGCGGGCACGAAGGAAAACTACCGATTCCAGTTCCGGTCTTTCAGCAGCTCACTGAATCCCGAAGAGCATTACGAGATCCTGGCCACGCCCATTGAGTACGGCCCAGGGGGAAAGCGTTCCTTTTTTCTGGATTCATCCGGGGTGCTGCGCGGGGGAGATAAGCATGGCGCCTCCGCAACCGTATCCGACCCCCGGGTCAGCGAAATCGTGGTGAAACAACCAGAGTAGCCTGGGCGATCGCCCGCTCGACGCGAAAGCACAAGCGCAGTCCCGGCCCCGCTTCAGATATAATCCCGGCGCTGGCAAGGCTTCGAGAGGGAGGCACCATGGCCACATACACTGAAACCATGCGCCGCGTGCACGGCCGGGAACTTTCCTGGCCGCTGGACCTGGGGGCGCGAGTGCTCCTGGCCAATCTGCTACTGGTTTTGGCGTCGAAGATCGCATTCCCCTTGCCTTGGACGCCGGTTCCGCTCACCCTCCAAACTCTCGGCGTGCTGCTGATCGCCATTTTCTTTGGTCCGCGGATCAGCGCAGTGGCCGCGGGGCTCTACCTGGTGGAAGGCGCGGCGGGGCTGCCGGTCTTCCAGCCGTTTGGCGCTCCGGGCGCGGCGCGCCTCTTTGGACCAACCGCTGGATTCCTGCTGGCATTTCCGATGGCGGCCTATGGAACCGGCCGCCTGTTGGAGTTCGCCGGGTCTGGAAAGGGAGTGCGCCAGTGGATGGCCAATGTCGCGGCCATGGTTCCCGGCGAAGCGCTGATCCTCTTCTGCGGCTGGGCTTGGCTGTCCGTCCTGGTCGGCGTCCAGAGTGCGTGGGTCCACGGTGTGGCGCCTTTTCTGGCCGGCGAGTGCGCAAAGGTGGGAGCGGCTGCGGCCATTGCCTGCGGCCTGGGCCGGGAAGACTAAAACAAACCCCAGGTGGTTCATTCCCGCCTGGAAGTATCCCTATGGTGAATCCAGCAAAGGTCGCGGGGCGAGGTCTGCGCAGAGTGACGTGCTTTCTGCTGCTGGCGGGATGCGCAGGGGCGGCGTCTGCGCAGGTTCCCCAACCCGGCGTGGGCACCAATGCGCGGCCTTCGGCCACCGTGCCGCGCGGCCCGCTTCCCGTATTTGCGCTGTACAGCAGCTTCTGGGTGAATTTGCATCACGTGCTTTACGCGCAGGCGCGATTGCGGTCGGAACGGCCGATCGTCCGTTCGCAGGATAAACCTCCCGTGGACGCTTCCCTGCCCCGATTGGAGGATCTTTCCGGAAAGGAACAGCACGATTGGAATTCCGCGCTGGACGAATACGCCGAGCGCATGGCTCCCCACGACCTGCAGTTCGATGAAGACATGGTGCGCATCAACAACCGGCTGTCGGAAATGGGTGACGCGCAGACGGCGGAAGAGACGGGGTTTCTCCCTCCGGTGATTGCCGCGCTGGCCAAAGCAGCGCCAATCTATCAGAAGCACTGGTGGCCGCAGGACGATCATGCCAACCGGGTGTGGATTGATGCGGTGGCGCCCCTGGTGGAGGAGTTGGGGGCGCAGATTTCCCGCCAGCTCTCCAGCATCTACCGTGCACCCTGGCCGAAGGGGCCGATTCATGTGGACGTGGCCGCTTATGCAGGAGTGTACGGCGGCTATACCACGCTGGATCCGCTGCACATTACGGTCTCCAGCCGCGACCCGCGAAATCAATCCCTGGCAGGATTCGAGCTGTTGTTTCACGAGGCGTCCCACGGACTTGCGGATCCGGTGCGCGCGGCCTTGAACCACGCCTTCCAGGCGCAGGCCAAACCCATCCCGCGCGATCTGTGGCATGCGCTGCTCTTCTATACGACGGGTGAAGTGGTGCGCAACATGCTGGCGGGGGCCGGCCACAGCACTTACAGTCCGTATGCGGAGCAAAACCATCTGTACGAGCGCGACTGGCAGAACTATCAGCGGGCGCTGGACCGGGACTGGGCGCCCTACCTCCAAAACCACTCCGATTTCTCCACCGCCATCCGGAAACTTGTGGATGACCTTTAATCCCGGGGAAATTTCCTCCCGCGGGCTGTAGAGGCCTGCATTGTCGCTCCCCTCCAGCTGTGCTAGTCTGAGTTGCGTTCGCCGGTCACGCAATTGTGTCGAACACCCGGCCCGGTGACGGCTCCACTGCGGACGGCACCACCCTGATCTGGAACCATTCCGGGCGCCGGGGCTTCGACTCGATGCGGTTTACTGGTCTCTCCCGCGAGGAGGGACGGCGCTTGGGTGGTCCTCCCGTTTTCACGCGGGCAGGACGCGCCCCGTGCGAATTCCTCGGATCCCGAATATCCGAAACAGGCGGCCGGCGCGGCGCTGCGGGGCTCATGAGCATGGAAGAGATGTCGGGCGCGTCGCAGTCGCCCGGAGCGAGGGAGAAAAACGCAGTGGTTGCCGCGCGCGGGCCGGATGCCTGGGATTTGACGCTGGCGCACTCTCCGGATTCCGACGACGCCTTCATGTTCTACGCCCTGGCCACAAACAAAGTGCGCGCCCCGGGGCTGCGCTTCGCGCACACCCTCTCCGACATCGAATCGCTCAACCAGGCGGCGCACGAAGAAAAATATGATGTGACCGCGCTGAGTTTCTCCGCCTACCCCGCTCTGGCCTCGAAATACGCACTTCTGGATTGCGGTTCGAGTTTCGGAGACGGTTATGGACCGCTGGTGGTGGCCTCGCGGGCGCTGAAGCCGGAGGATCTGGGTGGACGGCGCATCGCCGTGCCGGGAATGCTGACCACTTCCTACCTAGCGCTGCGGCTGCATACCGCGCAATTCGAGCCTGTACCCATCCCTTTCGACAAGATTATCGAGGCGGTGCGCAGCGACACCGTGGAGGCTGGACTGCTGATCCACGAAGGCCAGCTGCTCTATTCGGACGCCGGGCTGCATCGCGTGCTGGACCTGGGGAGCTGGTGGCGAGAACAGACCGGCCTGCCGCTGCCGCTGGGAGGCAATGCGGTGCGCCGCGCATTGGGCCCGGAGGTGGGCCGCCGGGTGGGCCGGGCCCTGCAGGAAAGTGTCCAGTACGCGCTGGACCACCGTGAGCCCGCCCTCACCTATGCCATGCAGTTTGCGCGCGATATGGACTACGATCTGGCGGACAAATTTGTGGGTATGTACGTGAATTCCTGGACGCTCAGCATGGGCGAAATCGGCCGCAGCGCGGTCCGCGAGCTACTGGCGCGGGGGCATCACGCCGGCATCCTGCCCTCTCTGCCGTCCATTGATTTCATTTCTCTGGTGCCCGGGGGCTCCGGAGACTGACCCGAGCGACGCGCATCGATTTCTCCATGGAACTCATACTGGCCAGCGCCGGCAGCTATCCACAGAGCGGCCCGGGCGCGGAGTTGCAGGTGCTGGTGAATGCGCGCGCCGCGGTGGTGCGCGGAGAGAAGACGGCAGCAGACCTCTCCGACGCGGAAAACTACATGGTCCGCCGCGCCATCGAGGAACAGATCGCAGCAGGTCTGGAAGTGGTGACCGACGGCTTGACCCGCTGGCTGGATCCGGTCTCACACCTGGCCGGAAAATTGGAAGGAGTGAAGGTGGGCGCGGAACGCGCGCTGCCCGGGGGAGGAATCTACCGCGTTCCGGAGATCTGCAAGCGTCCCTCCCGGCGCGCGCCGTTAGTGGCCGATGAATACCGTTTCGCCTGCAACGCCCTGGGAACGCTCGGCACACCGCGCGGCAAAGCCGGGAAACTCTGCGTCAAAGCAGTGCTGACCGGCCCATACACTTTGGGGAAGTTTTCCGAGTCCAAGGACGCCGCACTGACGGCTCCCGAAGCGCGCGCGGAAGCACTGGCCGCCGTGCTGGGGGCGGAAATTACGGCTCTGGCGGAAGGGGGCGCGGAACAAATCCAGGTGGATGAGTTCGCCCCGGTCGAGGGAGCAGGCGACTGGAACCTGCTGGTCCGCGTGCTCCAACCACTGGCCGCGGCCTGCGAGGCCGCGCGCGGCAAGGGGCGGCACCTGGAGTTGACGATCTCGCTTCAGTTTCCAGGGGTGGGCTCGCGCTTTGAAGCATTGGGGAGAATCCCTGGAGATATTCTGGCTCTGGACCTGGCCTCTGAAGCAGCGCTTCAAGAGCGACTGGCGGCTTTGGGATCGCCCAAACCGCTGCACCTCGGCATAGTCAACCACCGCCAAGCGGATCTGGAAAACCTCCGGGAGTTGGCGCGGAATGTGGAAGCCCTGTTGCCTAAACTTGCCAACGGCCGCACCTATCTGGGTCCGGCCGGTGGGCTGGACCGGTTGCCGCGCGAGTGCGCCCGCGAAAAATTGGCGCTGGTGGCCAGAGTGCGCGAGATGATCTCCGGCCGGCCCGCCTCGCTGTGAATCCTTCGAGAATCGCCGGGCGATATGCCTCCCGCCGCGCGGGAGTGAGCCGCCATCGGAAAGCCATTCGAGTGATCCCGT
>DATIYQ010000284.1:0-10860 GCA_035517515.1 Binatia bacterium
CGGGGGCCCCAGGTTCCAGTACCCCCAAGGCCAGCTCAACCTCAACGCGCCGAACCTCTACCACCACACGACGCAGGGTGCCGCCCCCAGACCCGGCCCGCTTTGACGCCCCGGAGAATGACGACCCTGTGGTCCGGCAGTCCGCCGTCGAGGCGCTCGGCCGCCAGGACGGGGCCGTTCTGGTGGTGGACCCGAATTCCGGCCGAATCCTTGCCGCCGTCAATCAGCCGCTGGTTTTTTCTCCCGGATACATCCCCTGTTCCACCATCAAGCCGGTGATTGCGGTGGCGGCGCTGCATGAGGGCATCCTGACCCGGGATTCGATGCTGCGGGTTTCGCGGCGGCGGTACATGAACCTGACCGAAGCCCTGGCGCATTCCAACAACACGTTTTTCGAGTCCCTGGGCAGCCAGATGGGGTTCGAGACGGTGACCAAATACGCCCGGGAATTCGGTCTGGGCGAGCCGGTGGGCCACGACATCCCGGAAGAACACGCCGGGGCGGTGCCAGAGGCGCCTCCGGAACGCGGCGGTGTGGCGCGCATGTCCAGTTTCGGCGAAGGCTTCCGCATCACTCCGCTGCAGCTTGCCGGAGTGGCTTCCACGCTGGCCAACGGCGGCACGCTTTACTATCTGCAGTACCCGCGCACGGAAGAAGAGCGGCGCAGCTTCACTCCGCTGGTGCATCGCAAGCTGGACGTGGAGCCGCTGCTGCCGGACGTGCGCGAAGGGATGCTGGCCGCGGTTCTATACGGGACCGCGAAGCGCAGCCTGGATCCGGGCGGCGACGAGATTCTGGGAAAAACCGGCACGTGCTCCGAAGACGGCCAGCGCCTGGGCTGGTACGTCTCCTATAGCAATCCCGAGCATCCGCACCTGGTGGTGGTGGTGCTGTTGCGCGGGTACCGGCACATCATCAACGGGCCCACGGCCAGCGCCGTTGCCGGGAAGATTTATCGCCGTCTGCACGAGCTGAATTACCCCGCCCCGGTTGTCGCGCGCGAAGAGCACCCGCTGGCGGCAATCACCGGCGGCCGGTAAACCGCCTCCGTTCCACCGCCGTTTGGGCGATTCCTCTCAAGTGGGCAACAGGTTTTTCCGACGGTATCCCACCAGGCATTCCGGGCAGAAGGTGTGGCTGAATTCGGCATTGGAATGCAGGGTCAGGTACTGGTCGAGGCGCTGCCAGCCGCCCGCGCCCTGTTGCACGCCATCGTCGTTGCGGATCTTGCCGCAGACGCAGCACACGGGCAGCAACTTCTCGTAGAGTTCCACGCGTTTGCGGTCGGTGAGGTCGCGGATCACGATCAGATTGGCGGGCCGGCCATCAAAGCGGGTGCGCCCCGCCTCGCTTTCCGCCAGCAATTCAGAGCCGTCGCACCGGCGCCGCCAGGCCTCGTAACGCCGGGGGGCGGGCTCGCCGGCCAGCCGCCGCCGGCCGTATTCGCGCACCCGGGCCACATCCTGCGGGGCCACCTGGCTGGCCGCGGCGAGTCCGATTTCCTCTTCCGGTTTGGAATAGCCGTGCAGCAGGGCATCGGCGAGATTGGCGAAAACCACGCGCTCGTCCTGCACGATGCGCACGGCCACGGGCAGACCTTCCAGCAACTCCCGGAAGTGCCGCTCGCTGGCGCGCAATGCCTCCTCGGCCTGCTTCCTGACGGTCACGTCCACACAAATGCCCACGAAACCTTCGAGCGTGCCATCCGCATTGCGGCGTGGAACTCCGCGGTCCAACAACCAACGGAATTCGCCATCGCAGCGGCGCATCCGGTATTCCATCTCATAGGGCTTTTGTTCCCGCACCGCGAGCGCGTAGGTGTCCAGGCAGCGCGAGTGATCCTCCGGATGCAGTCCCTCCATCCAGCCCTGGTTGATCTCCTGCTGGAGGGTACGGCCGCGGAATTCCAGCCAGCCGCGGTTCAGGAAATTGAGGGTGCCGGTGGCATCGGCCATCCAGATCATCACCGGGGCGGTATCCGCCAGGGTGCGGAACAGCGCCTCGCTTTCCCGCAGCATCGTCTCCTGGCGTTTGCGCGCGGTAATATCCCGAAGCACGGCGACAAATTGCACGCTTCCCGGGGCTCCGGCAGTGGGCAGGCTGTTCCAGGAGACCTCCAGCGGCAGGGGATCGCCATTGGCCCGCTTGCCGGAAATTTCCCGGGGGCCCTGATTGAGATAGATGGTGGGGCTTCCCGCGAGAAACGCGGCGATATCCCCATCCTGCACTTCCGCCAAACCGGGGGGAACGAGCGATTGAATCTTGCGCCCGGCCAGGGTGCCCGGCTCGAAACCTCCCAATCGTTCCGCGGCGCGATTGGCGAAGAGGATTTTTCCAGAGACATCGATCAGGCTCACCGCCTCGCGCACACTCTGCAAGATCGAGCGGAATGTGGATTCCGCCATCACGCCGGCCTGTTCCTGCACGATGCGCAGCGCCGGCTGGAGAACCATGCTGAGCACCAGCGGCAGACACACCGCGCAGACCAGCATGGCCCCAACCAGCGTGCCCAGGAACGGATGGCCCTGCAGGACCGAGTCCGAGATCTGGTCGCCCACGACAGAGGCCAGAAACACGATCACTCCCATCCTCCAGGCCAGCAAGCGCGTCAGGTGCTGGACCGGAGTCGGCGGGAGCTTTTTCGACGGGGCGAGGACGGGGTCCGTGTCGGCCATGGTGCTCTGCCTAAGTCTATCGGCCGGTGGCACACGCCTGTTGAGCGCGGCCGCCGAGGGAAACGGTGGAAGGGAAGAGACGGCCCCAACGCTTTACTGCCACGCGCCGGCGTGGGCAGAATGGGCTGGCCCGCGCGCCTCCATTGCGGTAGGTTGCTTCCGGGGTATCCGCGTTTCTGAGTTTCCGCGCGAGGGGTGCCGCGGAAGTCCGGGAACCGCGGCCCGAGGAACTATGAAGACCGTGGTCCGAATATTCTTTGCGCTTGTGCTGCTGGCCGCGCTCGCCGGCCTTGCCGGGAGCATCCTGAGCCGCCGGGCCGCGGAATCGGAGTTCGCGCGCCAAGCGGGGCTCGCCGCGGAGGAAGCAGCGAACATTCAGCGCACCGTGGTTCTCTATTTTCACGGGCGGGTGCATTCCGGTCAGAACTTCTCCTCCGCCTTGGCGGGAATGGGAATACCGGCGCAGGGCATCGGCGGAATTCTGGCCGCGGCCCGGCCGCTCTTTGATTTCCGCCATCTGCGCGCCGGCAACGATTTGTGGATTGGCCGCTCGGTGATGGGAGAATTTCGCGCCGTGCACTACCGCATGGACCCGGAGCGCGAGTTGTGGATCGAGCCGCAGGACTCCGGCTTCCACGCGCAAATCCACAACATCCCCACCACCGTGGAGCAGGCGGGCGTGGCCGGCCGGGTGGGCGATTCGCTGTTCAACGCGGTGACCGATGCCGGCGAACGGCCGGAGCTGGCGCTCTCCCTGGCCGATCTTTTCGCCTGGGACATTGATTTCAACACCGAGACGCAGTCGGGGGACACCTTCCGCCTGGTGGTGGAAAAAAAGCGCTATGAAAATGGACAGATCGCCGCGTATGGCCGGATCCTGCTGGCGGAATACACCTGCGCGGGTCATGCCTTCCGCGCCGTGCTGTTCCACGATGCGCAGGGGCATCCCGCGTATTACGGTCCGGATGGAAAAGCGTTGAAGAAAGCGTTTCTGCGCTCCCCGCTGCCGTTCGCCGCGCCGGTCACCTCGCATTTCAGTTACGACCGTTTCCACCCCATCTTGAAAATTCACCGGCCGCATCTGGGCACGGATTACGGAGCGCCGGAAGGCACGCCGGTGCAGACCATCGGCAGCGGCCATGTGGCGTTTGCCGGGGCCAAGGGCGGAGAAGGCAACATGGTGCTCATTCGCCATACCAACGGGTACGAGACCATGTACATGCATCTCTCGCGCATCCTGGTGCGCAATGGGCAACCGGTGACGCAGGGACAGCGCATCGGTCTGGTGGGGCACACCGGGCTGGCCACCGGGCCGCACCTGGATTTCCGCATCAAGCAGAACGGCCAGTTCCGGAATTTCGAGTCGCTGAAGCTGCCCCCGGCGGAGCCGGTGGCGCGCATGCAGATGCCCGAATTCATTTCGGAGAGGGACCACTGGACCACGCTCCTGCCTCCTGCGGGGACGCAACTGGCCCAGGCCGCGCCCTCCCCGAGCCCCGCGCCGGCCACGCCTGGAACGCACACTCCATAGGCCGCAATCGGCATGAACCGCGCCGGGGCGTGCATGCGGCCGCTTTTTCGCCTGTAACTCCTTTGTGTCCAACCTCACACGCGGAAGGTGACCGTGGTCACATCTCCTTTTCGCGAGTGTGGTATCCTTTTTTTTGGCGGCCATCATCGCCGGACGGAGAGTCGGTCCGGCAAATTCCTGCAGTTCCTCAAGGCCCGAATTGACCGCGGATTTTGAGGGGATCGGAAGCCGCACTCCCCGCCCGGGAAACCAATTCCCGGAGGGGGGAGTCGAAACTGAAGAGGGGAAGAAGACGCGCATGTCCACACTCGTTGAAACTCCGCAGAGCAAGACCAAGCGCGAAGTCCTGGAGCGCGCGGTAATCCGTTTCGCCGGAGATTCCGGCGACGGGATGCAGGTGACCGGGAATCAGTTCACCAATACGGTGGCGCTCTACGGCAACGACATCGCCACGTTCCCGGATTATCCGGCGGAAATCCGCGCCCCCGCGGGCACCATCCCGGGAGTGAGCGGGTTCCAGCTGCATTTCGGCTCCAGCGACGTGTACACGCCGGGCGACGCCGTGGACGCGCTGATCGCCATGAATCCGGCGGCGCTCAAGGTGAATCTGGCGGAACTGAAGCCCAACGGCATCCTGATCGTGAACTGCGACAGCTTCAAGGAAACGGACCTGCGCAAGGCGCACTTTGAATCCAATCCCCTGGAAGACCACTCGCTGGACAAGTACCGCGTGTTTCCGGTGGAACTGGAGCGGCTCACCCGCCTGGCGCTCGAGCACCTGGGCATGGACGCGAAGTCCATGGACCGTTGCAAAAACTTCTTCGCTCTGGGGATGTGCTACTGGCTCTACAACCGTTCCATGGAGACCACGGTCCGGTGGATCGAGGAGAAATTCAAGAAGAAGCCGCTGCTGGTTGAAGCCAACAAGCTGGCGCTCAAAGGCGGATATGCATACTGCGAGGCCACTGAAGCCTTCCAGATCAGTTACGAGATTCCGCCGGCCAAGCTGACGCCGGGCCTGTACCGCAGCATCAGCGGAAACCAGGCGCTGGCCCTGGGCTTTGTTGCCGCGGCGCAAAAGGCCGGGCTCACGCTATTTCAGGGCAGCTACCCAATCACGCCGGCTTCGGACATCCTGCACGAACTTTCGCAGTACAAGGATTTTGGCGTGCTCACCTTCCAGGCGGAAGATGAAATTGCCGCCATCACCTCCAGCATCGGCGCGGCCTATGCCGGCGCGCTGGCCATCACCACCACGTCCGGCCCGGGAATGGCGCTCAAGACGGAAGCGATGGGCTTGGCCGTGGCGGTGGAGATTCCGCTGGTGATTTGCGACATTCAGCGCGGCGGCCCTTCGACCGGCCTGCCCACGAAGACCGAGCAGGCGGACCTGCTGCAAGCGCTGTTCGGCCGCAATTCTGAAGCGCCGATTCCGGTGCTGGCGGCCTCGACACCCGCGGATTGCTTCTGGACCGCGGTGGAAGCCAGCCGGATCGCCCTGAAATACATGATTCCGGTGATCGTGCTCTCCGACGGCTACCTGGCCAATGGGGCCGAGCCGTGGCGCATTCCCCGGGCGGAAGATATTCCAGCCATTCCGGTGAGCTTTGCCAAGGATCCGGCCACGTTCCTGCCTTACAAGCGCGATCCCAACACGCTGGCTCGCCCCTGGGCCATCCCCGGGACTCCCGGCCTGGAGCATCGTATCGGGGGCATTGAGAAGCAGGATGGCATCGGCAACATCAGCTACGAACCGCTGAACCACGAAAAGATGGTACGCATCCGCGCCGCCAAGGTGGAAGCCATCGCGCAGGACATTCCCGATGTGCAGCCGGATGGCGACGCCGAGGGGGACCTGCTGATCGTCTCCTGGGGCTCGACCGCGGGCTCCATCACCGCCGCGGTCCGCGCGCTGCGGGCGCGGGGCAGCAAGATCGGCCACGTGCACCTGCGGCATCTGAATCCGCTGCCGGCGAACCTCGGTGAAATCCTGAAGCACTACAAGAAAGTCGTGGTGCCGGAACTGAACCTGGGCCAGCTCCTGTGGGTGCTGCGCGCCAAATTCCTGGTGAACGCCATCGGCCTGAACAAGATTCAGGGCCGGCCGTTCGGCCAGGCCGAACTCGAGCATCACTTTGAAGAGCTGCTGGGAATTTCAGGGAGAGTGCAATGAGCACCGCCACGCTGCCGCCGCTGACGCGCAAGGATTTTCAAACCGACCAGGAAGTGCGCTGGTGTCCGGGCTGCGGCGACTATGCCATTCTCGCCGCGGTGCAGTCCGTATTCCCCGAACTGGGTATCCCCCGGGAAAAATTCGTGGTGGTTTCCGGAATCGGCTGCTCCAGCCGGTTTCCGTACTACATGAACACCTTCGGGTTCCACACCATCCACGGGCGGGCGCCAGCGGTGGCCACCGGGATCAAGGCCATCCAGCCGGATCTGGAGGTGTGGGTCGCCACCGGGGATGGCGACGCGCTATCCATCGGCGGCAATCACACCATTCACCTGCTGCGGCGCAACGTGGGCGTCAAGGTGCTGCTGTTCAACAACCGCATCTACGGTTTGACCAAGGGCCAGTATTCCCCGACCTCGGAATTCGGCAAGAAGACCAAGTCCACACCATTTGGCTCGATGGACCGGCCGTTCAATCCCGTTTCGCTGGCCATCGGCTCGGAAGCCACGTTTGTGGCCCGCTCCGTGGACGTCTTCCAGGCGCATCTGAAGGACACGCTGCGCGCCGCCGCCAAGCATCGCGGCTCCGCGTTTATCGAGATCCTCCAGAACTGCAACATCTTTAATGACGGCGCCTGGACCACACTCACGGAAAAGGACGCGCGCACCGATCACGTCCTCTATCTCGAACATGGCAAGCCCCTGGTGTTCGGAAAGAACCGGGACAAGGGCATCCGCCGCAAGCCGGATGGCGACATCGAAGTGGTGCAGCTCGGCAACGGCATCGGCGAAAAAGACCTGGTGGTGCACGACGCGCATCATCACCGGCCGTCCTACGCCTTCCTGCTGTCGCACATGGAGCACCGGCCGGAATTCCCCACGCCCATCGGCGTCTTCCGCGCCTGGGACGACCTGCCGCGTTACGAAGACGTGATGAACGACCAGGTGAAAGAAGTGATCGCCAAGCGCGGCCGGGGCAATCTGGATAAACTCCTCCAGGCCGGCGACACCTGGGAAGTGAAGTAGCCCGGGCCTGCCTGCTGCAGGCGGGCTTTCCGCCCGCGCGATTGCGGCTCACCAATCTGTTTGTTTGCGAGAGCCGGCCGCCCGGCTCGCGATCACTGTTTTTTCTCCGCTCGCGCCGGTGCGGGCACAAGGCGCAGCCTTTCCCTCGCCTGTTTTTCCACCGCCTCGCGTGAGTACACCAGCGGGAAATGCTCATTCCTGGCCCACAGCGCCAGTAAATCGTCGTAGTGCGGGCTTTCCGGTTGTCCGGACTGGCCGGGGGCGTTGATGGCCAGGGATCGGTCCCAGTCCGAAAGATCCAGCACCTGGCGGTACGTGGCGCCGGAGTTCTGGATCAAGCCCGGCCCGGAAGTCGCATTGACCGTATAGGCGTGCCCGGGCCTCTCCACCGGCCCGCGATCGAGCAGGGAGGCCCGTAGCCCTGAGCCGCCCAAGGTGTGCCGGAACGTGGCCGTGTGCAGCGCGCCCCAGCGCCATGCGGCCCAGTCTTGGCCGAATTTGCGGGTGAGAAATTCCACCGCTTCATCCAGGGCCGCGCCCAGAGCCTGATTCTGGGCCGCAAATTCCGCATCCGAAGTTTTCTCCGAGCCGAGCAGGGAGATCAGCGCGGGCTCGGCCACGTTCTCCGCCATCACTTCTTGCAGCTCCGCGGGCAAGCGGCCGAGGATCAGTTTCACGCGCAGGCGGTCCACCCACACCGCGTAGAGCGCTGCGGCGGGAGACTCCGTGGTGAGCGTGGCCTTCCAATTGAGCAGCATCTCCACGGCTCGCTCGCGCGCCTCCGTGCCGGCGGGAATCCGCCGCAGAAAGGGGAGCATCTGCTCCGCCGCGAGCGAAACCACGTCGCCCTGGAGACCAGCAAGTGCCGCCACGGTCCAGTGCGGCTGCCCCAAGACTTCGCGGATACGGTTCACGCGAAACGGAACATCCCAGTCGTAGCCGAGCACGCGCTCCTCGCCCGGCGGCAGCGTATCGTTGTTGGCCGTGGCCAGAAATTGCTCAGGGGGATTCCAGGAGTGCGGAAGGTCGTCCAGCCCATAGAAACCACTCCATTCGAACTCGCCGGAATCGCCCGGCACGGGAAGCAGTCCGTCCCAGTTCCTTCGGATCGGCACCAGGCCCGCGGCCTGGTAACCAATGTTGCCTTCCACGTCCGCATAAACGAAGTTCTCCGGAGGCATTTTCCAGCGCGCCAGGCCGGCGCGAAATTCCTTCCAGTTCTGGGCGCGGCTGATGGCGATCCCGGCCAGATAGCCGGCTGTTCCCGGCTCGTCTCCCACCCAGCGCAGCACAAAGGCGCGGTGCCTGGCCGCATCCTCGCAGATCACCGGGCCATGGCGCGTGTATTTCAATTCCACCCGCCGCGGCTGCGGCTCGCCCCGCACGCGGATTTCGTCCCGCTGCACATCCATCCTGCGCCAGCCGCCGGCGGCGCTGGAGTCGAAATACAAGTTGGGATCCGCGGGGTTGGTGCGCTCCACGTACACATCCTGTTGATCCGCGGAAAAGATGGTCAGGCCGAAGGCGATGCGTTCATTGTGGCCGATGGACACTCCGGGCAGCGCCGGTTCTCCCGCGCCGATCACGTTCCATCCCGGCGCCACCAGGTGCACGATGTAACGCAGAGAGGGAAGCCGCAGCCCGCGGTGCGGATCGTTGGCCAGGATCGGCTTTCCGGTGGCGGTGCGCGCTCCGGCCACGACCCAGTTGTTGCTTCCCTCCGGCGGCTGCACGCCGGAATCGGAGCCCGCATCGTCCAGTCCCTTAATCATGCGGTAGTCGATTCCTTCCACAGAGAGTCCGCCGGGCGGGGAAAACACTCGCGGAGGAATCGTGGGCAGCAACTCCGCCGCGCGCGCCGCGCCCAGGCGCGCCGTCAGATCCGCGCGCAGCAGCTCCAGCCCGGCATTCCCCGCCATCGGGTAGGTGGCCAGGCGCGAGACGCAGGTCTCCGGGGTCCATGGCTGCGGCTCGCTGCCCAGCCATTGAAATTCCACCGGCCGGCGATCCTTCGTTTTGGCGATATAGGCATTGATGCCTCGCGTGAAGGCTTCCAGAATTTGCCGCGTGTCCGGAGAATAGCTCTGCCATTCCGCGTTCCAGTCGCCGCGGTAACGCAGAAGCCGCGCGTAGCGGTCCCGCTCCAGGAATTGTTCTCCCAGAATCTCCGACAGGCGGCCCTCCGCTCTCCGCCTCCACAGGTCCAGTTGCCAGAGCCGGTCCTGCGCGGCCACAAACCCTTGCGCGAAAAAGAGGTCGTCCTGGGACTTGGCATAAATGTGCGCCACGCCCCACGCGTCCCGCAGAACCTCCACCGGAGCCCGCAGTCCTGGCACCTCCATCTGCCCCGAGGTCTGTGCCAGCACGGCGCGCGCCTGCCGGCGCAACGCGTCTGCGGCCGCGGTGTCGCCGGATTGCGGAGCGCTGCCCGGAGCACTCAGCAGAAGCGCCAGGCCGGCCAGCGCCGGAATGCCGAAGCGGCGCGAAGTCCGAATTCCGTCTGATTTGCCTCGGGTGATGTTCACGCCGCCCTCCTGTTTGCCCCGCTGCGATCGGCCGCGAATTATAGCTCCCATTCGCGCTGGAGAAGGGCGATCCATCCCGACGGAGGCCGGGATGCCGCTCGGCCCAGGGTTGTGTTTCGCTCGCCCACCTGTGGCAAGATGGTCCCTCGCTCGATTTGGAGAAGTCACCGCCGTGCGCGCATCCACAGAGCCAAAAACGCAAGTGTGGGACTCGTTCCGCCGCTGGGGTTATTTGGAATCGGACCTCGACCCCCTGGGACTCCTGCGGCTGCCGGCCGTCCCGGAGTTGGACGGCGATTCCGCGGAGCACCGGGCGGCGCGCGCGTGCTATTGCGGCACCATCGGCGTTGAATTCGCGCACATTCTGGACGCAGAACGGCGGCGGTGGATCGAGGAGCGCATGGAAGCCGCGGCGCCTGCGCCAGACCGGCCGCGGATTCTGGAGCGGCTGGTCTCCGCCGAGATTTTTGAGCAATTCATCCAGGCCCGCTATCCCGGGGCGAAGCGCTTTTCCCTCGAAGGCAGCACGTCGCTGATTCCGTTTCTGGACGAGACGCTGGAAACGGCCGCGGACCACGGCTGCGAGCACGCGCTCATCGGGATGAGCCATCGTGGCCGGCTGAACGTGATCGTGCACACCGTGGGACGCCAGGCCGCGGAGGTATTTGCCGGTTTTGCGGACGTGGACCCGCGCAGCGTGCTGGGAGCCGGCGACGTGAAGTATCACCGCGGCGCCACCGGGGATTTTCGTGCGCGCGGCGGGCGCGAGGTCCGCGTTCACCTGGTTTCGAATCCCAGCCACCTCGAATTCGTAAACCCCGTGGTGCTGGGCCGGGCCTACGCCAAACAAACGCGCGCGGGCGGCGAGGGGAAGAAGCGCGTCTGGCCATTCGTGCTGCACGGCGACGGCGCATTCTCCGGCCAGGGGGTG
>DATIYQ010000285.1:0-2945 GCA_035517515.1 Binatia bacterium
CTCCCCGCCGTGGAAGGCATAGGCCGTGTCGCACCACACGCAGCGCAGGTTGCAACCGGTCAGGCGCACGAAGATGCACGGAAGGCCGGCGCGCGTGCCCTCTCCCTGAATGGAGCGGAAGATTTCTGTGACCACCATGGCTCGGGCCTATGTGCTCCAGAAAGGCTGGTTCCTCGCTCCGCCTGGAATGACTCGCGCTGGCATAAGTCGCCGCTACGGTTGATGAGCGGCCGGTGGAGGCGCAGAGGAAGGGGCGGCCGCGGTTTGTCCGGCAGCGGGGAGCTGCGGGCCGGGAGCATGGGACGCGGAGCCTTGCGGCTTTCCTTTGTGCAGCTTCGCCTTGAGACGGAAGACCGCAATGGCCACAACAAACAGGGCCACGCCGATCTCCGCGCGCAGGGGGGGACGGATGCCCAGGTAGAGGTATCCCGCGGCCACAAACAGCGCGGGAATGAAGATGATGAGAAAAGAGCGATTCATCGTTTCCCCGCGGCCTAGGGCATTCCTTTGCTTTGAATGGTATCGGGCCAGTAAGAAGCGCGGGAGGTATCCGTTTCCCAGACGTCCACGCGCCAGATGGCCGCGCTCTCGTGCCTGGATCCATCGGGGCGATGCTCCGCTTCCCGCATCCGCCGGGCAATCTCCTCGTAGAAATACTTGGCCATGTTTTCGGCGGAGGGGTTCACGGTATCGAACGGCGGCTGATCGTTCAGGAATTTGTGGTCCACGCCTTCAATCACCGTCTGCATGACCTTCTTCAGTTGGACGAAGTCGTAGAGCAGCCCGGTCTGGTCGAGCGCGGGGCCGCGCAGGGTGATGCGCAGGCGATAGTTGTGCCCATGCGGGTTCTCACACTTCCCGCGATAGCCGCGCAGGGCGTGTCCAGCCGCAAACGTTTCTTCTACGAAGACCTCGAACATTTTTTCCAGCCAGCAGGTTCTGGGTTGTTCCCCTGGAGTTGCTCGCAAGGTTCAGTTTAGCACAGAGGCTTGAGTGGACTCCTGGGGTACCCCCCCACCCGCATGACATAAACATTCATTCCCAAAGGCTTAGGAAAGTGCAGTTCGCAAACATTCATCCTGCAAGAGTTAGACGGAAATCTGTTCCGGGGCGCCCGGATTGGCGTGGCGAGGGCCATCGATATTTACCCGCGGGCAGCGTATCATGCTTCGAGACTATTTACAATAAGTAAATAATATGAACAATGGGAGGGCGGGGCAACGGGCCACAGTTGAGATTTGGGGGCGGGCATGGAAGAGGGCGCCTCGAACCGACAAGTGGGACGCAGAAGGCGCGCATGCTTGCCGGATGCTGAAAAAAGGCGGCGTCTAGCCGCCGCACTCCAAAGGGAGCAGACTCACCGATGCCGCGGCCCCGACACCACCCGTCGGGACGCAAACAGCGCGCTTTGGCGGGCAGGGGCGGGCGCGACCATTCAATCCGAAATACGAGGGAAGAGGGCGCAGCAAGCAGCGCCCCTACGACCGGAAATGCGAAGAAAGAGGGCGCAGCCCCTGGCCATGGCGCTCGGGACAGGCAAGCAGCGCCCCTACGAGGACAGAATGCGACGGAGAGAGACGTGCCGGCTGGAAGCCAGCGATACAAAATGCCTGGGGCGTATACTCCACGGAGAAATCGAGGGAGGGCGTGATGATGCGGGCGTGCGGACTCGTACTTCTCGTGAGTTTGCTGCTTCCGAGTTTTGCCCACGGCGATCTCGCGGCAGCGAGGGGGCAGGAGGATGCCGGGCTCCCTTCACGTGCGTCCGGGGTCTTGGAGAAGCCAGGTGCTACTGGGCCGGCGTTCAACGTGAATGCAGCGGTGGAGGCGTATCTGGCGAAGATGCCGGCTGCGGAACGCGCGCGCTCCGATGCGTACTTCGAAGGCGGCTACTGGCTACAGTTGTGGGACTTTCTTTTGACCGCAGTGGTGATGTGGGTGCTCTTGCAATTCCGCTGGTCGGCGCGGATGCGCAACCTGGCGGAACGCATCACGCGGTTCCGTCCGCTGCAGACGGCGATTTACTGGGTTCAATTCATTGTCGTCGTCTCGGTTCTTACGTTTCCCCTGGGCGTGTATGCCGGCTACTTCCGCGAGCACACCTACGGCCTGTCGAACCAGACGTTTGGCGCGTGGATGCGCGATCAGATGGTGGGGCTGGCGGTGGGCGTGGTGCTGGGAGCGATCCTGGTGGTGCCGCTGGTTGGCCTGGTCCGGCGGCTGGAAAAGAACTGGTGGGTATGGGGCGCGGCGCTCGCGGTCCTGTTCACGGCGTTTGTGAGCCTGATCGCTCCGGTGTACATCGCGCCGCTCTTCAACACGTACAAGACGCTCGAGGACCCGCGCATCAAGCAGCCGATCCTGAGCCTGGCGCGCGCGAACGGAATTCCCGCGACCAACGTGTACGAATTCGACGAGTCGCGGCAATCGAAGCGGGTGAGCGCGAACGTGAGCGGATTCGCCGGAACGCTGCGCATTTCGCTGAACGACAACCTGCTCGACCGCTGCACGCTGCCCGAAATCGAAACCACCATGGGACACGAGATGGGCCATTACGTGCTGAACCATGCGAACAAGGGCCTGGTGATGTACGGAGTGCTGATCGTGATCGGATTTGCCTTCCTGAACTGGGGGATCCACGCGAGCCTGGCGCGCTGGGGCGGGAGGTGGGAGGTGCGGGGAGTGACGGACGTGGCGGTGCTGCCACTGGCGGTGATCGTACTCGCGCTCTACTTCTTTGTGCTGACGCCGGTGACCAACACGATTTCGCGCACCATGGAATACGAAGCGGATATGTACGGACTGAACGCGGCGCAGCAGCCTGACGGCGAGGCGAACGTGGATCTGTTGCTGGGAGAATACCGGAAGATGGATCCGGGCCCGGTGGAGGAGTTCATATTTTACGATCATCCCAGCGGACGGACGCGCATCACCGCGGCGATGCG
>DATIYQ010000286.1:0-7503 GCA_035517515.1 Binatia bacterium
CCGCCGTTTTTCGCCAGCGCCTGGAGCATCGCGTCGCTCATGTTGCGCCTGGCATCGCACAGCGCCCGGCAGGAGGAATGCGAGGCGATCACCGGCGCGCGCGTGACCGCCAGCGCATCGTAAAACGTTTTGTCGGAAACGTGCGAGATGTCCACCATCACGCCCAGGCGGTTCAGTTCCGTGACCACCTGGCGCCCGAAATCGGTCAGCCCGTTGTGCGCCGGCTTGTCGGTGGAGGAATCCGCCCAGTTGTCGTTCACGCTGTGGGTCAGCGTGAGGTAGCGCACGCCCAGGCCCGCGTATTTCCGCAGCAGGTCCAGGTCGTCGTTGATCATGTGGCCGCCTTCCATGCCCATGAGCACGGCGATCTTGCCTTCCTGATGCGCCCGGCGGATCTCCGCGACGGTGGTGGCCAACAGCAGGTCCGCGGGATGCTTTTCCACCTGCGCCCGCACCAGCTCGATCTGCCGCAGCGCGCGTTTGCTGGCTTCCGCAGGCGGCAGCGTCCCCGGTGTCCAGATGGACATGAAGATGGCGCCCAGCCCGCCCTCGCGCATGCGCGGGATATCAATGTTTCCGGCGGCGTCGCGATGGCCCAGGTCGAAATCTTCAAAGTAGAAGCGCTGCGGGGTGTCGTCATGCGTGTCCACCACAATGGCCCGCTTTTGAATGGCGTGGGCCCGCGCCTCGAGTGTCTCCGCTGGCTTGCGCGGAGCGGCGCCCGCGGCCAGCGTGAGGCATACCAAGCCGGCCAAACCGACGGCCGCGGCCCGGAAGATTGCATTCCTTTGGTTCAATTCCTTGCCTCCGTGCGCCTGGCCCGCGCAAGCTGCCGAATCCCGAAGCATCGGCTCGGTATCTACCTGCGCGGCTTGCCGTGTGGGTGTTGCGTCGTCCCGCGTCTTATCCAAACAGCCAGCCCAGCAGCGCCTGCCGGATGGCCTGCCGGTTCACTTCCGCGATGGATTCCGTGAGCGGAATCAGTTTGGGACACACTTCCACGCAGTTCTGCGCGTTGGCGCAATCGGCCACGCCCCCCGGCCCCATCACCGCCGCCAGACGCTCCCGCATATGCAGGGCCCCGGTGGGATGGGCGTTGAAGAGCCGCACCTGGCTGAGAATCGCCGCGCCCACGAAATTCGAGTTCTCGTTCACCTGCGGGCAGACCTCCAGGCAGTTTCCGCAGGTGATGCAGCGCGAAAGCGGATAATACTTTTCCTGGACCTCCGGGGCCACGCGCGGGCCCGGGCCCAGGTCGTACGTGCCGTCGATGTCCACCCAGCACTTCATGCGCTTCAGGTTTTCGAACATGATGGAGCGGTCCACCATCAGGTCGCGCACCACCGGAAACTTGGTGAGCGGCTCGATGCGGATGGGCTGCTCCAGCGAATCCACCAGCGCCGAACAGGCCTGGCGCGCGCGCCCGTTGATCACCATGGCGCACGCCCCGCAGACTTCTTCCAGGCAGTTGGCGTCAAAGGAGACCGGAGTGGTGGCGCGGCCGTCGGTGGTGATGGGATGCTCCGCAATCTCGCGCAGGCAGATGATCACGTTCATGCCCGGGCGCCAATCGAGCAAAAACTCCTCCCAGTGCGCCTCTTCGCGCGCGCCCGCGCGCCGCTTCACGCGCACCAGCACCTTCTTCGCGCTGCCCGTAGCCGGATTTGCCGCTGCCGCCATATCCTGTTTCCCTCTACCCGGTGACCCGCCGAGCGCGCCGGGCCCCGACGCGCGTTTCACCTGCCACTGGCGACCTCACGACTTTGCGTCGTAGCGCCGCGCCCGCGGCGGAATCCCGGAAATATCCACCGGCTCATAGCTCAGTTTGAACGACCCGCCATGAAAATGCGCGCGCGTGGTCTTGAGCCACTCCGCGTCGTTCCGCTCAGGAAATTCCGGCTTGTAATGCGCGCCGCGCGACTCGTTGCGCGCCAGCGCCCCCTGGGTAATCACCCGGGAGAGCACCAGCATATTCTCCAGTTCGCGGCAGAAGCTGAGCGTCTGGTTGGCCCAGGAGGTCCGGTCGGAGAGGTTCACCTTCTTGTAGCGCTCGGCCAGCTCCGCCAACTTCGCGTCGGTGCGCTCCAGATTCTTGTTGTTGCGCACCACGGTCACGTGCTCGGTCATCCATTCGCCCATTTCCTTCCACAGGGTGACCGGATTCTCCGTGCCTTCCTGGTGCAGCAGGCGATCGTTGAGGTGTTCCTGCTTGCGCCTCTCCGCCTCGAACACCGGAGAGGGCACCGCCTCGCAGCCCTTCTCCAGCCCGCGCGAATAGCGCACCGCGGCCGGCCCCGCCACCATGCCACCATAAATGCAGGAGACCAGGGAGTTGGCCCCAAGGCGGTTTGCCCCGTGATACTGGTACTCGCACTCTCCGGCGGCGTAAATGCCCGGCACGTTGGTGGCCTGGTTCTCCGTGTCAATCCAGATGCCGCCCATGGTGTAATGCATGGCCGGAAAAACCTTCATGGGTTCGACGCGCGGGTCCACGCCCAGAAACTTCTCGTAAATCTCCAGGATGCCTTCCAGCTTGCGGTCCAAGGTTTCCCGCGGAATGTGGGAAACGTCCAGGTAGACCGCCGGATGACCCTCCAGGCCCATCTTCATTTCATACACAACCTTGTGAATGGCGCGGGTGGCGATGTCGCGGGGCACCAGGTTGCCGTATTTGGGGTACCACTCCTCGAGAAAAAAGAACCGCTCGGCTTCCGGAATTTGCCGCGCCGGGCGCTTGTCTCCCGGTTGCTTCGGCACCCACACGCGCCCGCCCTCGCCGCGCGCCGATTCGCTCATCAGCCGGCACTTATCTTCGCCGGGAATAGCGGTGGGATGCACCTGGATGAATTCGCCGTTGGCGTAATCCACGCCCTGCTGGAACAGCGCGGACTGCGCGGAACCAGTGCACACCACGGAGTTGGTGGAGCGGCCGAAGATGGCGCCGTTGCCCCCGGTGCAGAAAATGGCCCCGTCCGCGGGGAACGTGCGCACCTCCATGGTCTTCAAATCCATGGCGCAGATGCCGCGGGAGATGCCGTGGTCGTCCAGCACCGCGGAAAGAAACGTCCAGCCTTCGTACTTCCGCACTTTCCCTTCGGCCTCGAACCGCCGCACCTGCTCATCCAGAGCGTAAAGCATTTGCTGGCCGGTGGTGGCTCCGGCAAATGCCGTGCGGTTGAACAGGGTGCCGCCGAACCGCCGGAAGTCCAGCAGACCCTCCGCGGTGCGGTTAAACATCACGCCCATGCGATCCAGCATGTCGATGATGCCCGGGGCGGCGTCGCACATGCGTTTCACCGGGCCCTGGTTGGCCAGAAAGTCGCCGCCGTACACGGTGTCGTCGAAGTGCCGCGCGGTGGAATCGCCCTCGCCTTTGAGGTTTTTCGCCGCGTTGATGCCCCCCTGGGCGCACACCGAATGCGAGCGCTTGACCGGGACGATGGAAAACAGATCCACCGGCACGCCGGCCTCGGCCACGCGGATCACCGCCATCAGCCCGGCCAGGCCTCCGCCGACGACGATGACTTTGGGTTCTCTCATTTCTGCACGTAAATCTCGAAGGGATGAAAATTAAAGCGCGCGCTGTATACGATGGCGAATCCGGCCAGCGAAAAGGCCAGCGCCACCCCCGCGCCCAGCCAGGCCGCGGCCCGCTGGGCCCGCGCGGTGGCCACCAGTCCCCACTTGCACAGGAAATTCCAGAGGCCGTTGCCCAGGTGGAAGGAAGCCGCCGTCACTCCGATCAGGTAGGCCAGGACGTATGCGTTGTGGCTCATGTCCGCGTGCACGCTGAGGTAATTGGACCGCCCCCCGGTGAGCACCCGCGCGGTGTAAAAATGCCAGCCGATAAACGCGAAGGCCACCAGTCCAGACCAGCGCTGCAGCGTGAACATCCAATTGTGCATCCAGGGATATTCCAGCGCGTTGGACTTGCCTTTCGACCACACGTAAAAGCCGTATCCGGCGTGGAAGAGGATGGGAATCCAGATGCCCACGGCTTCGACGAATGGGCGGAACGGAAGGGTCTGCAGCTCCTGGCTCACGGCATCATATTTTTCCGGGCTAACCAGGACGTAGCTGTTGGACCAAAAATGCTCGGCCAGAAACACGCCCACCGGAATGATCCCGGAAAGCGAATGGAGTTTGCGCCAGAAGAAACTTGAATGGTCTACAGTCTGCTGTGCGGACATCGCTGATCGCGGCTCGTCGGTCCTCGCGGGAACGCGTACCCCGATTCCTCAACTCTCTCCCACGCCGAAACGATCCTGCCCACCCCTTCAAAGAAGGCACAGTATAGCGCCGCACTCGCAGGCGCGCAACCGCTCCGGCGGCGCACCGTGGCCGCGCCCCGGCGAATCGCAACCGGCTTGCGATTTTCCAGGGGAATCCGCCGGGCGCGAAATCCCCCTGCATCCGGCGGAGTTTCGTTGTAGCATATGCCGCTGCGTTCCGCTCCGGGGCAGGCTTGGGCGCTCCGCGCGGGGGTTATGGGATGAGCGATCCGATCGCCGATTTCACCAAAATCATTGACGCCATGGTTCAGGCCGGGCAGCCCATCGAAATGTCCGTCGTGGCCAGACTGGCGGGGGACATCGGCAAGGCCTTCAGCGTCCGCCCGGACGAAGTGGCCCTGCTGGCCACCACTCCCGACGACAAATTCCTGCGCTTCGTGGTTCCGGAAAAACTCCAGAACGTGGGCACCATTCCCCTGAACAGTACCAGCGCCATGGTTTCCCGCACCGCGCGGGAGAAGCGCTCCGAGATCATCAACAACTTCACCACCGCGCGCCACTCCACGGTATTCGAGGCCGTGCCGCTCGATTCCAAGCAGCGCGGCGACCCCATCCAGAAAATCATGAGCGTGCCGGTGATCTTCGAAAACAAAGTGGTGGGGGTGCTCCAGGTGTCGCGCAAAGGGAAGAGCGTGACCACCGCGGGCGCCGATTTCAGCCCCGCGGACCTTACCACCTTGAATCATTTCGCCACCCAGCTCGGGCGCTGCATTCCCCTGATCAAATATCCGTGAGCGGCAGGCTCTGTGGCGGCTGGGCCGGCACGGGCCTTTGCTCCGCGTCACGCGCGCGTGAATAGCATTTGACATGCGTGTCCGCTCTTGTTACTTTCGCGACGAATTCCCTCAAAGGAGACAGCGCGGGGTTTCCTGAGTTCGGCGCATCCATCGCAAAATGCCCTTCGTCGCCAAGAAGATTTTCCTCACCAAGGGAGTGGGAAAACACAAGGAGCGCCTTTCCAGCTTTGAGCTGGCATTGCGGAATGCGGGCATCGCCGCTTGCAATATCGTGCGGGTGTCCTCCATCTTTCCCCCCAATTGCAAACTGATTTCGCGTGCCGAGGGGCTCAAGCTGATCAAGCCCGGCCAGGTGGCGTTCTGCGTGATCAGTGAAAACTCCACGCGCGAGCCGCACCGTTTGATTGCCGCGGGCATCGGCATCGCGCTGCCCGGAGACAAGTCCATGTACGGATATCTCTCCGAGCACCACTCCTTTGGTGAGCCCGAAGAAGTGGCCGGGGAATATGCGGAAGAACTGGCGGCGGAAATGCTGGCCACCACGCTGAACGTGGATTTCGATCCAGACTTGTCCTGGGACGAGAAAAAAGAGGTCTACCGCATCTCCAACAAGATCGTCCGAACGATGAACGTCACCCAGTCTGCGGTGGGCGATAAGCGCGGCCTGTGGACCACCGTGCTGGCCTCCGCCTTCCTCATCGGCGACGAAGACTAATCGTAGTGCCGGCGCCTGCCATCCGGTGGTCTCTCAGGGTCTGCGAAAGCCCTCCCGCTCCCCATCGTGCAGCCTGACCGCCTGTGCTACCGGCTGTGCCCCGCCTTCTTGCTCCGCTCGAAATAACCGATGCGTTCCAGCACCGCGCCGGCCACCAGCGGCAGGGCCACCGTGGCATCGTCCAGAACTTCCGCGAATTTCCCGCCCTCTTCCTCCGGCACGAATTTGCCCCACGACACGGCCTCACGGTACGTGCTGCCCGAGAGCCCGCCCCAATTCACCGGCTCCGGGCAGATGCGCACGCCGTAGTGGTAGCGCTTCAGCGGCACTTTCTCGATTCCCCGCCGGGCCAGCAACTCCGCGAAGACGCCGAACTGCTGCGTCCAGTTGCGCGGCACTCCGCCGCCGATGGTTAGAATCCCCATGCGTTTTGTGCCGACCATGGTCTGCGCAAAATACTCGAAGTCCTCGAATGGGTCGTAACGCAGTTGGCGTTCGCCGCGCTTCTTCCGCATCCGCTGGTCCAGCGCGAAGTCAATGCCCAATTCGGAATCAGTGAACGCCGGCACGAATACGGGAACGTTGTGTGCCCGCGCGGACTTCAGAATGCCGCGCCCGGGCGTGGTCTCCAGCAGGTATTCGCCGATGCGCCGGTGCAGCTTCCAACTGCACACTGTCTCGTTGGGATCCCACCCTTCCAGAATGCCGTCCACCACCGTTTCCACGTGGTCCAGGTTGACTTCCGGCTCCAGCGAGTCGTACACGCGGTTGTAGCCCGCATGGAAGAGCTCGCGGTCGTCCATCGCCGGGTCATACCGGAAGTGCGACCGCCCGGTGGCCTCCACCAGCCCGTGGGCCATCAGCGCGCCGGTGGAGACGATGGCTTTCACGATTCCTGCTTCCACCAGGTCGCAGAAAATCAGCCCCATCTTCCCCACAGTCAGCGCGCCAGCCAGGGTCATCACCACAAAGCAATCTTTGTCCCGGGCCATGGCCTCCAGCACGTCGGCGGCATCGCCCACCTGGCGCCCGGTGAACGCAGTCTCCCCCATGGCCCGCACCAGCGCGTCAATGGTGGCGCATTTCGAGAGGTCAATCGGGTAGATGGGCCGCAACCGGTCGTGCACCGGATCGTGCAGCACACGTCCGGTCACCGTTTTTTTTCCGCCCGCAGGGCCCTTGCCGCCGTGCCCGGCCTTTTTGCCGCCCGCGTGTCCCGCGCGCCCGCGTTTTTTCGGCATGGCTCTCCTCGCCAACCGCGATAGAATCAGCCGGTCGCGCCGGAAGTTTACAGGATGGCGCGGGGAAAACAAATGACCACGCCTTTCTTCATCGCCGCGGGATTCGCCACGCCCGCCGCGCCGCATGTTTCCAGCGGCTTTGTTGCCGCGGGCCTGGCGCGCCTGGACGTAGTAGACATTTTCGTCGGGCATAGCCTGATCGGCTGGCTGCTCATGGGCGCGCTGGCCGGATGGCTCTCCGGCGAACTGGTGCGCGGCAAGGGCTTCGGCTGTCTGGGCAACATCTTGCTGGGACTGATCGGCGCGGTGGTGGGCGGCTGGCTGTTCGAACAGCTCCACATCGAAGCTTACGGCTTCATCGGCGGACTGGCTGCGGCCACCATCGGCGCGGTCCTGGTGGTGGCCCTCTCGCGCGCGCTTTCCGGCGGCAACTAGCGGGCCCGCGGCGCCTGCCTTCCCGCTTCCGCCAGGCCGGCAGGAACTTTCGGGAATTCCCTAAATTTGCCCGCGGCCGCCGG
>DATIYQ010000287.1:0-10129 GCA_035517515.1 Binatia bacterium
AGGGTCCGTTCGGTGTCCTACTCCCGCTACTCGTCACTCGCCACAGTCCACTCTCTTTGAGGTAGACTCCCGCGGAGCCTCCGCCATGCAGCGCTTCACAGGACTGATCGGAATCGCGCTGGTGCTTGCGGCCGCCTGGGCGTTCTCCTCGGACCGCCGGGCCATCCGCCTGCGCACCGTGCTCTGGGGCATGGGACTTCAGCTTGCCTTCGCCCTCTTTGTCCTGAAGACCGACATCGGCCTGCGCCTGTTCCGTGCGCTCGGCGCGGGCGCGGAATGGCTCCTGAGCTTTTCTTTTGCCGGCTCGGAGTTTGTCTTCGGCCAGCTCGGCAGAAAAACCACGCCCTTCGGCTTCATCATCGCCTTCCAGGTGCTGCCCATCATCATTTTCATCGCCACGTTTTTTTCCATCCTGTATCACTTCGGCGTGATGCAAGCCATCATCCGCCTGGCCGCGCGAGTGATGACCCGCTTGATGGGCGCGAGCGGCGCGGAATCGCTGGACGTAGCCGCCAGTGTCTTCATGGGAATCACCGAGGCACCGCTCACCATCCGCCCCTATCTTGCGACGCTCACACGCTCCGAGATGATGACCGTAATCACCAGCGGAATGGCCCATATATCCGGTGCGGTGATGGGCGCATATATCCTGTTCGGCGCAGAGGCGCGTCACCTGCTCACCGCGGTGATCATGACCGCGCCCGGCACGCTGGTGATCTCCAAGATGCTGATTCCGGAGACGGAGCAACCGCTGACCGCCGGCCGCATCCATCTGGAGCGCACGGAAGAGGAAAAACATGAAAACGTGCTCGACGCCGTCACCCGCGGCGCCACCGACGGCCTGCACCTGGCGCTCAATGTGGCCGCCATGCTCATCGCTTTTCTTGCGCTGGTCGCGCTGGTCAATGGAATCTTCGGCGCCGCGCAGGAGTGGCTGCTAGGACATGGCGTGAGGTGGTTCCCTGCCAGCCTTCAGGAGCTGCTCGGTTGGGTCTTCGCGCCGGTGGCCTGGTGCATCGGAATCGCCGGCAAAGACTGCCTGGCGGTAGGCAACCTGCTGGGCACGCGCATGGTGCTCAACGAATTCGTGGCCTACACCATGCTGGGCGCCGCCAAATACCAACTGGATCCCCGCTCCTTCACCATCGCCACCTATGCGCTGTGCGGCTTCGCCAATCTCGGTTCCATCGGCATTCAGATCGGCGGCCTCAGCGCGCTGGCGCCCAATAAACGCCATCAGTTGGCGGAGCTGGGATTTCGCGCCATGATTGCCGGCACCATGGCCAACCTCCTCTCCGCATCCATTGTGGGGCTGCTGCTGTGAATCGCCGCCGCACGCCACGGCTGCCCGCGGCGGGAGGGCGCGGCGATCTGTTCGCCCGCACGGAGCGCGCCGCAAAATTCTTGCTGGCCCGCACCCGTTTCCGCCCGCGCATCGGCGTAATCCTGGGAAGCGGCCTGGGCAATTTCGCGGAGTCACTGGCGCAGGCAACGCGCATCGATTACCGCCGCATCCCCGGGTTCCATGCCTCTACGGTGGAGGGCCATTCCGGCCGCGCGACCATCGGGCTGGCCGCAGGCGTTCCGGTGGCGGTGTTTGAGGGCCGCCTGCATTTCTACGAAGGCTATTCGATGGATCAGGTGACCTTCCCCGTGCGCGCGCTGGCGCGCGCGGGCGTGCGCACCCTGGTGATTACCAATGCCGCCGGCGGCATTCACGCGGATTTTCGCCAGGGCGCCCTGGTCCTGATTCAGGACCACATCAATCTGCAAGGCACCAATCCGCTCACTGGCCACAACGATGCGCGCTTCGGCCCGCGCTTTCCGGACATGACCCACGCCTATTCCGAGAGCCTGCGCCGCATCGCGCGCGAAGAAGCGGAGCGCCTGGGCCTGGAACTGGAAGAGGGCGTGTACGCCGCGGTGACCGGGCCGAGCTTCGAGACGCCCGCAGAAATCCGCGCGCTGCGCGGGCTGGGCGCGGACCTGGTGGGCATGTCCACGGTGCCCGAGGTGATCGTGGCGCGCCAGATGGGGGTTGAGGTGCTGGGTATTTCCTGCGTGACCAATCTCGCCGCGGGAATCCTGGATCAGCCCATCACCCACGAAGAGGTGCTGGAGACCGGCCGCCGCGTCCACACCCAGTTCAGCGCGCTGCTGAATGCCGTCCTGCCCCGCATCGCCCGAGAAACGCCATGATGCGCCCGCGCCCTACCATTCGTCCGTCGGGCCGTTCGGCGGGCTACAACTTGACGGTCGCGTCTCTCGCGGTGCTTCTGATTTCTTGCGCCTTGGCCGCGGCCACACGACCCAAGCGTCCCACACTGGCGGAAGCGCCCGTTGCGGCCGCCCAAGCTGCGGATCTACTCATCACCGGCGGAACCGTGGTCACCATGTCTCCCGCGGCTGGCTCCCCCCTCGGCATCGTGGAAGACGGAGCCGTGGCCATTCGCGGCGCCGAGATTCTGGCCGTTGGCCCGCGCGAAAAACTGGATGGGATCTATTCCCCCCGCCGCCGCATGGACGCCCGCGGACGCCTGCTGCTCCCCGGTCTCATCAATGGCCACACCCACGCGGCCATGACGCTCTTTCGCGGTCTGGCCAACGACCTGACGCTCGAAGACTGGCTCACCAAACACATCTTTCCCGCCGAAGCGCGCAACGTGACCGAAGACTTCTGCGTGTGGGGCACCCGCCTGGCGGCGCTGGAGATGATCCAGTCCGGCACCACAACTTTCGCCGACATGTATTACTTCGAAGACGCGGTGGCACGGGAAACCGAGTCCGCGGGCCTGCGCGGCGTGCTGGGCGAGAGCGTGATTGATTTTCCTGTGCCCGACAGCCGCGGCCCGGAGCAATCTTTCACGCAAATCAAATCGTTTCTCGAGCACTGGCGCGGCCATCCCCTGATCCGCCCCGCCGTCGCTCCACATTCGGCCTACACCTGTTCCGCGGATACTCTGCGGCGCGCCGCGGCCCTGGCGCGCAGTGCGGGAGCGCCGCTGTTGATCCACCTGGAGGAGACGCGCCACGAACGCGAGGAGAGCGTGGAGAAGAAACATCTCGCGCCGGCCGCCTGGCTCGATTCCATCGGCTTTCTCGGTCCGGACGTGACCGCGGCCCACTGCGTCTGGCTGGATGAGGCTGAAATCCGGTTGCTCGCCGCGCGCGGGGTGGGCTGCGTGCACAGTCCCGCGAGCAACATGATGCTGGCCAGCGGCGCCGCTCCCGTGCCCGCCATGCTGGCCGCGGGCCTACGCCTGGGCCTGGGCACGGACGGCCCCGCCGGCAGCGGCAACGTCCTGGACATGATGCAGGCGATGGATCTGGCGGCGAAACTCCAGAAAGTATCGCGGCTGGACCCGCGAGCGCTCTCTGCCGCGCAGGCTCTGGAAATGGCCACCCTGGGCGGTGCGCGCGCCTTGCATCTGGAGGCGCAGATCGGTTCGCTTGAGGCCGGCAAGCAGGCGGACATCATTCTGCTGCGCACGGACGCGCCCCATGCCGTGCCTTCCTATGATGTTGCGGCCCAGATTGTCTATTCGCTGAACGCCGGAGACGTGGACACGGTCATCGTTGCCGGAAAAATCCTGATGGAGGGCCGCCGGGTGCTTACCCTGGACCCGCCGTCCATTCTGGCGAAAGCGCGCGAGTACGCCGGCAAGGTTCGCCACTCCCTGGAAGCGCCGTAGGGGCGCCGCTTGTCGCAGATCCTGACGCAGGAAGGGCTGCGCCCTTTTCCACCGTCTTCACCTTGGACCAGCCGTAGGGGCGCTGCTTGCTGCGCCCTCTTCCCCGGGTTGGTTCCGCACGCTCACGTTTCGCCCTTCACTGCTTTCTGCCGCAGGATTTTCACCACCGTGGTGCGTATGGTTTCCGGCACATTCTTGTTCATGCTCAGCTTCTTCTGGTCGGTGGTCACCAGGCGCTGGATGAAGTGCAGGGAAACGTCCACCGGAGTCTTCGGGTTGTTCACCAGGTTGCGAACCACAGCGTAGTTCTTGATGTAGTTCCGGTTCAGCGAAATGGCGCGCAGCACCTCTTCGGTTACATTGGTCATGGCGGAGAAGGCTTCCACTTCCAGTGTGGTCAGCCGGGGCGATTGCAGCACGGCGCGCTGCACCAGCTTGTTGGGATCGCGGATCAGCGCCATGCGCTCTTCTTTCCCGCCCTTGAGCGCCAGCGTCAGCCGCTGGATCACGTTCATGCCGGCCAGTCGCTGGGTAAGAGTCTGCCGCTTGATGGGGTCGGGCTCCCCATCTCCCAGGTTTTTTTCCAGCGTTTCCCGGTCCGTTTCCTTGGTGAGCTCTTCGAACGTGCGCTTCTGTTCCAGCGTCAAGTCCGGCCGGTCCTTCAATGCCGTGACCAGTTCGGGAGCATCGGCCAGCCGTTCCAGGCTGTCCACCAGCGCCTGCACTGCGGCCGGGGGCAGGTGCTCCGCCACTTTGGCCAGCGCGCTGCCCGGAGCGCCCGGGTTGGCAGCCAGGGCCGCCGCCAGCACCGCCCGGTCCTTCACATTCGCGGTTACGTAGTCAAACAAGGCCGCCGCTCCGTCTGGAATCTTCGCTGCCTCCAGCAAGGCTTCCTGCGGCACGCTCAACAGCGCGTTCTGCGCCTTCTCGCGCACCGCTGGATCGCTGTCGGCGGCCAGCACCGCAAGCAACTCGGCGCGTACCCCCGGCTCCAGGCCTGCTCCCGCCGTTGCCACGGCCAATTTCCGCTCCCGCGTCGCGCGGCCGGAGCGGATTTCGTCGCGAATTTCGGAGCTAATGGGGTTCGCCTCCGCTCCCTCGATTCTGGGCCAGGTCTTTTCGGGAAAGTGTAACGCTGCCCGGGGAATCCGGCTGTCCCACGGGCGGCATGCTCACACCGTTCAATTCCAGGATCAGTGCGAAGGAATTCTGGGCGGTCACGTCAAAATGGTCCGCGGCCTTGAACACCCGGCTTTCCCCGCGGCTCATGCGGCCCTGGAAGGCGCGCTTGCCGTCCGCGGCGATGGTCACATCCGTGGCACGGCTCACTTCCACGCGCAGTTCCAAGTCCACCGGAATCGCAGTCGCCGGCCCTGCCGCTGAGGTTGGGCGATCTGCGGCCGTCACTCCGGTGGCCGCCAACGCCGCGCCCGGCGCGGGCTCGGTCGACGGTGGTGGCGGAGGCTTCGGGGAGGGCACCTGGGGCAAGGGACTGCGCCAGGTGCGCAGCGTGTTTCCATAGCGCGTCCAGAATTGCCACCCGCCCACGCCGGCGGCCGCCAGCAACAGCAATACGATCAGCGCCACTACAACGCGGCCCGCCCAGGAAGGCGAAGCGTCTCCCTCCCCGCGTGTGGAGGCAGCCCACTCCGCCATTTGTGGTTTGTCGTTGGCGGCCTGGCCGTATTCCGCGACCAGAGATTCTTCATCCAGGCCCAGGTAGCGGGCGATCGAGCGCAGGAAGCCGCGGTTGAACACCCCTCCGGGCAGCTCCTGCCAGCGTTCGTTTTCCAGGGCTTCGAGGAAACGTGTGCCGATGCGGGTGGCTTGGGCAACTTCATCCAGCGAGACGCCGCGCATCTCCCGTTCGCGCCGCAGATGCTCGCCGAACGTGCCTTTGGCCATGGCGGGCGCGCCACCGAAAATGGTGTCCAACGCGAAAAATTCCGTCCTGCAGGCACTATAGGCAGCCGCCCGGCCACTGTCAACGGTTCCAGCGCCCGGAACGCCGGCGCTACGGGACGCCGCGGCTGCGTTCATTTTGCCGGGCGGTTGACACTGGGCGATGGGTTGGTTAGCTTCGCCCCGGTCCCAGTCAGTTTGAGGATTGCAGATGCGGTCTTCTCCGAAGAAGGGCAGGCTCAATCGCCGCCGTTTTCTCGCGCTGGCGGGCGGTGCCGCTTTCGGAGCAGCCTCAGATATCCTGGCACAAAGCCGCGGCCCGGCCCCAAAGGCGCAGCCCGGGCGCCCCACCACCGCCGAATTCCCCAAAGATTTTCTCTGGGGTGCGGCCACCTCGGCCTATCAAATCGAAGGCGCGGTGGAGGACGACGGCCGCGGCCCTTCCATCTGGGATATGTTCGAGAAGAAGCCAGGCGCCATCTGGAATGGCCAGAGCGGCCGCGTCGCCTGCGACCACTATCACCGCTTCCGTGACGACGTAGCGCTGATGAAATCGCTCGGCCTCGGCGCTTACCGCTTTAGCGTTTCCTGGCCGCGCGTGCTGCCCGGGGGCACGGGAGCGGTGAATGAAAAGGGTCTGGCCTTTTACGACGCCCTGGTGGACGCACTGCTCGGCGCGGGCATCACCCCGCTGCTCACGCTCTTCCACTGGGATTTGCCGGAGGCTTTGCAGCTTCGCGGCGGCTGGATGACCCGCGATGCCGCCGGCTGGTTCGCGGAGTATGCCGCGCTGGTCACGAAACGCCTTTCGGACCGCGTCCCTTATTGGATGACCATCAACGAGCCGCGCTCCTTTATCGGCGCCGGATACCGCCTGGGCATTCACGCACCGGGCGAGCAACTCCCTCTAAGGGAGGCCCTGCAGGCCGGCCACCATCTTCTTCTGGCCCACGGCCGGGGCGTTCAGGCCATTCGGGCCAATGCCCGGCGGACCGTCCAGGTCAGCCTTCCGCTCGATTTTTCTCCCTCCGTCCCTGCCAGCCTGCACCCTGGCGCGGACGACGTTGCCGCCGCGCGCACCGCATCCTTTTCCGGAGCACCCCCCCGCGAGGGCGTGGAAGATTGGTGGCACCACAATGCCTGGTGGACGGACCCGCCCTTCCGCGGACCCTATCCGGAGGAAGCGCTGGCACTCCTCGGCAGCGACGCGCCGGAGGTGCTTCCGGGAGACGAGACGGTGATTCGCCAGCCGCTCGACTTCTTCGCCCTCAATCTTTATGGCGGCTGGCCGGTGCGCGCCGGCCGTGGCGGTGTGGCCGAGCCGGTTCCGCCTCCCGTGGGCGCGCCGCTCACCGCCTTCAATTGGGCCGTGGTGCCGGAAGCCCTGCGCTGGGGGCCGCGGTTCCTGCACGAACGCTACGGCCTGCCGATTCTGGTCACCGAAAACGGGCTCTCCTGCCGCGACTGGATTTCGCTCGATGGCCGGGTGCACGATCCGCAACGCATCGATTTCACCGCCCGCTACTTGATCGAGCTGCGCCGTGCCATGCGCGAGGGTGTGCCGGTGCGCGGCTATCTGCACTGGTCGCTGATGGACAATTTCGAGTGGCACACCGGCTACCGCGAACGCTTCGGCCTGGTGTTCGTGGACTTCGAGTCGCAGCGGCGCATCCCCAAGGATTCCGCCCGCTGGTATACGCAGCTCATCGCGTCTCGCGGCGCCTCATTGCAGGTGTAGGGGCGCCGCTTGCTGCGCCCCGCGCTGTAGTATCCCGGCCGGCGGCTGGGCTCGGTTTGCTACTCCACGATGACGCTGAGGACGTTGCTCTTCCCGTTGGCATTCATGATGTAAACGTCGTAGCTGCCGGGGGCTAGGGAAGCGGGCACGGTCAGACGCAGCAGCGGGACATTGGCAATCTTCAACTCTGTCGCCACCGGCTGGCTGCCGAACCAAACTGTATTCTCGAGCAGCAAGCCGCGTCCGCTGGCCGTCACCTGATCTCCAGGGTGGACCCTCGGTGTGCAACAGGCGCTTCCAGCCGGGCGGACGAATCCAAGAAATTTCAGCTCTTCGCCAGCTCGAATGGTCACGCGTACTGGCTCTGATTTTCCGTTCGCCGTCTCGATGCGGAGTTCGTAGTCACCCGGTGGCAGGTCGCGGGGCACAAGCAATCGCACGTGGGCTTCGTCGGTTCGGCGGGCCTCAACCGCTCGCTCGCCGAACCACACTGCGTTTTGTTCCAGGAATCCCCGGCCCTTGATTTCCATCGGCCCGCCCGCTGCCGGCGCAAAGAGTGGGCCGAGCCTCTCGTTTCGCTCCTGGGAGGGGTATTGGATTGCGAACGGCACGTGCGCGGTCGGAAACCGGAGGACACGCCCGTTCACGGCGAAGATTTCCGGCAAAGGCCGATATGGGAATTGAGCCACCACGGGTGGCGTGATCACTTGAAAGGTCCTGGCGCCGTCCACGGTCGAAAGCAACTCCCCCGAGGAGGTCGCCCAACCGTGCGAATCATTGATGAAATCAAGTGGAACGGGGTAGGCTTTCGCCGATAACCCGGAGGGCAGAGAAGGGGAAACCACCTGGTTCCGGAATCGAAACTTGGTGTCTTCACCCCGCGCCGCGGAGAAAGACCAGATGATGTGCGAGTCCACGATAGAAGGATTGGCCGTCTCCGCCTCGAATTGAGTGACGCTCCACGATTTCCCGCCGTCGCGCGTCTCGCACGAGAAAAAACGGGTGGCTTCATTGGTGAGCTGCATCTCTGCAGCCACGGCTCCCTCACTCGCGCTCTTGAACCCGATGGCGGTGAAAATGTGCCGGTCGGCTTCGTCGTCGGCGGGCAGCGGAATCTGCACGCCCTGCCAGTGCTGGCCGCCGTCATGGGTGACCCACAGCGTGTCGTGCTCAGGGTTGGGAATTCCAGGGCTTTCGGGGCCGCCAACCATCCAACCCTCCTGCGGGGAGACAAATTGGAGCGGCCCCGCCCCGGGAGGTTTGGGAAGTGGCTTCCAGGTGCGCCCACCATCCTCGGTGGCAAGGAGCGCGAACAGCCGGGAGTGGGTTACGGCCCAGCGCCAAGCCATCCAGCCGTGTTTGGGATCGCAAAAGAAAACCTGCTTCGGGATGGCCTCCTCATTCAGCCCGTAATCGGAACTTGGCAGCCGGAGCGTTCGCCAGGTCTTTCCGCCATCGGCGGTGGTGAAAAGATAGGAATGGGAAGAGTTTGACTCGCTGGCAGCATCCGTCGCAATCACCCAGCCAAGCATCCCCTGGAGAAAGAACGCGTCCAAAATGCTTCCCCCGGCCATTTCGGGCGGCGTCATCTCCCGCCAGGTACCCCCGTTGTCTTCCGTCCAGTAGAGGTGCTCATCTGCGCAGTCGTACACGTTCCGCGGATGCTCGGAAGGCACTCTGACGATGGCCCATCCCGAGCGGTCCGTGACCAGTTTTGTTTTTTGCAGCATCGCGGGGCAGGGCCTGGAAGCAGGCTTGGGAGCCTGGCCGGGACGCGCGAGAGCGCCAGGCACCATAGGCCCTGCCAGGAAAATCAGCAGAGCCAGGCCTCGCGTGGCGATCGTACCCCCCTGCATTGCACTCCCCTTACGGACAGGACGACAAAGCGCCTGCCGCTTTCCGGAAAGTTTACCCTGGCCCTCACCCGTAGGAAGCGAATTTGCGCTCGTTGGAGGCCCGCGGCCCCGTCTTGAGAGGCGGGAATACTTCTAAAACGGATTTGGAGGTGCCGATCCGCCGCCAGCGCCCCTTGTGGCGCGGCCTGCCGGGCACCGAGGAAACCTGCATCGCCTCCCGCAGCTTGCACACTTCCCCCAGCTGATTGCTCCCAACTGGGCACACCGGGACTCATAACACGTTGCAGCGGGCGCGCCGCGTCTCCTATAATCTTTCGGGTTGAAGGGCGGTTCGCCCAGGCCACACCTTCGCAACTCGTGGAACATCCTGTGCTGGCGCCAGGGCGGCGGTATTGACCGGCATGGCTGAAGAAAACTCAACCTTTAACGGCGTCGAACGCCGCCGCAACCCGACCATTGCCCACGTGAAGGCGGACCCGCGCGGATTCAGCGAGGTTGCCGTCTTCCACGAACTCGGCAAGGCCCTCACCTCGTCCCTCCAGCTCGACCAGGTGCTGCGCACCATCATGCAGAAGGTGGAGGAATTTCTGCACCCGGACACCTGGTCGCTGCTGCTGATGGACGAGCCCAAGCAGGAACTGTATTTCGAAATCGCCACCGGCGAGGGCAGCGCAGCGCTGAAGGAGATTCGCATCAAGGTGGGGCAGGGAATCGCCGGCTGGGTGGCGCAAACCGGCGAAGTGGTGATCGTTCCGGACACCAGCCAGGATTCGCGCTTCTTCTCGAAAGTGGACGAGAAGACCAAGATGCAGACGCGCTCCATTGTGGCCGTGCCGGTGCGCTTCCGCGACCGCAGCCTGGGCGTGATCGAGCTAATCAATTGCGTGGGGCCGCAGGGCTTCGGAGAGCGCGACCTGGCGCTGCTCGAGGTGCTGGCCGAT
>DATIYQ010000288.1:0-4967 GCA_035517515.1 Binatia bacterium
CAGCGTGAAGGCGGGAGCTTCGGCCGCCAGGCCGGAGCGGAAGGAGCAAACCATGCGCGGGCTGGTGGGATTGGTGGTGGTGCTGGCGATCGGCTACTTCATTTACAGACAGTATCTGGGACAGGTGCTGCCGAAAAATGAAGGGGGAGGATCACCGGTCCAGGCGATTACAACTACCGGAGTGAAAAACGATTTGATTGCCATCGCCCAGGCGGAGCGGCTCTACCAGGCGCAGCATGGGAGTTACGCATCCCTCGACGAGTTGGTGAACAGCGGGGCGATGAACATGGCGCGCTCCGGTCGCGAGGGGTACACGTATTCGGTGGACGCCGGGACATCCGGATTCACGGTGACTGCGCGGTATTCCGGGCCTATCAGTCCTCCGCCACCGAGCTTCAGCGTGGATCAAACGATGGAAGTCCGCGCCGTGCCCTGAGATCGCCCGCCCGGCGAGCCCGCACAGGCTGAAAGCCTGTGCTACTTCTTCCCCACCCTGCTAGAATTCCGAATCATGCACCCTGGCCTGAAAGAGCTCTTGCACGTACAAACGCTGGATTTGAAGCTCACGGAGCTGGCGGAAGGGCTGGCACGCTTCCCCCAAAGGCTGGCGGAGGCGGAGGCGCCGCTGGAATCCGCGCGAGCCGCGCTGGCGAAGACACGCGAGGCGCAAACCGCCAGCCTGAAAGACCGGAAGAAACTGGAGCTGGATGTGGAAAGCTGGAAGGAGAAAGTGCGCAAGTACAGGGATCAGACCGCGCAGGTAAAAACGAACGAGGCCTACCGCGCGCTGGTGCACGAGATTGAGGGAGCGGAAGCGGAGATCCGCAAAGCGGAAGACAAGGTGCTGGACCACATGGAGGCCAGCGAGGAACACGACCGCCAGGTGAAAGCGGGAGAGAAAGCGCAGGCGGAGGCGGAGCGAACCACCAAGTCTCTGCGGGAGCAACTGGCCGCGGAGCGCTCTGCAGCGGAAGGAGAGCAGGCGCGGCTGCGTGCGGAGCGGGAGAGCGCGGCCCGAACCGTCCCCAAAGCGATCTACGAACGTTACCGGCTGTATGCGCCGCGACATCACGGGATCGCCGTGGCCACGGTGGATGGAGAGACCTGTTCGGGCTGCCGAGTGCACCTGCGGCCATACGTGGTGCAGCGGCTGCGCCGGCAGGAGAGTGAAGAGATCGTGGAGTGCGAATCCTGCGGGCGCATGCTGTTCCTGGAGGAGCCGGCGATTCCCGCGGCGGCCGCGGAGAGTGGAGCAGGGGCGGCGGGGACACCGGAAGCAACAGCGAACTGAGAAGAGCAACTGCAAAGCATAGGCAAAGCGGCGTCTAGCCGCCGCACTCCAAGAACGGCTGGATCCCACCCATGAGCACGAGCGATCGGACGGACCGGGGACGGCACGGGCAGCTGTTTCCGGAGCCGGCGGCGACGACCGGCAAAGGGACTGCGAGCCTGGTGACCGCGAGTATAGACGGCGGGGCGCGGGGAAATCCGGGTCCCGCGGCGTACGGAATCGTGCTGCGCAAGGCGGATGGGACAACGCTGCTGGAGGCGGGGAAATATGTGGGGAGGGCCACCAACAACGTGGCGGAATACTATGGCCTGATTGCGGCGCTGGATGCCGCGGCACAACGCGGGGTGCGCGGGCTGCGCGTGGAGAGCGATTCCGAGCTGCTGGTGCGGCAGATGCAGGGGAAATACCGGGTGAAGAGCCCGGACCTGAAACCGCTGCACGAGCGCGCGGAGCGGCTGGCACGCGGCTTCGAGCGATTCGAAATCGCACACGTGCCGCGCGAAAGAAATCGCGAGGCGGACCGGCTGGTGAATGCGGCGCTCGATGGGGAGCGGGGCGAAAGCCGATCCCGAGAGTTCGCGACGAAAATCGAGACTCGACAGAACGAACCGGGCGGACCGTTGGTGCGCGCGCGATATACGCGTGGAACCTTTCAGCCGGAAGAGGCTGTTGACCTGCCCGAGGGCACGGAAGTCTTCCTCACCATTCGGCCCATTTCCCGAAAAGCTGAATAACGGCGAGTCACTGCGGCGTCAGAGGGTGCGGGGGAGCCGGAGCGCCGGGGATGCCGGCGCGGTGCAGTTCGTCCAGGATGTAATCCTCCACGCGGTTCCAGACCTGAGGGTCGAACTCCATTTCCGAATGGCGCGTGTGGGCCACACGCTCGGGCGGCGTAGCGTCGGAAAGGTCCACCCACTTTCCCTCGTAGGAATAGCGGAGATTGGCAAGGATCAGGGTGTGCGAAGGATCCTCGGCGCGGATGCGGGTGCGGCCATGGAGCAGCCAACTATCGCTCTGATAGAGATTCGCGGCGCGAGCCACGTTGGGCGGAATTACATCGTCGGAGGCGCCGACGCTATCCACCTGGACGGTGAGGGCCACGGGCAAGCCGAACTGGCCGAGATCGCGGGCGAGTTTGACCACCCCGGCCGCGCCCATGCTGTGACCATAGAGAATCAGCCGCACGGCGCGGCAGCCTTGGGCGGCGCAGCGGCCTTTCGAGATGCGTCCCGCAGCGGCTTCGATCAGCTTCAGCACGTCGCCGCGATGGGCGTGCTCGGCAGTCTCCACGAAGACGCCCGGGAGCCCGAGGGCGCGCAGGCGTTTGGCCAGTTGATTGACGGGACGGTGTTCGTCCTTCCACTTTTCAATCCCGCCGAGGAAGCCGACGATCAGGGTGCTGCCCGCGGGGAGAGGAGTGGGGGTGGTGAAATCCTTCAAGCGCTGCGCGGAAATGGGAGGAGCGAAGAGGATGAAGAAATAGATCAGGGCGGCCCGGACGGGCGATGCAATCCAGAAGTCTGGCCTCGCGGGCCGCAAACAAGCAGGTCCCACGCTTCGCGCGGGATGACGGCGGGAAGGGCTTATCGCGCTCGCGTTTCGTGGGGTTTTCAAAGCCGCTAATTCTTGAGGACGTAGGAGCGGTAGAGCGTATCGCGCTGGGCGGGAATGTAACCGGCATCGGTGATGATGCGGCGCAACTCCGCCTCGTTGGTGCGGTTGCGCACGCCGGCGGCATATACCACGTTTTCTTCGATCAGGATGCTGCCGACATCGTCGGCGCCGAATTGCAAGCCAACCTGGCAGACTTTGATGCCCGGAGTGAGCCAACTGGTCTGGATGTGGTCAATGTTGTCGAGATAGAGGCGGCTGACGGCGAGCGTCTTCAGGTAATCCACGGCTGTGGCTTCGGGGACGCGTTTTCCCAGGGAAGTGTTTTCGGGGGCAAAAATCCAGGGGATAAAAGCGGTGAAACCGCCGGTGTCTTCCTGAAGCCTGCGGACGCGCTCGAGATGATTGACGCGGTGGCGCAACTCTTCCCCACAGCCGAACATCATGGTGGCGGTGGTGCGCAGGCCCAGGGCGTGCGCGGTGCGGTGCACCTGCTCCCACTCGTCGGCGGTGCACTTCAGGCGGGAGATGCGACGGCGGACCTCGTCGTCCAGGATTTCCGCGCCGCCGCCGGGAATGGAGGCGAGGCCGGCATCGCGCAAGCGGGCGATGGTATCCCGCAGGGAGAGCGCGGAGACTTCCGCGATGTTGATGATTTCCGGGGCGGAGAAACTATGCAAGTGCACCCGGGGATAGCGGGCGCGCAGGGCGCGCAGCAGGTCTTCATACCACTCGATTTTCAGGTCGGGATGCAGGCCGCCCTGGAGCAAAATGCCGGTGCCGCCGAGCGCGAGCATCTCCTCGATCTTGGCGCAAATTTCATCCAGAGAGCGGATGTAGCCCTCCTGGGAACCCATGGGCCGGTAGAAGGCGCAGAAGGAGCAGTATTCCGTGCAGAAGTTTGTGTAATTGATGTTGCGATCGATCTGATAAGTGGCCACGCGCGGGTCGGTTTTCTGATTGCGGAGCGATTGCGCGGCCATGCCCAGGCCGAGAAGATCGGCGGAGGCGAGCCAATCCAGAGCTTGTTGTGGCGTGAGGCTCACGAGTGCGCTCCGGGAAGCAGAAAAAGCAGGTCCCTCACCCCGCTCCCCAAAACCGGGAGCGGAGTTCGGGGTGACAGGGATTTACTCCGCGCGGCCATACGCGGAGTTCGGGATGACAGGGATTTGACCCGCGCGATCATTCGCGGGGTTTGGAATGACGGATTTTCCCGCGGAGTAGCCAATTGCAGGGCTCGGGATGACCGGGACGATTGACGCACAGTCATGTACGAACTCCTGTATCCAGCTCCGCGCCGGCGAATTCGAGAGGGCGGGCCGCGGGGATCAGTCCGGCAGCGGCGGCCCTCTCAAAGAAGAGCTGGAGGCCAGCGCGGTTTTCCTGGTCCAAACTGTAGTCAATATTTTCGCGCAGATAGCGCTCGAGATGGGTTTGGGGAAGGCCCAGCGTGGCCGCTGCGTTCGCAGCAATTTCTTCGAGGTGCGCGAGGCCGTATTGTTTGGAGGCCTGGAAGTCGGCCAGAAGTCCCGGCGAGACCGCGGAGCGGCGCGCGGCCCAAATGGCCAGGACCGCGGGCTTTCCCGTCCATGCACGCCATTCGGAGACCACGTCGTAAACGCGGACGGCGGCAGGGGGGAGTCCGGAATCGAGCGGCTGGCCGGCGTCGTATCGTTCGGCCAGGCGCAGAGCTGGATCGCCAATGACGAGCGCCGCGTCATTCGATGCCAGCATGGCAGCAAGATCGGGTGCTGCGGCTGTGAACTCGATGGGGGCCGCGCCCGCGCTCTGCCAGGCGCCGGCGGCCAGCAAGCGGACCAGCGCGGCGGTGCTGCGGGAACTGGAATCGAGGGCCAGGCGGCGAACCTGGTGGATGGGAGTCTTGGAGATGACCAGCAGGCTGCGCACCGCATGCGGGGAGGCGATGGCCATGCCGGGCAGTGCCACCAGGCCGGGGATGCGTTGATATTCGATGGCCGGGATGATGGCCACATCCGCCTCGCCGGCCGCGAGCTGCTGCGCGCATTGCGAAGGAACGGTAAACGAAAGATCGTAGCGGCCCTGA
>DATIYQ010000289.1:0-2964 GCA_035517515.1 Binatia bacterium
AGACCGTTCTCCGCGAGCTCGTCCGCGAGTAGTTGGACAGGCATTCCTGCCTGCCCCCGTGCCGGCTGCGCGCTCGAAGAGTGGAGAGGCTCGAAAGCAGTGGACCTGCTGCGTGAAAATGTTGGAGCGCTCTCGGCCCCCGGTCTGACCGCCGGCCTGGGCGTCACCTTCTCCAATGCCGAAAAGCGCTACGGCGCGGTCCGCGCGCTGCGTCCCACCACTCTCGCGATCCAGCCCGGAGAGTTCGTCGCTCTGCTGGGGCCCAATGGCTCCGGAAAAACCACGCTGATTCGCATGGCCGCGCTGCTCTCCCGTCCCACCGCGGGTACCGTGCGCTTTCACGGTCCCGCCGGAGAAGAATCCGCGGCCGCCGCGCGCCGCCGCCTGGGAGTGATCGCCCACGCCACCCTGCTCTACGACGAGCTGACCGCTGAGGAAAATCTCCACCTCTTTGGCCGCCTCTATGGATTGCAGGGCGCGCGCGCCGCCGTGGCCACCCGCCTGGCCGTCGCGGGCCTCGCCGGGCGCGAAGGCTCGCTGGTGCGCACCTTCTCGCGCGGCATGCGCCAGCGCCTCACCCTGGCCCGCGCGCTCTTGCATGGACCCGGCCTGCTCTTGCTCGATGAGCCCACCACCGGCCTCGACAGCGCCGGTTGCGACTGGCTGGCGCAGGAGCTCCGCGTCCTGCATCACGCCGGCTGCACCATCCTGATGAGCACCCACCAGGGCGGCTCCGTGCTCACTCTGGCCACCCGCACCGTGTGGCTGGAGGCGGGACGCGTGGTCAGCGACGCGATCGGCCCCGCCGCCGTGCCTCCCGGTTTCTCCGGAGCCGTCAACTGATGGCCGTGCGCACCCAGCCGGTTCTCGATCAGGTCGTCGCTTCCGCCCCGCCCCTGGAAGTTTCCCTCTGGCGCGGTGCCTGGACCATCCTCGCCAAGGAAGTGCGCACCGAATTTCGCTCCCGCGAACTGCTCACCACCACTGCGGTGTTTGCGCTCATGGTCGTGGTCATGTTCAGTTTCAGCTTTGATCCCACGCGGGAAGAAGCGCGCAAGTTCGGCCCCGGACTCCTCTGGATCGCCTTTCTCTTTGCCGGCACGCTGATGCTCGAACCCGCCTTTCTGCGCGAGCAGGCCAACGACACGCTGGCCGCCCTCCGCCTCGCCCCCATCCCGCCCTACTCGATCCTGCTGGGCAAGACCCTGGCCAGCTTTCTGTTCCTGGCGATCACCGAAGCCCTGCTCTTGCCGGTCTTCGCCGTGCTCTACAACGTGTCCATTGCGGGAGAGCTGCTCCCGCTCATGCTCGTGCTGGCCCTGGGCACCCTGGGCATCGTCGTGCCCGGCACCCTCTTTTCCGCCGTCACCGCCCACGCCCGTATGCGCGAGCTGCTCCTTCCGCTCTTGCTCCTGCCCGTGCTCACCCCCGTGCTCATTGCCGGAACGGAGGCCACCGCCGCGCTCCTCGCGGATCCCCCGGAGTGGCCCACCCTCTGGTTGAAGGTGCTGGCCGGCGCGGACATAATCTATTTCACGGCTTCGTTTTTCCTGTTTGAAGCCCTGCTCGAGGATTGAAATGCGAAAGACTCACGCTTTGTGGCTCCTGGTTCGCACCCTGGCCGCCTTGTGGATGGCCGCCGCCGGCTACGCCATTTTCTTTGTGGCCCCCGACGAACGAACCATGCACGAAGTGCAGCGCATCTTTTACATCCACGTGGCCAGCGCCTGGACCGCCGGCATGGCCTACCTCCTCGTCGCCGTGGCCGGCGTTCTCTATCTGATGAATCGCCAGCCGCGCCACGACTGGCTGGGCGTGGCCGCGGCCGAAACCGGCCTGGCCTTCACCACCGTGGTCCTGATTACCGGTCCGGTCTGGGCCAAACCCGTCTGGGGAATCTGGTGGACCTGGGACGCGCGCCTCACCACCACCTTTGTCCTCTGGCTCATGTACATCGCCTACCTGCTCATTCGCAACCTGGTCGAGGAGCCGCAGCGCCGCGCCGTCCTCGCCGCCGTCTACGGCATCTTCGCGTTTGCCGATGTCCCCGTGGTGTACATGTCCATCCGCTGGTGGCGCACCCAGCATCCCTCCGCGGTCATCGGCGGAGGGGCCGGCTCCGGCCTTGATCCCACCATGAAGGCCGTCTTGTTTTTCACCTGGGGCGCCACCATGGCCCTCTTCGCGGTGCTCGTGCGCGTGCGTTACCGCCTGGAATCCCTGCGTTTTGAAATCGAACTGTTGCGTCAGGAAGCCGAGGAGCCCTCTGCTGCTCCCGCCGCCCTGCGCCTGCAGGAGAATTGAGAGAGGAACGTCCATGAAGAACTTCGACAGTCTGCTCGCCGCCTATTTCATCTTCTGGGCGGTCATCTTTGCCTATCAATTCACCGTCGCCAAGCGCCTGAACCGCGCCGAAGAAGAGCTGAAGCGTCTCAAGCAGCAGCTCGCCCTGGCGGGCCGCGCCTAGAGCCTTCCCCATGCCCTCCACGCGCAGCGCCTCGCCCGATCCGTCCCCGCGGTTAAGCCGTCATCCCGAACCCGCGGGGTGTGTGGGTGAGGGATCTGCTTTTCACTCCACTACCGCTCTCTCACCATCCCCCGCCTGCGCAGCATGACCCCCCCGCAAAAACTCGGCATCGTGCTCTTCCAGCTCGGCGGCCCCGATTCCCTCCAGGCCGTCGAGCCCTTTCTCTACAATCTGTTTTGCGACCCGGACATCATCCCAATGCCCCTGCTGGGTGGCCTGCTGCGCAAACCGCTGGCGCGTTACATCGCCCGCAAGCGCGCCCCGCACGTCTCCGAGCATTACCGCGAAATCGGTGGCCACTCGCCCATCGGCCTGCTTACCGAGCGGCAGTCGCGCGCCCTGGCCGCCGCGCTCCGGCCCGAATTCGATCCGCTCATGGCCGTGGCCATGCGCTACTGGAAACCCTCCACCGAAGACGCCGTGGCCCGCATTCGCGC
>DATIYQ010000290.1:0-6373 GCA_035517515.1 Binatia bacterium
AGGACGATGAACGTGGCGCGGCGGCTCATGCCGCGGTTTGGCGGGGCGGCAGGCGCGGGGGACAGATCGCCGGAGGGGAGAGATTCCGGGGCGGAAGTGAGATTTTGGTCCATGGGAAAATTCAGCCGGGCGCATTCACGCGCACAGGCTGAAAGCCTGTGCTACCGGGCGAACCAATGATAGAGCATGAAGTAGACCAGCACACCGGTTACGGAGACGTACATCCAGATCCACCAGGTGTAAGGGGCGATGCGGCGGTGGAGCGCGAAGCGTCCGCGGAGCGCGCGGGTGAGGGTCACGGCCACAAAGCCCACATTCACTACGGCGAGCGTGGTGTGCGAGAGCAGCAGGGAGAAATAGGCCGGGCGGCTCCAACCGGTGCCGGTGAAATGCACGGAACCGACGCGCAGGTGGTAGTCCACGTAGGACCCCAGAAAGACGAGAGAGGCGGCGGTGGCCAGGAGCATGGAGAGGCGATGCGCGGGAATGTTTCCTTGGCGCACAAAGGCATATCCGGCGAGCAGGGCCACGCCGCTGGTGGCGTTCAGGCTGGCGTTCAAGCCGGCTTGATCAAAGGCTAGCATCGGGATTTAGACACGCGCAAAAGAGATGACGGACCGCACGTGGGGACAGGTGGGAAAGTCTGTTCTGCGTGGACACGGAAACAGACAGGAATGTCTGTCCCACGGAGCGGGGCGGCACTACTTCCCTTCCGAACTTCGGCCCAGCAGGCCGGCAGCCCGCAGGGCGGAAAGGGTGAGCCAGGCAAAAAGCAGGGCCATGCCGCCACACACCATCAGGAGCAGCAGGGCGTCCACGCCGGTCACCTCGCCGGTGATGAAGACCGCGGCGATTCCCGCCAGAGAAAGCAACAGAAAGAACAGGCATGCGCCCGCCATTGCCAGGTCTTGGCCCTTCGCGCCCATCATTGCCACCGCCTCCGCCATTTTCCTAGGGGGAAAGTTTGTCCACCGCGAGCAACCCGAGCAGCAGGGGGATGTGCAAAACGGTGGCGTGCATCAGCCATTTCGCGCTGCGGTTGGTCTGTTCCCGCGCGGTCCACAGGCTCACCTGGAGCAGGGCCAGGCTGAGCAGCAGCGCGCCGAAGAGGTAGCGCACGCCAGCCAGGCCGGTGACCGCGGGCAGCAGGCTGGCCGGCACCAGCACCGCGGAAAATGCGGCGATCTGGCGGAAGGTGGAGCGACCGGAGGGGTCCACCACCGGAAGCATGCGGATGCCGGCACGCGCGTAATCTTCGCGGTAAATCCAGGCGATGGAAAGAAAATGGGGGAACTGCCAGACGAATAGGATGAGGAACAGGGTCCAGGCCGGTCCTTCGACGGAGCCGCGGGCGGCGGCCCAGCCGATGAGCGGGGGAACGGCGCCGGGGAACGCGCCGACAAATGTGCTCCAGGCGGTGCGCGATTTGAGCGGGGTGTAGAGGCCCAGATAGGTGATGGAGCAGCAGGCGGCGAGCAGGCTGGCCAGGGGATTGACCAAAAGGAAGAGCACCAACTCGCCGGAGAGCATCATGGACACGGAGAAAAGCAATGCTTCGCGCGGCGCCAGGATGCCGGAGGGAAGCACACGGCCGGCGGTGCGGCGCATCTGCGCGTCCACGTCGCGCTCGAGATACTGATTCATGGCCGCGGTGCCGGCGCTGACCAGCAGGGTGCCGGTGACCACGCGCAGGAGGGCCAGGTAGTCCACGGGGCCGCGCACTCCGGCGCAGTAGCCCAGGGCGGTGGTGAGCAGCACCAGCAGGGTCACATCCGGCTTGGCCAGCGACCAGAAGGCCGCGGGACGCGACAGAGCGGGCACGAGTTCGGCTCGAACAGTTCCCATTGTTTTCTGGACCGGACCCCTTGTTTTACTCCGCGGTACGAATTGCGGAGACCTTTTTTCCGCCACACGGGCGAAAGGACTGCGCGAACCGGAGACAGGCAAGAATGCCTGTCCCACCGAATGCCAGTGCTACACGGCGGCGCCGGTATGCGAGACGCCGGAGACCACCGCGGGTTCCTGGGCCGCGGTGAGCATTCTATGGCACACCAGAGCGAAAACCACCACAGTGGCCAGCACGATGGCGCCAACGACGGTGTGGGCCACGGTGAGCCAGATCATGACGGGCTGCGGCTGCGGAGCCTCGCGCGTGGCCAAGCGGGACCACCAGGCGGCTCCGCCGAGCAGAATCTGCGAGCCCACGACGGCGTTCAGTCCCTTGGCGAGGCGGCGCAATTCGAGCTGGCCCGCGAAGCGCTGGCGGACGACGCGCCCGGCGAGGATGACCAGGGCGAGCACCGCGGCTGCTCCCACGAGGTGGGGCGCGATGACCAGGGCGTTGTGGCGGTAGCCGGCGCCCAGCACCAGTTGAACGAAGGTGACGCCCACCAGCCACGCAGAGAGGGCACGAAGCCGCGGGCGGCCGGCGTCTTCGATGGCGGGCACGTCCTGCTGCCACCAGCGCCCGGTGAAGACCGCCACCGCTACGGTGATGCAGAAAAACGCCTGGGCCAACGCGGCGTGGGCGATGGAAACTTCCGGAGGGAGGCGCAGCTTGACGGTGAGGCCGCCGAGCAGGCCCTGGGCGATGACCGCGCCCAGCGCGACCAAACCGAGGCGGCGCATCCAGGGGCGCGATTCGGAGCGCCAGAGAATGACCGCGAGACCGATGGTGACCAGACCGACGAAGGTGGCCACCATGCGGTGGCCATGCTCGTAGAAAATTCCGCCGACCATGGGTGGGAAGAAAGTGCCGTAGGAAGTGGGCCAGTCGGGCACGGCCAGGCCGGCGTCGTTGCTGGTGACCAGGGCTCCGGCGACCAGGAGGAGAACGGTGCAGGCGACGGTGAAGAGCGCATAGCGGTGCACACCGGGATTGTGGAGAGACGTCATTCGATAAATCCTGGACTGCTCCAAGCTGCTGACTGCGCCCGAGGAGGACAGGCTGAAAGCCTGTCCTACGGACTACGACGGTTTGAAGACGAAATCAATCTTCTTGGATTCCTTGGGGCCGATGGTGACTTTCTGGTCCATGGAACCGTACTTTTCCTGCCAGGCGGTGATGGTGTAATCGCCCGGGGGCAGGTTCTTCAGATCGAAGGCGCCATCGGCGCTGGTGACCTGGTAATAGGGATTCTTGAGAACGGCGATGTAAGCCTTCATCCAGCTATGCACGTTGCACTTCACGGGGATGGCCACTTCCTCGCGCGCAAACGAATCGGTAATTTTCTCCGCGCCGGGACCCTGGGACTTGTTCCAGTCGCGGTTGTTGGCCGGGGTGGGGTGGATATTGTGGGTGGTCTGGTCTGCATTGACGATGCTGATGGGCTGGTTGACCATCAGGGCCACCACGTGCGGCTTGTACTCGCAGCCGCTCTGGGTGAGGGTGACGGACTCGGTGGGCGTGGGGAACGAGCGGTTCTCGAGGCCCGCCTTCACGTAGACGACCACGTTGGCCAGCATTCCGTCTTTGCCCTCGACCACTTCTTCGGAGAGCAGCGGCGAGGAAGCGTGCATCTTGGCGCAGTAGGGGTCCGAGTCGGTCTTCAACTTGGCCACTTTCGGCGCGGGGCCATCAAGCTTCACCGTGCCGGCGACGGAGCCGGCGGTGGCGGCATCCACCGGGGCGGCGGCCGGGGCGGAAGCCGGCGCGGCGGCCTTCTCTGCCGGGGCTTCTTCCTTCTTGCTGCACGCGGCCAGTGCCAGCGCGGCCGCGACTGCCACGACAACATAGTGCGAACGAATGATCATGCTTCTATTCCTCCCTCTCTTCGCTCCACAAATCCAGGCGGGCGCGCAGGTCAGGCCGGCGAGCGCAGCGCGGGAAAATGTGTCCAGTCTGCCCCCGCAAAGACTAACAAATCTCGGTGCGCATCGTCCATGGAGGACCGGCTGAAAAGGCCGGCGCACATCACTCGCCCGCGGGCTTGGCGCTGCCCGCCGGGGTGCGTCCCACGAGCATGCGCTGCTCTTCCGGAGTCATCTGGAAGAGATAGCGCACCAGGAGATCGGCCTGGTCGCTGTTGTAGCCGCGGAAGGAGTCCGGCAGCGGGCCGTTGAAGACCCAGTGATCGCCCTGCTGGCGGAACAGGCCGGAAGGCATGGCGGTGCCCGGAGCGATGCGCGACGGATCGAGAATCCAGCGATAGGTCCAGGCGGGCTTGAGCCGCTCCGGGGCCAGCAGGAAATTCGGGGCGGTGGCGATGGCGTCGTGCGCCGGGACTCCGGTGGCGTGGCATTTCAGGCAGGGGGCGGCCGGATGGGTGAAGAGCTGGCGGGCCATTTGGCGTTCCTGGTCGGTGAGCGGCTCCATCTTCGGCGGCATGTAGGGCAGGGACTGCGAAGCCATGGCGGAGAAGAAACGCACCAGCTTCTGCACTTCCCCATCGGAGAAACTGAAGGTGGGCATGCGCACGGCGAGATAGCCGCGCACGCCGTCGCGATCGGTATTCACGGGATCGAGCGCGGGGTTCTGGAGGAAATGCTCGAGCCAGCGAGGATTCACGCGCGCGCCCTCGCCAATCAGTTGCGGCGGGAGCTTGTCCTTATTGTCGCCCTGGTATTGGGGCAGCAACATCAGGCCGCTTTTCTGGCCGACGTTGAGGACATGGCAGCCCATGCAGTTGTACTTGGATACGATCCACCAGCCTTCCTGGATGTCGTGGCGGGCGTCTCCGGGCTTGTAGACGTATTCCTCAGGCACGGTCAGGTCCACGCTGCCGAGCAGGAAGGTGACCAGGGCGGTGCGGTCTGCGGAGGTGAGCACCGGCTGGGGCATCTTCAACTGCGGATCCAAGCGGTGCTGGTCGAAAATGTTGGTCTGTTGCAGCTTTTCCTCGAAGAAGCCCTTCTGGTCGTACCAGGTGCCGCGCGGTGACTTTTTTCCGTCGGGGAGGATGCCGCGCTTGGCATCTTCGGTGAGCAGGGCAAAATCCAGGCGCTCGATGGGCTTGCTGCCCTCGGTGGTCAGCTCGGTGCCGATGCGCGCTTCCTCTTCGAGTCCGGAGAGTTCGTGGCAGCCGGCACAGCCGTAGTTCTTCACCAGAGCCAGGCCCTTGGCCTTCAGATTCGGGTCGTCCATGTACGGGGCGGCAGGGTAATTGGCGTCGGCGTGCTTCTGGGTCATCAGGTAGCTGGCGATGTTGCGCGATTCTTCGACGGAGAGGCGCAGGCTGGGCATGACGGTGGGCAATTGCACCTGCAACTCGTGCTTGCCGTCGGGGGAGCGAGTGTGGTCCAGGTCGAAGACGAAGGGCTTGTTGAATTTCGCGTACTCTTCGGGACCCAGGTCTTCGCGAGTGACCGGATCGTAAGGCCGGGTGCGCTGGCGCGGATTGTGAATCCAGCGGACCAGGTAGTCGTAGTTTTCCTTTTCGCCGACGCGGGAGAGGTTGGCGGCAAACTCCGCGCCGAGGGACTTCTCCCCTTCGCCGATGGAATGGCAGGCCAGGCAGCCGCGCGTTTCAAGCGAAAGTTTGCCTTTAACCGGGTCCCCGGCGGCCTGATGTTCCGGCAGGGGCCCGGTGAGACCATCCTGCCAGACAAAAGCGGAGATGGCTTCCACCTCGCCGGGCTTGAAGCGAAATTGCGGCATCTTGGTGGTGGGGCGGAAGGTATGGGTGTTCGCCAGCCAGTAGGGGATCCACTCCTTGCGCAGCTTCATGCGCACTTCTTTGAGGGAGGGACCGATTTTCTTCTCCTCGCGCATCAGGTTCAGGGTGCGGCGCTGGAACTGCTCGATCTCCGCGTCGAGATTGCTGGTGGTGACGCGCATATCGTTGGCCTTGGCGTAGAGCCGCTGGGCGGTGGCATTGTCGGGGGCCTGGTCGGCTTCGTGGATGACGCGCGGCACGTCCAATTCGAGTTGATGCTTCTCCTGCTCGAAGGAGCGGATGGACTGGCGCGCGGCGAGCAACAGCTCGTCCTGATTGTCGTAGCCCTCGTATTTGTGGCAGCCGATGCAGCCCTTGCGGCGGTAGAGTTCCTTGCCCAGGTTAATGACCGGGCCGTAATCCAGCATCATGTCCGCGGCATGGCAGGATTGGCAGCCGGCCTCGGCATTTTCCGGGGCGTGCATGGGCCAGAGCCAGTGCTCGTAATTGCCGTGGGCGTGCTCGACGCTGTTGGTGGCGCGGCCGTTGCCGCCGTGGCAGGGAGAGCAGCCGAATTTGTCGATGTCGTGAATCTGGAGCAGCTCCGGGCGGGGATGGGTGGTGAACGGCGCGTCGTTACTTTTGGCCATGCCCAGATCGGCCTTGGTGAGGGTCATCGTGGTGGGGACAAACTTGGGGTCCATGGCGATGTGGCAGGACTGGCAGCGATCCACCAGCCCGGCGCTGCCCACGTTGATCTGCAGAATCTCCGGCTCCAT
>DATIYQ010000291.1:0-6796 GCA_035517515.1 Binatia bacterium
TCATTCGGCTAATCCCGTGAATATCCAACCTGCAATCGGGCCGGTGAAGCGTTTCACCGGACCGGGGGAGGTGTGCAGGTTTGGACAATCGCGAGTGCCGAACGGAAAACAGCTTCTGCTTAGTGGTAAAATTTCAGACTCACAGGGCGCGGAAAGGACCGACTGGAGTCGCTGGATTTCGCTGTCAACTTGCGGATTTTCCGTTAGATAGCAATTTTGTCCAGGCGCGGTCCGGCGTTCTGTACTGGCCTCCTGGGTGCTTTTCGCTTTCTTGGACCGGAAGGTCACGGGCCAGCTCTTGCGGGAGGTGAGAGCAGGGAGCCAGCCTCCGTTGCGAGCGGGTCGAGATCGAGAAGGGGCGTGGAACGAGCGCCGGGGCCTTCCACCTAGCCCCTGCCCCAATCGGGGCGCGTGGGATTGGCCAATCGGCGATCAGGGTTTTCCCTGCTCACTTAGGGAGGATTGTCCCGATGGAATCGCAACTCCTGTGGGAATACCGTTGGCGAGGGAGAAGGGCATGAGAAAGACGGGATGGTTATTGGTATCACTGGCGCTGCTTTGCGGTGCGGCGTTTGGCGCGGCGCAGCAAGGTGGCGCGGCCAAGCCGGACGCCAAGGGTGGCCAGAAGGCCGAGGCGAGTGCGGAGGCCGCGGCGAGCACCCAAGCCAAGCCGGCCACCGACGACCCCAATTACAAAATCGGCGTCGAAGACGTGTTGAATGTAAACGTATGGAAAGAGCCGGAGATCAGCCGTTCGGTTCCGGTGCGTCCGGATGGAAAAATCTCGCTTCCGCTGCTGAACGATGTGCAGGCTGAGGGGCTGACGCCGGTGCAACTGGCGACTTCGATCCGCGATGGCCTGAAAAAATACATTTCGGATCCGGAAGTCACCGTGATCGTGACGGCCGCGAACAGCCAGCGATTTTACGTTCTGGGCGAGGTGGCCAAACCCGGCGCGTTCCCGTTGACGCGGGGCATGAATGTGCTGCAAGGCCTGGCCAGCGCCGGTGCTTTTACGCAGTTTGCCAACGAGAAGGGAATCTACGTGCTGCGCAAGGAAGGCGACAAGCAGGTGCGGCACCCGTTCAATTACAAAGCGGTGATCAAGGGCCAGAATCAGGAACAGAATCTCGAACTGAAACCCGGCGATACGATCGTGGTGCCGTGAGGCAAGGTTGGAGAACGCGCCGATGACCAGCCGATTGTGGACGGTGGCGATGGCCGCGATGGCCGGCATGGCTTTGCTCGCGCCGGCGGTTTCCGCGCAGCAGGAGCCTGCTCCCGCGCAAGAGCCTTCCGCCGAAACGACCCAACAGCCCGAGGCCACTCCGCCCGCGCCTGCGGGACCGGTCGGGGGTGTGGAAGCTTACCGCCTGGAAGGAAACGGCCTGGGGCGCAGCAATTATGTGGTGCGGCTCACCGTTCAGGAGTTCTACAACTCCAATCCTGTCTATGCCCAGACGACTGCGAGCGCGCAATCGGACTCCGTCAGCACCATCACCGGTGGAATTACCTTGCAGGCGCTGCAGCGAAATTCCTCCTTTTCCCTCGACTATTCAAGCGAAGGACTGATCTACAACAACGGGGCCCTGCCGAATGCTGCGATTCAGCAGCTCGGTGTAAACGAAAAGCTCACGTTGCGGCGCTGGAGCCTGTTCTTCGGCGAGAACTTCTCCTATCTCCCTTCTTCCGCCTTCCTGCTGGGCGGGCTGGGCATCACCGGAGGAACCTCTGCGGGCCTTCCCGGCGTGGGCGGTTCGACCGGCTTCAACCAGTACTTGCAGCCCACGCAGACGGTGGGCGCAGTCGGTGCATCTCAAATTTCGAGCGCTTCCGCCTTCCAGGCCCAATATGATTTGGGCGGGAGCGCCATACTGCATGCCTCGGTTGTGGCTGGATATCTCCACTTCCTTGGATCCGGATCCGATCTCGTGAATACCCGCACCATCGCCGCACAGTTTGGCTACGACAAGGGGTTCACCCGCCGGGACACCATCAGCATCAGTTATGCGCCCACGCGCCTGGATTATTCCGCCGGCTACCAGGGGTTCACTTCGCATCAAATTCTGGTGGGCTACCGCAGGCTGCTCACCGGGCATCTGAACGTTTCGCTGCAAGGCGGTCCGAACATTATCCACTTCTCGACCGCCACCGGTCAGGCCGCCCTGCCCGGCGGGACGAATATGCTCAGCTGGTCCCTGTACGGCACGCTGGCTTACGCCATGAGGAATGGAAGCATTTCCGCCCAGTACAGCCACGGCACCGCGGGCGGGTCCGGGTTTTTGATCGGTTCCATCAATGACCAGGTAAATGCAAGCTTCGTCCACCGGTTCAGCCGTTCCTGGTCTGCCGTGCTCAACGGCGGCTTCGCGCGCAATAGTTCTCTGGAACAGACCACTCCCGGCACCACCAGCAGCACAGCGTACATTTTCAATACCTGGTTCGCGGGAGTCTCGGTCACTCGAAATCTCGGCCGCTATTCGAAACTTGCCTTCAACTACAATGCGACCCGCCAGACCGGCAACACCACCACGTGCGTGAACGCCCTGGCCTGCGGCCCGATTGCTCTCACCCAGATCATCGGGGTCACCTTGAACTGGTCCTCGCGGCCCATGAAACTGGAATAAGCGTTTGCGCAAGGCGAAGCAATGAGCGTGCTCGGCCATGGAGTCCCGGCGGAAGGGAAGTCACGGACCGGCGGGCGAAAGTTCCATTCCGCGGGGCTTGCATTTCTTCTGCTCGGGCCGCTGGCCGGATATGCGCTCGGACGTTTGCTCCCTGCGACCTACGTTTCTTCGGCGCGCCTGGGGTGGAAGGAAGTTTCCCTGACTGCAGGTCGCCTGCCCGCAAAAACTGAGGCGGTTGGACCGGGAACTGCCTTTGTGGAGCAGCGAATTCTGACCGGTGAACACCTCACAAACCTCATGGACCAGTTCGGGTTGTATGCGCAGGGGAGCAGTACAGCGCCGGAGGCAGATCGCGCGGCTCGGATGCGCCAGAACCTGGCGGTTGTTCCCGTGGAGCGCGGCTTCACCGTCTCATTTTCCGCCGGGGATGCGCGGCTGGCGCAAAAAGTGTGCGCGGGAATCGTGAACTTATTTCTGGAGGAAAATCGCGCCGCCGGAGCAATCAGCCATCGCGCGGATTCCGCCTCCATGAACGCCCAGGTTCAGGAGGCCAAACGGAAAGTGGACCAGCAAGAAGCCCGGCTGGCGGAATTCCGGCGGCTCCATTCCGGCGAACTGGACTCCAGCGGACTGGCGGCCGATGAGGACAATCTGATGTCCCTCAACGCGCGACTTGCGGACATTGCGGCTGCGCTCGACCGGGCGACAGAAGACAAGGCACTCACCGAAAACCTTCTGCGGCAGGAACTGACTTCCTGGCATGCCGCGGGGGCCCCAGGCGCGGCAAATTCGCAGGCCATCGAACAGGAACTTGCGGCGAAGCAGTCGCAACTCGCTGCCCTGGAAACGCGGTACACGCCCGACCATCCGGACGTGGTGAAGCTGCGAAACGACATCGCGCAGCTTCAGAAAAAGCTCGTCCAGGCCCATCCTCCGGTGAGTCCGGCGCCACAACAGGGCCTTGATGTGCCCTCGCCGGGAGAGCCGGCGCAAATCACCCAGACGCGCGACCAGATTCACCGGCTCGAGGCGGTGATCCGGGAAAGGACCGTAGAACGTCAGCGCCTGACGCAGGAAATTCAGGCCGCAACTGCGCGGCGTGCTTCTGGAACTGCCCTGGCCGGGGAGTATGCATCACTGACCAGCGGCTACACGGCCGCGCAATCAGCCTATGAGAGCTCGCTGGCCAAACAGAAGCAGGCGGAAGTGGCGGCGGCCGGTGAGCCAACCCAGATGTTCCCACAGTTCGAAGTCACCAGCCCGCCCAGCCTTCCGGACCGGCCCTCGTCTCCCCAACGGATGTGGATTACGCTGGGTGGAGCGGGCTGCGGCATTGGTCTGGGGCTGCTCACCTTGCTGGTGGGCGCGTGGAGCGACACCACGTTGCGCACGGAAGAAGACGTGCAACGATATCTGGGCCTCCCGACGCTGGCTGTGCTCCCCACCACCGGGCCGGAAGCCGCGCCGGGCAGGGCAGGTCCGCGGGGTTCGGGCCGCGGAAAGGGCGATGCGGGATCGAGAGAGGAGAGCGTCCTGGTGGACGTCTGAGGCCACGGCGCGCGCGTCATGTACAAGAAATTTTTCGGGCTGCGAGAAAATCCGTTCAATGTGAACCCGGACCCGCGCTTTCTCTTTCCCACGCGGCACACCGAAGAGGCGTTTGCCGTGCTCACCTACGGCATCCAGGCGCGGAAAGGCTTTATTACACTGACCGGGGAAGTGGGCACGGGAAAAACCACACTGCTCAACAAACTACTGGACTGGCTGCACCAGGAAAACCTGGCCACGGCGTTTGTCTTCAACTCGCGCCTGAACGTCACCCAGTTTCTGGATTTCATGATGGCCGATTTCGGCATTCCCTGCGATATAAAGCTGAAGAGCCAGGTGCTGATCCGCCTGAACCAGTGGCTGCTGGAGCGTTACCGCGCGGGGGAGACCGCCGTGCTCATCGTGGATGAAGCGCAAAACCTATCTCCGCAGGTGCTCGAAGAAATCCGCCTGCTGACTAATCTGGAGACGGCCACGGAGAAGCTGCTGCAAATCGTGCTCTCCGGCCAGCCGGAGCTGGACCAGAAACTCAGCCAGCCGGGGCTGCGCCAACTCCGCCAGCGCATCACCCTGCGTTGCAAGACGTATCCCCTGACGCTGGAAGAAACCACCGGATACATTCACGAACGACTGCGCGTGGCCGGCTCGGACGGGCAGCCGGTATTCTGCACCGAGGCCATCGAGGCATTGCACCGCTACTCCCGCGGGATTCCGCGCGTGGTGAACATGCTGTGCGAACACGCGCTGATCAGCGCCTTCGTGGACCAGAAGCGCCCCGTGGAGGCGGCCACCATTGATGAGGTGGCGCGCGAATTTGACCTGCACGAAATCGATCCCATCGCCCAGCCCGTCAACCCCGAACCCGCCGGCGAAAACGCCAGCCTGATGGAAGCGCTGCAGAATCTGGCCACGCTGGTGGACCGGCTGCGGCGCCCCAATTGACCATCGGCGCGGAGAAGGAATTCCGGTGAGCCGAATTCGCGATGCGCTGCGGCGCGCGGAGCAAGAGAAAGGCAAGGCGCCCGGGCGGGAGGCGACCGCGGCGGCCCCGGTTGCGGCTCCGGCTGCAGTCCCCGCACCTGCCGGGCCGCAAGTCTCCGGCTCGGCCGCCGCCATCGCCGCGGCCACCGCCGCTCAGCCGGTCTCACCGCCGCCGTCACCGCGACCCACCGGCGCGGTTTCCAGTCCAGGGCTTTTGGAGTCCTGCCGCCGGCCGCTCTGGCTGGGAGATTCCTCGAAGCTGCTATTTCTGGGAAGCGCCGGGCACACGTTTGCTACCGAACAGCTCCGCAATCTGCGCTCGCGGCTCTCCGCGGTGCGCGCGGAGCGCGCGCTAAAGAGCGTGGTGATCACGAGCGCCGGCGCTGCGGAAGGCAAGACATATTTGGCCGCGAATCTAGCCCACGCCTTCGCGCGGCAACACGACCGGAAAATACTGCTGGTGGATGCGGACCTGAGGCGTGCCGGGCTGCACAGTTTGCTGGGCGCGCCCGCGGAGCCGGGCCTGAGCGATTACCTGTGCGGCCGGGCCACGGAGGAGCAAATCCTGCAACGAGGCCCTCAGGAAAGCCTTTTCTTTATTCCCGGCGGCAAGGCCGCGGCCAATCCCGGAGAACTGCTCAGCGGCGGCAAAGTGAAGATTCTTCTGTCCCGCCTGGCGCCGCTTTTCGACTGGATCCTGCTGGATACGCCGCCGGTGGCAGACGCTGAAGGAGAAAGTGCCGCGCTGCCGGACGCGCGCATGATCGCCCGCCACTGCGATGGAGTGCTGCTGGTGATCCAGGCAGGGGCCACGCGGCGCCAGCAGGCGCAACGCGCGGTGCGGGAATTCCCTTCGGAGCGACTGCTCGGGGTGGTCCTGAACCGCGCACAGGTTCCAGAGAAGCTCGCATCCCGCCGCACTGCCGGCAGCGACTGAAGTTGTGAAGTTTCATGCTCCCGGAGTGTTCTCTTCAGTTTCCAACCTATGCCTTTCGACCGCGGATCCCGGGAAGTGACGGGCCTCAGTGGACGATTTTAGAACTGCTGCGCTGGAAGGTAAGCCTCTTCGTGCTTTCCCTACGAATGGGAGCCCTGGGGGATGACGAAGGCGCCTGGGAGTCGGCGGTCCAGCGTTGCCAGGATGGCCTGGTTGGCTCTGGCGAGCTCCGCAAGGTGCCCGTCGGCAGTCTGTCTTGGAGATCGGACCCACCTGGGGAGATGGGAAATGTCGTGGTCATCGGCAATGAACACCCAGCGAATTGCATCGCTCTTCTTCACCTGGAGCAAAAGCTCGCGCGCCTGTGCGATGGACCAGCCATACTGTTGAACCTGCCCCAGCACACGCACAAAGCCCAATTCCGTGATCGAACATGTGGCCAATTCCGGAACGCCGCGCGCGCCAAGGCGTCCCACCCAACCTGCCGCCCGCGCATGAAACTCATGCTCCAAGATGACCAGAGCAAGCAGGGCATTCACGTCCAACAGGTATCTCATGGAAAATCGGCAAGGATTTCGCGCACATCTGCGCTCGTCAACTGAGGAGCCTTAGGGCCAGCGGTCAAAACCGGCAATCCCGTGACCGCGTCCCGGACGATACGTGCCTTTCGAGAACGAGCTCTTCGTGGAGTCAAGACAATCCG
>DATIYQ010000292.1:0-2739 GCA_035517515.1 Binatia bacterium
TGGCAAGAGCGGGCGCGCGCTGCCTTGAAGAGGTCGGCCCTCCCGCTCTTCCTGGAGCGGGAGGGCCGCAACACCAATGAAGATTTGATCTGAGAAGTTTTACTGCTTGTCGTACACGCCGGTGCTGGTCACCTTGTTGCCTTTGGCATCCGTGCCGTTCAGGGTGACCGAACGGGTTTTGCCGTCCTTGGACACTTCGATGCGGCCCGTGGCGGTCACCTTGCCACCCTTCTTGACCGAAAACTCCGTGGTACGGTCGTCAACCTTCTTGTACGAACGCATGTCCGAGGTCGGATCGCCCGTCACCGGGTAGTCCTTCCCATCGAACTTTCCGATCCACTCGCTGTGTGACGGCTTTCCGTCGGCGGTGGTGCCATCTACGATCACCTTGATCTTGTCACCCTCGGCTGTGTAAACAACCGTGTGGTTCTTGGTCCCGCCGGGAGTCAACTTGGACTTCGCCTCGTTCAACTTCCACGTACCCATGTTCGGGTTGGCCGCTACACTCGCCGCCATTCCGCCGATCAATACCGCCGTAACAAACGCAACCACGCTTAGTTTCATGCTCCCTCCTCAGGGCATTTGCAACACAAAGCCGCGAAATCGTACGCTTCGCCGCTACCGGGAGCAAGTTGCATTCTTCATTTCGCGCGTACTTCTGCGCTGCGCCGCGCAGGCTGCTCCGCTGCCGGCAACAACCAGTGCGTTGCCGTGACGGGTGTCACCAGTTCCCCCATCGCTCTTTGCCGCCTCAATCAACCCCGGGTTCGCGTGCAAATTCCTTTCCAGGAATGCATCGCCGGCTACCAATCCTGTTCAGCCGGCGGCCCGGCATAGACCGATCCCGCCATCGCGCCCACAGGCTCTTGCACTTCCAGCTTCTGGACCATGGTCTCGAGAAGATCCGCTCGATGCCTCAGGTCGTGCCGGAATTCGCGATGTTTCGTCCTGGAAATCTCCCGGAGCAGCTCGCGATGGTGTTCCTCCAGAATTTCGAGTAGCAGTTCCCTCTCCGCTGCGCTGAGATGCAGTTCCATGGTTAACTCCGTTCCGGCCGCACGTTCCGGCCCCGCACCGGACCTGCAATCCTTCGCCTTCCGGTCAAGCTGCTGCTGCGCGTTTCACCGCCGCCACCGGAAGCAGTTTGGGCTTCACCAGCTTTTCAAAGTCCGCCCAGGCCATGCGCACCAGCTCCCGGTGAGAACCGGCATTGAAGGCGATCTCCTGGTCCTTCGCCAGGTCGTGCTCGGCATACACGGTCATGCCGTAGAGATTTCCGAAGGGCGGCATGGCCCCCAGTTCACAATCCGGAAACCTCTCCTTGAATTCGGCTTCCGTGGCCACGGCCACAGACGGCGCGCCCGTGTCCGCCTTCAGCAATTCCAGATCCACGTACTGAGACGCGGAGACCACGGCCATCACCAGTTCGCCGTCCAGCCGCACGATCACCGTTTTGGCCAGTTCCTTTCCCGGCGTATGCGTCAGCGCGGCGATCCCGGCTGCGGTGTACGCCGGCGAGTGGGAAATCACCACGTACTTGACTTTGTGGTTGTCGAGAAATTCCTTCAATCTGGGCAGTAGCATATCGGCCTCCATTGAGCGCGCGCTCACAGCCTTCCTGCCTGATACCCCAACCTATCTTCGGCCACGGCGCCGTCAAATGTCGGTAATCGGAGTCACCCCTCGAAGTGACCGATCACACCCGCGAGGCTCGTTCCGGCCCCACACCCACGCCACCGCGCATCTGTGGTACTACTGCAAGGTCGCCCGGGGCTCGTCCCGGTGGCGCCGGGTGGAGATTCGGGTGCAGGCGGAGGCCATGGCACACGCAGCGCTGCAAAGGTCCGCGGTGCTGGAGGTTCTGCGGAGGCTCGTCGCCACTCCCTCCGTGAACCCCTCACTCGCGCCCTCGGAAGGTACCGGCGAGGCAGCCATCGCGCGCGTGGCCTGCGAGTGGATGGCCCAGCACGGAATCCGGGGCTGGATCGAGGAGCCCGCTCCGGGCCGCGCCAACGCCATCGGCGAGCTGGGAAAGCCCGGCGCTCCCTGCCTGGTGCTCTGCGCGCATCTGGATACCGTCTCCACTGCCGGCATGACCATTCCGCCCTTCGAGCCCGCGGAGCGCGACGGCCGCGTCTACGGCCGCGGCAGCTACGACATGAAAGGCAGCGCCGCCGCGATTCTCTCCGCCGCGGCCGCCCTCGCTGCGCAGGATTTACCCGGCCGGGTCATGCTCGCACTGGTCGCCGATGAGGAATACGCCAGCATCGGCGCTCAACATTTCGTCAAGAATCATCCTGCCGATGCCTGCGTGCTCACCGAACCCAGCGAGGGCCGGCTGGTCCTGGCGCACAAGGGATTTGTTTGGGCGGAAATCACCGCCCGGGGCCGCGCCGCGCACGGTAGCCGCTGGGACCTGGGAGTGAGCGCCATTGCCAAAATGGCTCCCATCATCTCCGCCCTCGAGGAGTTTGACCGCGAGGTTTTGCGGCGCCGCGTGCATCCGCTGGTGGGACCGGCATCGCAGCACTCTTCGGTGATTCGCGGCGGCTCCGGGCTTTCCACCTATGCCGAAGAGTGCGTCCTGCAAGTCGAGCGGCGCATGCTGCCCGGTGAAACAGCCGAACAGGTGCGCGAGGAACTGGCGGAAATCGTAGCGAAAAGTGGTTCGGACGCGGAAGTGAAGGTCCTGCTCACCCAACCGCCGCTCACCTGCGATCGCAACGCGGCCATCTCCCG
>DATIYQ010000293.1:0-14528 GCA_035517515.1 Binatia bacterium
GGGCTGGGAGGCTTTCTTCTGCTTGATTTCGATGGACTGCTTGACCAGATTGTCTGCGTTCTCCAGCAGTTTGGCCCGATCATCGGGGGAGTCGACCATGTCTGCCTTCTGGCGATAGAGCAGGTTCAGCATGCCCATGGCTTCGTCGTAATCCGGTTGCAGTTCGATGGACTTTTTCAGGGCGGCGATTCCTTCGTCCACATCGGAGCCGTACGCCGTGGCAAAGGGCTGGCGCAATTTATCGGGCAGGGGTTCTTCGACCTTGATCTGCTTTTTCAGCGGGACGTCCTTGTTGTAGTCCTGCCGCGTCTGCATGTTGGCCTTGTAGGAGAGCTCCCAGTCGATTTCTCCAACCCAGTAGTAGGGCTGCGGGTCGTCCGGTTTGATCTTGATGTGCTGCTGGTGGTAGCTGCGCGACTCCTTCATCAGATCCAGGTTTGGCGGAGGGCCACCGGCCATGTGATAGAGCATGGAGCCGATTCCATCAATGGCCGAGAGGTTGTTGGGGTCGCGCTGGAGCACCTCTTTGTACTCGGCAATGGCCTGGCGCGCCTTATTGAGGTTGGCCTCGTCTGGAGAGCCCGGAACGTACTGATTGGCGTAGGCGGTGGCCAGGTAGAGGCGCGCGGTCTGCAGGCTGGGATCCAGATCCTTGGCCTGCTTGAATTTTTCGATGGCCGTGTCGTACTGGTTGGCCTTGTACGCCTGGACGCCCTGGTTCAGCATGTCGCGCGCCTTCAGCTTGCTGCAGCCGGCCGCGGCAAACGTAAGGATGGCGGCGATCACCAGCCCCCCGAAGCGGCGCGATGCGCTCCCCAAGCGGCTGCCCTGAGCCGCGGCGGTGCGATTCAGCATGGTTGCTCTGACTCCCCCGAGAAGGTTACTTACTGTCCCGCTTCCACTTTTGCGGTCATCAGCCCCACATGGTCGATATTGGAGCTGTGCATGATGTCAATGGCCCGGGCCACGTTTTCAAACGGCACGTTGTCGTCGCCCTTGATGAAAGCCACACGTTCTGCGCGGGACTTGAAAATGTCGGTCAGGCGCGGTCCCAGCGTTTCCCAGGTCGAATCTTCCTGGTTGATCTTGAGCTTGCCGTCGTTGAGCACCTGCACCACCACGAGCTTCTGCTCGATCTGCTGGTTCGGCTGCGAATTGGGCGGCGCGGGCTGCGGAACCAGCGCGTCCAGGCCCTTGGGCTTGTTGGGATTGATGACCATGAAAATGATGAGCAGCACCAGAAGGATGTCGATGAGCGGAACGACATTCATGTCCGCGAGCACGCCCTTCTTGCCGCCAACTGCCATGCCCATACGTGCCTTCCTTTCTTCACTCCGCGCACGATGGCGCGGGCCGGGCGGGGTTACTCTCCGCCGGAGGGAGCGGCGCCGGGGGCCGGCCCCTTCTTCTGGGTCTTTTCGGTGAGCAGGCCGAGCTGGTCCACGCCCGCAGAGCGGATTTCGTCCACCGCAGCCACCACATCGCCGTACTTGGCGCGCTTGTCGCTGTTGATGAACACGGTCTTATCCGAGCGGTTGGCCAGCTTTTCCTTCAGCAGGTTGGAGATGCGGCTGCGGTCCACCTTCTCCGAGCCGAGGAAGAGGGTGCCGTCGCGCTGGATGGCCACCACCAGGGCGTCTTCCTTATCCGCATCCTGCATTTCCCGCGGGTTGTCCACGGTGGGGCGGTCCACGGACGCCCCCTTCTGGATCATGGGGGTCACCACCATGAAGATGATGAGCAGGACGAGCATGATGTCCGCCATGGGAATGATGTTGGGGGCGGCCATCACATCGCCGGCTTGAGGTTTGTAGGCCATGGCCGTCTACTTCTTGGCGACCCCGCGGCGGGTGACAAAATAGTTGACCAGCTCCATCGAGGAGTTGTCCATCTCGACGTCGAAGGCCTCCACCTTGTTGGTGAAGTAGTTGAAGGCCCAAACGGCGGGAACGGCGACGAACAAGCCCAGGGCGGTGGTGATCAGCGCCTCGGCGATACCGCCGGCGACCGCGGAGAGGCCCGTCGCCTTGGCGGTGGCGATGCCCTTGAACGCGTTGATGATGCCGACCACGGTGCCGAACAGGCCGACGAAGGGAGCGGTGGAGCCGATGGTGGCCAGACCGCTGAGCATGCGCTTCATTTCCGCATGCACGATGGCCACGGAGCGCTCCAGGCCGCGCTTGGCGGCCTCGATCAACTCCGCGTCACTCACCTGGCTGGAGGCGGCCTGGAACTCGGAAAGGCCGGTGGCCACCACCTTGGCGATGTGGCTCTTCTTGTTGCGCTCGGCGATGGAGATGGCTTCGTCCAGCTTGCCGTCGCGGAGCGCCCCGGCCACCTGCTGCACGAAAATACGCGACTGCTTGCGCGCCGCGCTGTAGGTGATGGCCCGGTCAATCATGATGCCGATGGACCAGATGGACATCAGCAGCAGGATGGCCACGACCACCAGCGCCACGGGGCTCATCTGCTTGATGATCATCCGCGGATCCCAGCCGATGTACGCCTGGGGCTCCTCCTGCAGCAGGAAGAGACAGGATAGCGAGAGATTCACTAGCATTGAGTTTGTTCCTCCTCGTTAGGAAATCGTTTGGCTCAGCCGCCCAGCGTGAACACCACTTCAATGAATGTTTCCACTTCCACCGGCTCGTCGTTCAACAACGTGGGCTTGTATCGCCACTGACGGACGGCCTGAATGGCCGCGTTCACCAGCAAGTTGGGCCCGGAAACCAGTTCAAGCTGTTGGATGGTTCCATCCTTGGCAATGATGGCATGCAGGCGCACGGTGCCCTGAACCCGCGCCTGCCGGGCCAGCGCCGGATACGTAGGGGTCACTTTGTTGAGCAGCCGGGCTTCCTGCACCTTGCCGCCCACATTGATGCGCTTGGGGCCCTCGGGCTTCGGCGGTGGAGGCGCGGTCCCCACCCCGCCGATGATGCCTCCCATCACTCCACCGGGCATTCCGCCCGGAACCCCGCCCGGAACCCCGCCCACGGCGCTGAAGGAGCCCACGTCCGGAGGAAGTTCTTCTTCCTTGATCATCTTTACTTCTTTCGGGATGACCGCGGGAGCCATCATCTTCCCCTGCTGGATAATGCGCTGCACCGGTCTGGTGACCACCCTCTGCATGGGCGGTGGCGGCGGCGGTGGGGGCGGCGGTGGCGGCGGGGCCACCAGCGTGGTCATCAGCATGCTCTTCGGAAGCGCCTCGGTGTAAATCAGCGGGACCAGGATCAGCAGTCCCAGGATTCCAAACTGCACCACGGCGGAGATGAACAGCGAAAGGCGGCTGCGCCCCTTCCTGATGGGCTTTCCGGAAATCACCAGGTCGTCAAACATGGCGCCCTCCCCATTGCGCACCGAGTGGCAGGCTCATCAGCGGCCCCTGTTTCCAGCCAGGGACCCCGCGGTCACCGCGACTTTCTGATCCCGCCAGTTGTGCCACGCCACCACCAGCGGGGCGGCAATGCCGAAACTGGAGTAGGTTCCTACCACAATTCCCACCACCATCGCAAAGGAGAAAGCGCGCAGGGAAGACCCGCCCAGCAGAAAGAGCACCAGCACGGTCAGGAAGGTGAGCCCACTGGTCAGGATGGTGCGCGAGAGGGTCTGATTGATGGCCCGATTCACCACCACGGCAAGCGGCTCCCGGCGCATGATCCGCAGGTTTTCCCGCACGCGGTCGAAAATCACGATGGTGTCGTTCATGGAGTAGCCCACCAGGGTCAGCAGTGCCGCGATTACCGTCAGCGATATCTCGAATCGAAAGATTGAGAACAGCCCCAGGGTGATCAAGACATCGTGAAAGCAAGCCAGAACCGCCGCCGCCCCGTAAATCCATTCGAAGCGGAACGCAATATATACCAGCATGCCCCCCAAAGCCCATAGGGTAGCGAAAATGGCCTTCTGGCGGAGTTCAGCGCCCACCTTGGGCCCCACGATCTCCACATTGCGGATGGCAAAGCCGCCCAGCGTGAAGCTGTCGCGCAGCACAGCCAGCACGGCGTCCGCTCCGCCGTGGCCCTGTCGTACCTCGGCAGAGGCCGCCAGTGCGGGCTTCAGAGCATCCACGCCGGAGATCAGGCCGCCGCCCTGGCCGTCGCGGAATTTCGTAATCGCCGCGGCGATGGCCTGGTAGCGGCTCACCGCCTCCGAGGCGCCGAAACCCAGCGGGTCGCGCCGCACCAGCACTTCGGCGATGGCCCCGGGGCTGGCGGCGTTCAGGTCCGGCTTGGTGGCATCGGGGGCGGGAAATGTCCGTTGCAGGGTGTCGATGATGGCAGCGCGGCCGGCGTCCAGATGCTGTTCGTCCAATTCACGCTCGTCCAGCCCGATCACCACTTCGTGCACATCCGGCCGCGCCACGTCCGTAATCTTCTGGATGTTGGCCTGTTTGAATCCGCCCTGGGCCAGGGTCGCCCGAATCACGTCAATCTTCGGGTCCTGCAGGAAGCGCACATACACCATGGTGCCCCCGCGGAAGTCAATGCCGTAGAGCGGGCCGCCATGCAAGTAAAGCGAAACGAATCCTACAATCAGCAGCACCAGCGACAGGCTGACGAAATACTTCGCCTTGCCCATCCAGTCCAGGTTTACTTGTCCAAAGAGTTCCCGCACAGGGTCACCGCTCCGTCGAAATTTAGACACCGGTCGCCAGCAAAAGTTCCCAAACCGAAACTAGAAATCCAGCTCCTTCAGTACTGGCTGCGCGCCGGGACCCGCCCCGCCCCCCGGTCCAGCCGCCGCCTAGATGCTCAGTTCTGCTTCGCGGCCCATTCGTCCCAGATGCCACGCGAAGATGGTGCGCGAGACGTACACCGCGGTGAAAACGTTGGCAATCAAACCGATCACCAGGGTGACGGCAAAGCCGCGCACCGGGCCGGTTCCGAAAATAAACAGGAACGCCGCGGAAACCACGGTGGTGACGTGGGTATCGATGATGGTCAGGAAGGCGCGGTTAAAACCCACTTCGACTGCGGACGGATTGGGTTTACCCGAGCGCAGTTCCTCACGGATGCGTTCGAAGATCAGCACGTTGGAATCCACGCCCATGCCAATGGTCAGAATCACGCCGGCAATGCCCGGGAGCGTGAGCACCGCCTGGAAATAAGCCAGCGCCGCCAGCAGCACCAGAAGGTTGAGCAACAGGGCCAGGACCGCGTTCAATCCGGACAGCCGGTAGTACACCAGCAGGAAGATCATGACCACCGCCAGGCTCACCAGCGAGGCGCGGAATCCCTCGCGGATGGAGTCCGCTCCGAGGGACGGTCCGATGGTGCGCTCCTCGAGATACTTGATGGAGGCCGGCAGCGAGCCGGAGCGCAACACCAGGGCCAAATCGTTCGCTTCCTGCAGTCCAAACCGGCCGGTGATGCGGCCTTGATCCTCAATCCGGGATTGGATGACCGGAGCCGTGTACACCCTGCGGTCCAGGATGATGGCCATCTGACGATTGACGTTCGCTTCCGTAAACGCGCCGAAACGCTTTGCCGCCGCGTTGGAAAGGCTGAAGCTGACTTCATAATTCCCCGGATAATCGCTGCTGGGCACGGTTTTTGCCCCGCGCAGGTCGCGTCCCGTCACCGGTGCGTACCGTTCAACCAGGTACCAGACGTCCGAGGGGGACGCTGGCTGGCCGGGGGCGCGCTCTTCGCGCCCGGGAAGCAGTTCCGTATTGGGGGGCAGGACCCCGTTGTTCGCCTGATAGGCATCGGCTTGCGAGGTGTAGGTCCGCGTGCCCACCACCAGCCGGAGCTCCAGCTGCCCGCCTTGCTGGATAATTCGTTTGGCCTGCGCGGGATCTCCCTCCCCGGGGAGTTGCACCAGAATCTCGTCCTGCCCGCGTCCTTGCTCGCTGACCACCGGCTCGGTGAGACCGAGCTGGTCAATGCGGCGCCGGATGGTTTCTACGCTTTGGCGGAGCGCGTCGGAACGGATGCTGGCGATGGCCGCTGTGCGCAGGCTCAGCAGGTAACCGGAGCTCTGACCCGGCGCGGGGGCAACCTCCCAGTCCAGGTAGCTTGTGCGGATCAGATCCTGGAAACGGGCGGATTGATCCGTGGCCAGGTTCACCACGTTGATGTGCTGATCGTCCGGCTCGCGGATGTCCTCAAAATGCATGCCGCCGTCATTCAATTCCTTGCGCAGGCGGTCCAGCGTCTGGTCTGTGTATTGCTTGATGGCTTCCCGGGTCTGCACCTGCAGAATCAAGTGAGTCCCGCCCTTCAGGTCCAGGCCCAGGCGAATCCGCTCGTTGAAGTTTTCCCGCGCGGCGGCCAGAGAGGTGGGGAAGGTGGGCGTGCCGAACAACCCATAGATGCAGATCAAAATGACCAGGGCAATCAGCACGCTTCGGATTGTCACGTTCATCTGCATGACCTGGCGCTAGCTCTCCTTGGGCTCGGCCTGCATCCCGGCGATGGACTGCTTGGAAACGCGGATGCGCACCTGCTCCGCGATGCGCAACTGCACCGTATCCCCTTCGACGCCCAGAATCGTTCCGTAGATGCCTCCGTTGGTGATCACCTTGTCTCCGGACTTGAGCTCGCTGAGCATCTGCTGCAGCTTCTTGCGCTGTTTCTGCTGGGGAAGAATCAGCAACACGTAAAAGATCACCATGATGATGAAAAACGGCGCCAGGGCCATAAACGGGCTGGCGCTCGGCTGGCTCTGGGCCAGCGCGGCTCCCGCCGCCGGCATGGAGATGGCGGTCATCATTCGGTCATGGCTCGTCTGGAAGAGCGGAAAGGACTCCCTCGGTGGAAAGAACCTTTCGCGAATTTCTCCCCTAAGTCTCTGACGCTTCGAATCGCCCCGGAGGCCCCAGCCCCAGGGTGGCCCTTATTCGGGCCCCGATGCGAAGCGGGCACGCAGCTCTGCGCGGAATCCGGCCAACTCTCTAAACGATATAGCCTCACGAATTTTGCGCATGATGTCAAGGTAAAAGTGGACGTTATGAAAAGTGTTCAGGACCGCGCCAAGAATTTCTCCGCTCACAAAAAGATGGCGAAGGTAGGCGCGTGAATAGCGGCGGCACACCGCGCAGGCGCAGTCCGGGTCCGGGGGGCGCGGGTCTTCCGTGTAGCGCGCCTGGCGGATCAGCAGGCGCCCGCGGCTGGTGAACAGGCAGCCATTCCGCGCGTTGCGCGTGGGCAGCACGCAATCCATCAAGTCCATCCCGCGCATCACGTAGTCAGCGATGTCTTCCGGCTTGCCCACCCCCATCAGGTAGCGCGGCTTCTCCGCGGGCAGAATTCCCGCCACCACTTCCGCCATCGCGCAGGTGGTTTCGTGCGGCTCGCCCACGGCCAGTCCGCCAATGGCGTATCCGGGAAAATCGAGCGCCACAAGCGCCTCCGCGTTCTCACGGCGGGCCTCGGCGCTGGCGCCGCCCTGCACGATGGCCATCAGCATCTGCCGTTGGGCGTCGCCGTGCGCGGCGAAATAAGCGCGCGAGCGCTCCGCCCAGGCCAGCGTGCGCCGCGCCGCTGCGCGCGTGGCCGCTTCTTCCGCCGGCAGCGCAATGCATTCGTCCAGCACCATGATCAGGTCCGCGCCCAGCGCGATTTCCACTTCCAGCGCGCGTTCTGGAGAGAAGAAATGTTCCGAGCCGTCCAGGTGCGAGCGAAAGGTCACGCCGTCGTCATTGATCTTCCGCAGGTCCGCGAGGCTGAACACCTGGAAGCCTCCCGAATCGGTGAGCATGGGCCGCGGCCAGGACATGAAGCCGTGCAACCCGCCCAGCGCGCGGATGCGCTCGTGCCCGGGACGCAGATAGAGATGATAGGTATTGGCCAGCAGGACTTGCGCACCCAGTTCTTCGAGTTGTGTCTGCGTGAGCCCTTTCACCGTTGCCGCGGTGCCCACGGGCAAGAACGCCGGAGTTTCAATCACGCCGTGCGGTGTCTCCAGCCGGCCCAGGCGCGCGCCGGACGGATCAGTTTTTAAGACTTCAAACCGGAAGGCCATCGGAGGCGGCTACGGTAGCGCGACCCGAATGAGGGAGCAAGCGCGCGGCGCAGCGTGGGCTCCAGCGGCTCGCGAGCCCTCCGGATGTGCTGCCGGAGGGCCTCGTTGATCAACGTCTGATCGTTTCCGCCGCCGGCGCGGTCCACCTGTACGCGAAACCAGTGGAGGACGTCTTGATCCAGCTGGATGGTGATTCTGGTCTTGCCCTTCGCCACTGGTATGACGCAGCCGCGCTTGCCCTCTTTGAAATCATATTCACGGTTGCTGGCTTCGCTCCTGTTGCCGTGGTCATGCGGAAGAAACGCGCTGAATTACAGTTTTTCGGCGATGAGGTAGAGAACCGTCTGCGTGTACTCGAAATCGGCGCCGGGCTCGGCGGGGCGCTGCGGATGAAAGCCGGCGGAATCGCCGTCCATGGTCGCTTCCATCAATGCCCGGGTTTCCTGGTAAATGGCGTCGCCGGGCACGCGCCCGGCCACGTGCATCCAGTGGTCGAACGAGCGGGGAGACTCGACCCGCTCCGCCGCGCGCACGCGCAATCCGGAGGACTCGATCAGCCGGAGCAATTCCGGCTGCGTGTGGGTGTGCACGTGCGACGGGTCGCGCACCGTCTCAATGCGATTGTTCACCTCGGGGCGGCCCGGCTCGGGAACGATCAGGTCCATCAGCGCCAGGCGGCCTCCGCGGGAAAGGACGCGGGCGAATTCCCGCACCGCGTCCGCCGGCTTGGCCAGATGATGGATGGCGAATCCGCAGGTGACGATCTCAAACGCCGCCCCGCGGAAGGGAATGGCGGTAACGTCTCCGCGCGAAAAAGCCGTGTTGGTGATCCCGGCTCCCGCGGCCGTCGCCCGCGCTTTCGCCAGCATAGCCGGTGTGTAGTCGAGACAAATCGCCGCCCGCACCCGCGGTGCAAAGCGCAGCGCGTAGGTGCCGGGGCCGCAGGCGGCATCGAGCAGCCGATCGGTGGCTTTGGGCCCGGCCATGTCCGCCAGGCGGTCCGCATCTGCGGCGCGCTTCTGGAGCACAAAGGTGGAAAACGCATCCGCCGTTCGGGTGAAACGGTCTTCGATGCGGTCGAGCTGCTCGTGCCCCTTCGCTTCGGTCATGACTCCTCTCCGATTCCGCGCGCGGCATTGAGGATACACCGCGGCGGAGTGCGGGGCGAGTGGCTGCCCCTGGCCTGCGCCCTGCCCTATAGGATTCCGGACGCAATCACCGGCTGGAAAGCGGAATCACGAACTTCAGCGCGGTGTGCGTGGCGGAAAAGCCCACGACTTTCACGTCTTTGAGTCCGGCGGCGCGGCCCGCGGCGATTACGTTGTTCTCGGTGATGTGCTTCTGGCCCTTCGGATAGATCACCCAGAGGGCGCCCGCGGGGGCCAGGCGCGCGGCCAGGGTCTTTACGCGTGCCAGGTCCCGGCGAGCCTCCGCCCCGTAGAATACGAGCGCGGTCCCGCGCGCGGGAGCCGCTTCCACCGCCTCGCATCCGCGCGCGGCCAGTTCGCGCCGGAACAGGGGATCCACCGCGCCGGTGAGTGTCAGGCGAGTCCCCGCGGCGGCGCCCAGTTTTTCCAGGCGGCCCTTCGGGGAGCGGATTTTCTGCGCCCATTGGTCTGCGCGCTCTCCCAACTCCAGTTCGAGCGAGCCCCCGGCGTGGGTGATGCGCAGCCATCCCTCGCCGGCTTGGAGTGATTGGATTTCAGAGAACGGCAGCTTTTTGCGCGGCGCCTGCTTCCCGGCGCCGGAGCCACGGAAGAGCACATAGTCTGTTTCCAGCAAGGCGACGCCGGCAACCAGTTTGCCATCCAGTCGCGCGCGCGTTTCCACCTTCTGTCCCATCTGCCGATCCCTTGAGGTTTCGCCCCGCTCAACCCGAGTTCCGCCGAAGCGGGCTGGTGCGCTGCGGCGCTGCGCTCCGATTCACGGTCATAAAATCGGTGCCGATTATACGCGAGGTCCCGCGCCAGCCCGGCGTGAGTTACCGCGTCACACATCGCCACGACCCAGCCCTGCCGTAAAGCACGCCCCGGCGCTATCATTTTGTGCTTGCCATGGAATCGCCCCTGGGACATCGCGCGGACTGGCGCGCGCTCGTGGAGCGCCGCGAATTCGTCTTCTTGTTTGTGGCCATGTTTGTGTCGCTCTTCGGCACGGGCATGAACTTCGCCGGGGTCACTTGGTACGTACTGGCGCAGACGCACTCCCCGGTACGTGTGAGCCTGGTGACCGTGCTGGTTATGCTCCCCGGCCTCTTCGTGCCGCTGGTGGGCGGCGTGCTGATTGACCGCGTGGACCGGCGCTATCTTGGCCTGGCGCTGGACCTGGCGCGTGGCGCCATCGTGCTGGGAACTGCCGCGCTGCTGCGCGCCGGGATCGCGCGTCTCTGGCATATCTACGCCATGGTCTTCCTGCTGGGTGTGGGTTTTGCCATCTACTGGTCCACCATGAACGCGCTGGCCCAGGAAGTGATCCCGCGGAATCAGTACGTCGCGGCAAATTCCGGTGTCTTGATTGCCATCCAGGGCGGAATGATGACCGCCGGCAGCCTGGTGGGGTTTATTTACGACCGCACGGGACTGGCAGGAGTGCTGGCCATCGATGGACTCACCTATTTCGCTTCCGCGCTGTGCCTTTTCTTTTTGCGCCACGGGGCGGTGGTGGCCAGGCGCAGCCGCGAACCCGGCGCCGAACTCGCCGCAGAGCCCGCCCTCGAGACCCTGCCGGCAGTTCCGGCTCAGCGCGAAGAATCGCTGGGCCTGCCTCTGGCCGAGCCGGGCGTGAGCCGCGCGTTTCTAAAGGATTTTCGCGAGGGCCTGGGATATCTGCGCAACCAGCCGCGCGTTGTGGCCCTGGGCATCACCTACGCGTGCATGATGGCCGGCGTGGTCAGCTCAAACGTCCTGGTGGTCACATTGGCCGAGCAGGTATTGCATTCCGGGGCCCGCGGCTTCGGATTTCTCGAAGCGGGCTGGGCCTTTGGCGCGGTTTCCGGCGGCCTGCTGGCCGGGATCCTGGCGGATTGGTTCACCGCGTCGCTGGTGATGGTGGCGGCGCTTTGCGTGCTGGCCGCGGGGCATCCGCTCTTTCCGTATGCCGGATTTCTTTCTCTCGCGGTGGGGATGAATGTGGTGTTTGGTGCTTGCCGGGCATTCGGCGGAGTGCTCTCGCAGACGGGCATCATGGCGGTCGTGCCGCGGCGGTTGATGGGGCGGACGCAATCCACGTTTTCCATGTTATCCACAGTTCTCCAGGTGCTCATGAGCCTGACGCTGGGTTTCCTGGCCCAGCATCTCAGCCTGGCGCTGGCTTTCTTCGTGCTGGGACTCATCTATGGCGGCGCGGTGCTGGCGGCGATTCGCGCGCGCGAGTTGGCGCCGCGCGCGCCCGCCCCTGCCCCGGCAGCGGCCTGATTCGCAAAGCGGCCGGCACCCGGTTTACCGGAGGCGAGCATTTCCGCATAATTCCGGAGGTTTCCTGTGGGAGGCACGAATGGGCGCACTCTTTCCTGGGCTGCACGGCATGGCCAACTACCATCCGCTGATCGTGCACTTTCCCATCGCCCTGTGGATCGCCGCGCTGATCTTCGAGCTGGCCGCGCGCATCATGAAAAGTGACCGGATGCACCAGACGGCGTGCGCGGCGCTGGCGCTGGGCGCCCTCGCGGCCATACCGGCCGTGGCCAGCGGATGGAGCGCGGAATCGGCGGTGCCGGCGGCCGGGCCGGCGCACGATGTGAAAGAGTTGCACGAAACGCTGATGGTCACGTCCAGCATCCTTTCCGGGGTGCTGGCGGTGCTGGGTATATTGATACTCCCGCGGCGGCCGCTGGCTTCGCTGCGCGCCGCGTTTCTTCTGGGACTGCTGCTGCTGGCCGGGATGGTGAGTCTGGGGGCGGACCGCGGCGCCCTGCTCGTCTATCATTTCGGCACCAGCGTGGATTGGGCCGCGGCGCAAAAGCAGCAGTAGGAAAAATCCCGGCGGGCGCCGCGCCCCCGGCCGCGGAAGGCGGGCGTTGGAGGTTTCTCTTCTGTCCGGCAGCAACGCTGTCGTACTCTGTTCCGTCCAATCTGGCGTAGGGGGAAAAATGAGGAACAACGGAGCTTCGCGCCGAGACTTTCTGGCCCAGGCGCTGACCGGCGCGGGCGCGGCCTGGCTGACCGCGGCCTGGCCGGAGATACTCGCGGCACAGCAGCACGCGCATCACATGGCGCACTCCGTTGCGGCGGGGGCGCCGGCAAAGCTTGAATATTTTACTCCCGCGCAGGCCACGGAGGTGGAAGCCATAACCGCGGCGATCATCCCCACCACGGAGACCCCCGGGGCGCGCGAGGCCGGCGTGGTCTATTTCATCGACCGCGGCCTGAGCACGTTTGCAACGGACCAGCAGAAGCCGATTGCGGCGGCCCTGGACGCGGTCGCGGCGAAGCGGAAAGAACTGTTTCCGGCCTCCGCCGATTTCGCCTCGCTCACCGCGGCCCAGCAAATCGACGTGCTGAAGGCGATTGAGAAGACTCAGGAGTTCGGGATCCTGCGGTTCTCAACGGTGGCCGGTTTTCTGTGCAATCCCGAAGACGGCGGCAACCGCGACCGCGTGGGCTGGAAGCTGGTCGCATTCGACGGCGCGGCCACACACACTCCGCCCTTCGGCTACTACGACGCGGAATATCTGAAGGAACACGGCCCCGCCCGCGCCGGGCACCGCCCGGCAGCCCCGGCGAAGGGAGCGAAGCCATGAGCCAGGCCATGCGCAAATTCGGCCCCGCGGATGAGGTGGATTTCGTCATCGTCGGCTCCGGCGCCTCGGGCGGCGTGCTGGCCAAACAACTCTCCGTGGCCGGCTTCCGCGTGGTCGTGCTGGAGCAAGGGCCGTTCCTTCACGAGGAAGACTTCCCGCACAACGAATTCAAAGTCGTATTTCAGAATGCCCTGACCAACAACTGGAAAACCCAGCCCAACACTTTCCGCAAAACGGAACAGGAAAAAGCCAAGGCGCAGCCCGCGTTGCTGTATGGGCGCATGGTGGGCGGCAGCTCCGTGCATTTCACGGCGAATTATTGGCGCTTCCACGAGATCGACTTCATCGAGCGCAGCAAGCGCGGACTGCCATCGGGCACGACCTTCGCGGACTGGCCCATCACCTACGCGGACCTCGAGCCTTACTACACGAAGGTGGAGTGGGAAGTGGGCGTTTCCGGACAGGCCGGGGCCAGCCCGTTCGATCCCCCGCGCTCGAAGCCCTATCCCCTGCCGCCGCTGCCCATCAAATCCAGCGGCGCGCTCCTGGAAAAAGGCGCGCTGAAGATGGGCTGGCATCCCTATCCCGCGCCCATCGCCATCCTCTCGCGCAATTATCGCGGCCGCGCCGGATGCGTGCACTGCGGCTATTGCGAGGGGTACGGCTGTGAGGTGGGCGCGAAATCCAGTTCCCTGGCGGCGGCGATTCCGGATGCCATCCGCACCGGCCGCTGCGAGATTCGCCCGCTCAGCTACGCATTTGATGTACGGCTGGACGCGTCCGGGCATGCGACGGGGGTGGCGTACTTCGATGCGGCGAAGAAAGAGCAGTTCCAGAAGGCCAAAGTGGTGATCCTGGCCGCAAACGGCGCGGAAACCGCCCGCCTGCTCCTGCTTTCCAAATCATCGCTGTTTCCGGAGGGCCTGGCCAATTCCAGCGGGTACGTGGGCCGCAATCTGATGTTCAATTCCGCGGGCATCGCCACCGCGCAATACGAGCATCCGCTCAACGAGTACAAGAGCCAGATCGTGACGCGCGTGGTGCACGACTTCTACGAACTGGATCCCAGCGTAGGCTTCTGCGGCGGCGGGGGAATGGACATGCGCTTCGACCAGCTTCCGTTGGGCTACGCGCTCTGGGGACTGCGGCCGGAAGTTCCCACCTGGGGCGCGGAATACAAGGCGGAGATTCAGGAGAACTTCACGCGCACCGCCTACGTCTTTTGCCATGCGACCTCGCTGCCGGTGGAGACCAACAGCATCAGCCTGGACCCCGACACCAAAGATGACTGGGGACTGTCGGCCGCCCGCGTCACCTATAAGGACCACCCCGACGACTTGAAGACCTGCAAGTATCTCCAGGATCGGGCCATGATCATGCTCGATGGCACCGGCGCGCGCAGGAAATGGGCTTCGCCCATCGGCGAGTCGGAGTTTGGCGTGCACCTGCTGGGCACCTGCCGCATGGGAAACGATCCCAAAACCTCGGTGGTGAATGCCGATCACCGCACGCACGACGTCGCCAACCTTTTTCTGTGCGACGGCAGTAGCTTTGTCACTTCCGGCCGCGGCCAGCCGACCATGACCATTCAGGCGCTGGCCTTCCGCGCTGCGGACCGCATCTTGCGGCTGGCAAAACGCGGCGAGCTGGGCAAGATGGCGCCCGCCACCGCCGCGGCCCACCGGAGTTAGGGCCGCGGCCGCCTGTGGCGTCGTGCCCATGCATACCCCTGCACCTGCCGAAGCATTGCCGATTGAGGCCAACCTGGCGCTGGGGATTATCGCGTTCCATCTGGTGGTAAACCTCGCGCATGGTGCCGCGC